>CANRAB010000030.1 GCA_947628475.1 uncultured Clostridia bacterium
AGGTCAATACAATCAACTATTTCACAAAAACTATATACTGGATCAGAAATTTCAATAATTTTTTCAATTTCTATTGGTAATTTTAATTGTTTTGGTGTATAATTTTTATTGGTATATTTGTTTTTTTTCATATTTAAATTATACCATAAAAGCTACTAATTTTGGTATTAGTAGCTTTTTTTATACCAAAAATGAGTGCAAATTTTTCACTCATTTTTTGGTGGGACTTTTTTTACAGCCCCTTTTAAAGTGAAGCAAAAAGGTATAATAATATAAAAATGTTGACCCATTTAATAAAAATAGGTCAACTAATCTTTTTTAGAAGTTTCTTTTGAAGTTTCTTGTTTTTTTACTTCTGGAATAATAATATTTTTCTTATTTTCTTTAGGATTTGGTTTAGCAACATTAAGATGCTCATAAACAGGAGAAATGTCTAAGTCTTTTCCATTATCATCCATAACAACTTCAATGTCATTTTTATTTTCATCCATTATTATCACCTTTTAAAATAATAACATAAAATGTTATAACCTGTCAACAGAATTAAAATAAAAATATGAATATGCAATACTCCTCTTGTAAAAATATGGTAAAGTCAAATAATATCCAAGGATTAACAACAAGAACAGGAATAATTGCAAGTATACGAGACGAATTTGTTGCAAGAGATTTAGTGAAAAAAAGCGAGAAAAAAATGGAAAAATAAGTATAACATATCAAGATACATCTAATGAGAATGCAGAAGTAACAAAAACATTTTATGAATATTAGACAAGTAATGGAGTATCTGTTATTATTTATTAACGTAAAAATAATATATTAATTATGGGAACTTTTTGTAATATAATTTACTAGTGTCGAAAAAAGTCGAACGAAAAATGTTGCAAAAATAAGAAAAATATGTTATAAAATAATAAATAAAAATTTTATAACGATATAAAAGATTTATTAAGAAAGTATTTAAAATTCTAATTGAAAATTTTTTCTATAAAGTTGGTAAAGAAATTTAAATTAAAATCAAGACAAAAATCTAAAATTACAAATCCAGAATTTATTGTTATTTAGTATATACAGAGTATTATATTTATACGGGTAATCGACAATCAACATTATTTTCAATTTTATAATATTTAGCAAAATGTAGATGATAAAATTTAAAAAATCTAAGAAATTCAAAAAAATCCCCAAAGTATTGAATAAAGGAAAAAAATTTGATAGAATAAAAGGAGAGATGATATGTCAAAAAAGCAATGGAGACAACAAGAAGAAGATCAAGAAAGTATAGAAAAAATGTCATTAATGGTAGACTATGCCTTTAAAAGAGTATTTGGAACAAATGGAAATGAAAGTATGTTAAAAGATTTATTAGAAGCAATACTAGAAATAAGAATAGAAAAAATAGTCATACAAAATCCAGAAATAACAAAGAATATAAGAGATGCAAAAATAGGGATATTGGATGTACGAGCTAAAATAGATGAAGAAAAGATAATAGAAGTTGAAATGCAAATAACGAATCAGCATAATATAGATAAAAGAAGTACACAATATTTAAGTAAGATATATTCGGATCAATTAAAAGAAGGGGAAACGTACATAGAAGCCAAAAGGGTAATAACAATAAATATATTAAATTTCAATTACTATAAAAGAAACGCATATCATTCAATAGCGAGGATGAAATTTGAAGAGACCAAGCCAGAGAGATATATAGATATGGGATATAAGGAAGAGGAAAAAAATGCGAGTGAGGAAATAGAAATGCATTTTATAGAATTACCAAAATTTTTAAAGAAAAAGCCAGATATAGAAGATAGATTGGAACAATGGTTATGTTTGATAAGTGGAAAGGGGGAGGAAATAGGGATGATAATAGAAAGAAATAGTGAGATAAGAAAAGCGAATAAAGAAGTAGAGAAATTAAGTCAAGATAAAGAAGAACGAGAGTTATATGAATTAAGATTAAAAGCAATAAGAGATGAAGAGAATATAAGATTAACAGGAATAGAGGAGGGAATGGCAAGAGGTTTAAGAAAAGGACGTATACAAGGAAGAAAAGCAGGATTAAAAGAGGGATTAGAGGTTGGACGAAATGAACGTAATATAGAAATAGCAAAAAATATGTTAAAAAAAGGCATGGAAATAAAAGACATATCAGAAATAACAGGATTAAGTATAGAAGAAATAGAAAATATTGATAAGAAGTAAAAAATTATTTAATAGATATTGTAATTAAATATATTATACCATAATATAAAATTTAAGAAGATAAAGTTAGTATATAATAATCATAAAATACTTGAAAAAACAAGGTTTATATGTTAAGATAAAAAAGTAAAAAATATATATTTATTTAAGTAAAGATGGGGTATTTAAGAATTAAAAAACAAAAGAGAGGAATGAAGAAGATGAAAAACGCTAAAACCGTTGGTAATGTAGAGAGAGAGAGAGAGAGCTATAATTTAGAAGATAGTTTTTCTTTTGTATGCTTAAATAATGCAGAATTTTATTTAACAGGTAAATTATATTTAAAATATAGAAAGCAGAAAGTTGATGTGCTGAAAGTAAGAAGTATAGAGTTAAAGTTTAAAAATTTGAACGATACTTCATGAACTTTTAGTATGTCAACTTTTTGTATTGAATAAGGGAAAAGAGCAATGAATAAAAAAGATATAAAGTAAACAAAAATGCAGTTCAAACTGCAAAAGGAGGAATTTAAGAATGGAGAAAAAAAGAGGAACACGAGGAATAACGTTAATAGCGCTAATAATAACAATAATAGTAATGTTAATATTAGTAGCAGTAACAATACAAGTAACGATAAGTGGAGGCATATTTAGTAAAGCAGGAGAAGCAGTGGGTAAGACAAAAGAAGCAGAGAAGAATGAATTAAATATGATTAACGACATGGTAAATAAGATAGATAATATAAATAGTAAACCCAATGCCCCAGAAGTAATGGAAGGAATGATAGCAGTAACATGGGACGAAAATCAAAAATCATGGGTAAAAGCAGATAAGGACACAGACGACTGGTATGAATATGGAACAACACAAAGTACCAAGAAATGGGCAAATGTGGTAACAGTAAAGAAAGATGGAACAAAAGGTGCAGAAGGAGAAACTTTAATAGCAGGAAGTAAAACAAGAGGGCAGTATCAAGAAGCAGAAGCAGGAACACCAATATTACAAGAAGATATACTAGGAATGTTTGTATGGATACCAAGGTACGCCTATAAAATACCACAAGAGAATTATCATACAAGTGATGCAGGAATAATAGATATAAAGTTCTTAAGTGGAACGTCAGGAATAGAAGACATGATAGACGGAGTAGAGTATAATGAAACCACAACAAATAACTTTACACAATTTCCAGATGGCTATGTAGTGCATCCTGCCTTTAGTGTAGGTACAGGAGAAATGAACGAAAGTGGAGAAGAAAAAATAGAATTAACAGGAATATGGGTAGCAAAGTTTGAAGCAAGTAGTGATAAAACAAGCAAAGATAATCCAAATTTAGGAACTAACTATGGAAGTTCAAAAGGGGAAGAGTATTTAAAAATAGAAGATTCGTCAGCACCAACTAATAGTGCAGATAGCGACCAAGTAACAATACGTCCAAATGTAACAAGTTGGAGAAATATAAATGTAAAGAATTGTTATATAGCGTGTACGAATATGGTAAAAGAAGGCAATATACACGGATTAACAAGTAGCACAGATAGTCATCTTATAAAGAATGTGGAATGGGGAGCAGTAGCGTATTTAGCACAAAGTAGATACGGAAACCCACAAGGAAGTGATAGCTCCTCAGGAATATGGAGTAATAGTTATTTTGAAGGAGATGGAAAGGATGCAAACAGTCCATATTATACAACAAGAACAGGAATGGTAGGTAAAAGTCGAGATGACTATACTGGAAAAATAAGTATAAAATCTATTGATGGAATAACGGAAGAAAATGGAGTAGTTACTATAAATTATCAAAATAATGGAACAAAAACATTCTATACATATAATACAGAACAGGGAATACATGGAAGTACCACAGGAACAGTATACGGAATATACGATATGGCAGGAGGAGCATGGGAATTTCAGGCATTTTATGCTCAGGTAGAAGAAAATGAATATGTAAACTTTTTTGAAAATGATGATAGAGTTATAAAGCAGCATATTGCAAAATGTATGCTAGCAGACGTAGAGCCAGAAAATCAAATGACGCAAAGTTATTTATTAAATAAAGGACTATATGGAAATGGAATTTGGGAGGTATCTTCAAATAACTGCGGCAAATATGCTTGGAACGGATGCTATTTATGGTGTTTTAGTTTAAGTGCATTTTCTGTCGCTGGCGCTGCCTTTACTGATGGTTCTTCCACGGGATTGTTTTATATAGCACAGGATAGGGGAGATGGAACGGCATATAGGACTTTTCGTCCTGTTTTATGGGTGAAGTAAATTCTCATGAACGGAGATAAAACTCTTGTTACTATAATATGCGTTATTAAAAATAATTTAAAGGATTTACAGAACTTCCCTTAATTTTTAGTGAAAAATGTAAATGTGGACCAGTAGTTGCTCCATTAGTAGGGTTACCTGCAGAATCTTTATACGGATTATTAGGAACATCATATACATTTTTTGGTCCTACAGTAGAAATAAGTTCTCCTTGATTTATATTTTGACCTTCATATACTAAAAAATATGGAGAAACATGAGAATAGTTGGCAGTATAATAACCATCTGAAATAGTTATAGTATAACCATTTGGACCATTAAAACCAATGAATATAACAGTTCCAGAAAAAGCAGCAACAATCTTTGAACCTGTAGGAGCACCTATATCAATTCCACTATGAAATGTCCCAGCACCACTTGTTGGGGCATTTCTATATCCATAATAAGATGTTATAGTATTATAGCCAGGTGCAGGCCAGATAAATCCAGAAGAAGAAATAACATAATCATCAGTAGTTAAATTACCATCTATTGAACTACCTGTGGTAGCTTCTAAAGAAAAGATTAATCCAATATAACTAAAAAAAATAATAATAATGATAATAATTAGATATCTAAATGTAGAAAAAAACATAAGACCTCCAAAATAAAAACTGAATGAAAAATAAATATGATTATAAAACTTTAGAATAAAAATTTTATATTTAAGTATATATCATATTTTAAAAAAAATTGCAACAAAAATAAAAAAAATCGTAAAATAAACTTGCTATTTTTCCAAGAATATTGTATGATATTATAAGTAAAAATAAGTAGTTAAAATTGGAGGGAAAAATGAAGAAAGTAATTACAATAGTACTTATAATTTTATGTATATTATCAATAAACATAGTATTTGCTGCAGAAGATAATAATCCAAATGACGTAAAAGATAAAATGGAACAAAAAAAAGAGGAATATACAGAAAAATATGGAGATGGAGCTTATTGGTTTGCAGCATATATAATTAATGATATTGTACAACCATACAGTATTCCGCTATGTTTTGCTGGTATTGCAGTTGGGTTAGTATTTCAGTACGTAATGGGTACTAGAAGGTTAGATTATAAACATAGGGGTTTTGGTACAGTAATTGTATTTGTTACAATATTAATAATTTGCCAAGTACTACCATTTATTTATGCACTTGTATTAACAGGTTGGAGGGAGTAAACGTATGAAGGTCTTATTTGCAGTAAATAATGATAATGTTGTAGAAGCAATTGTTAAGAAATATCAAAAAGATTATAAAGAAATATTATCTTACAAGAATGTATATTATTTTAATGCAATTTTAAGAGAGTTACAAAAGGATAAAAGCTACAGTAGAGTAGTTATAAGTGAGGACTTAGAGCCATTTGCAAATAATAACTATGTTTCAATAGATAAATTCTTATTAGAAAAATATAATAACATAGCAGATGAAGCAAGAAGTATGAATAGTGAAAAAATAGATATTATATTAATCTGTGCAGATAGAAGAAAAAAAACAGATAGTATTTTATCACATATATATAAAAAAGAAATATATAACGCTATTATTGGGCAAGATAGAAGCGTAGATGAAGTTTGCAGATTAATATATAGTCCTAGAGACAAAGAAAAAGCAAAGATGTATTATGGCATTCAAGAGAGTGAATTAGGAGAAAATGAAAGTGAGAATAGTGTTAGTGAAGCAGAAGTAGAAAACATTAGAGCACACTATGCAAGATTAGGGAAAAATGAAGATAAATATTTGGAAAGTTTTAATAATATAGTAGCACAATATACAGATACGCAACTTAAAATAATTATAAAATATTTACCAATGAATGTAAAAGCAGTTTTAGAAGAAAGATCACCTAAATATCAGCAATTAGTAACAAGTGGCGGAATGGGTGATATAAATGCTAAATTAAAAACATCAAATTATAAAGAACAATTAAGAAATAATCGAGCACAGCAAAAAAACGAAGAAGAATTTGAACAAAATGATGTAATAGAACAGTTAAGAAAAACAACAGAAGTAAAAAATGTTGTTGTTCCAACAAATTTAAAAACAGAGAATGTTCAAAAAGTTGTTATTCCAACAATAAATAAACCAGAAATTAGTAAAATGGATTTAATAAACAGTAGTAATACTATAACTAATGTTAATAAAGAAGACGATGATGATTTATTCACAGAAACAATGGAAAGTGTAAATCAAGATAAAGTAAAAGAAACATTATTAAGTGAAATGGAAACAGAAGAAGTAGAAGACGTACCACAAAATGTTGAAGCAAATATACAAGAAAGAATTGTTGAACCAGAAAATATAGAAACTATTGAACCACAGGTAGAACAACAAGTTACAGTAGAAGAACAATCAGGTATAGAAGAAGTACCACAGGTTCAAAAAAGAGGTAGAGGAAGGCCAAGAAAAAATCCGTTACCTGAGGAAGTACAAGAAAATAAACCAAAACGTGGTAGAGGAAGACCAAGAAAAAATCCATTACCTGAAGAACAGGGTGAAGATAGTGAACAAAATATAATCTCACAAGTTAATATTAATGAGAATATAGAACAAGAAGGTAATTCAGAAATAGATGTAAAAGAAGATGTTAATTTATTTGATCTAGAAGAAAATAATATAAAAGAAAATGAAGAAGTAGTAGACTTATTTAATATGCAGGAAGAACAGCAAGCAGAAGATGATTTGTTTGATATAAAAGAAGAAAAACAGATACCAGAACCAGTAAAAAGAGAGGAAGAAAAAGTAACTGTTAATGCAAATGAACAAGAATTAGATTTATTTAGTATAGAAGAAGAACCACAAAATGATGCAAAGCAAGTTCAAAGACCAATACAACAAGAACCATTAGTTGTAAATAATATAGTAACACAAGAAGCTAGCAGACCTAGTGTGCAGAATCCAGTAATGCAAAAAAATGAGGAAGTAGATAATAGTTATCTTACTAGAACATCTAATATTGGAGCAAATTATAGTAATTTATTGACTAGTGATAAAAAAATAGTAGCTTTTGTAGGAACAACAAAAAATGGAACATCATTTATAGTTAATAATACTGCAGAAATGTTATCTTCAATGGGAATAAATACTGCTGTGCTAGATATGACAAAAAGTAAAAATGCTTTTTATATTTATACAAATGATAAAGAAGATTTAAGGAATATAGCAAGAGAGTGTATGCAAAATCTTCAAAATGGTATGCCAAAAGGAATAGAAGTTAATAAAAATTTAACTATATATACAGAAATGCCAGGAGAAGGTAAAGATTATCAAATAGAAACAATATTAACAACATTATTAGAAAATTATTCTGCTATTTTAATTGATACTGACTTTGAAACACCGTTTGAGGTATTTCAGCGAGTACAAGAATTGTACTTAGTACAAACGATGGATGTATTAACAATACAACCATTAACAGCATTTTTAAGAAATTTGAAATCAAAGGACATTTTAAAGCAAGAAAAATTAAAGATAGTAATAAATAAATCAGAGAGAGTAAGAAGTTTAAGCATAAAAACATTAATTGGAGGAATGTCTTGTTATAATGCACCAAGTATGACTTATATGACAGAATTGTTTGATAAAGACAATATAGCTTATTGTGAAATTCCATTTGAAGAACAAAATTATGTAAAATACTTGGATTCATTGGTAAATTGTTCAATAACTTTAAATGGTTATACAAAACAGTTGTGTAATTCATTAAGAGAATTAGCAAATACAGTTTATCCATTAGTAAATAGGCAACCTATGAAAGGAAACAAAGTAGGTGGCAGAAATACATTTTCAAGTGAAGTAAATGATACCTTAAGTAAAATGAAAAACAGATACTAAAAGAGGTGAAAAAAGTTGGCAGGATTAATTGTTGTTATAGCAGTTTTAGTAATAGTTGTTATAAGTTTAATTGCATATAATTTGTCTATATATAAAAAAGTAAAAGGATTAAGTAATACAAGTGAAAAGATAGCTAATTTACGAGTACTTCAAGATTTTATGGACACAATAGGAAAAAATACTTCAACAGAAGATAAAATAAAAATAATAAATGATATTTTAATAGAAAAATATAATATAAAATATTCTACTATAGTTGTATTTAATGGTGCAGAATATATTTTAAGAGCAACTAATATTGATGAAAGACTACATGAAACTATGACAAATCTTCATACTGACCCATTATTTCAAGATAGCATACAAAATGCAGTACCAAAATATGTAACAGTAAATAATTCAAATGAAAAATTGTCATATCAAAGAAATGATATGACAAGAGCAAAGTCAGCAATGTTTTTCCCATTGTATATAGATAATATATATATAGGGTATTGGATTATAGAAAGTGATGTTGCTCATGCATTCGATTCAATGGATACAGGAATATTTGAAGTAATAAGGGAAAATATAATATCAGTATTAAAAACAATATCATATCAGAATACAATAGAAAATATATATAGAGTAGATAAATTTACAGGATTAAATTCTGCGGAATATATGTATGGAAAAGGAAAAACAACTATAGATAAATATGGAAAAAGCACAATTTGTATGTTTATAATAAATAACATAGATGAGATAAATGAAAAATATGGAAGAAAAATAGGAAATCAAATGATAATAAAAGTAGCCAATGCTGTAAAAACTAATATATCTACTGAGTATGTATTTGTTAGATATATGGGACCTAAATTTGCTATAGCTTTTTCTGGAACTGAAATTGAGGAAACTATAGAATTTGTATCAAGAATAAAGAAAAATATAGAACAAACAACTATAGTTATAGAAGATAAAAAGAGCAAAAACAAATATGAAATTAATCCTAGCACAAATTTTGTATTGGGAACATATTATAAGGGCACAGGAATTGAAGAAGTTACTAAGAAGCTAGAGGAGTATTTAGATAACTGTAGCAGAGATGAAAGTGAAATAAATTGTATTTAAGGAGGTAAATTATGGCAAGTGATAAGACAATGAGTTTTAAAGTAGAAAAAGACAAAAACTTAAAAACTAGAGAGATTTTAAAAGAGGTATATCAAGCGTTAGAAGAAAAAGGATATAATCCTATAAATCAAATAGTTGGTTATATACTATCAGGAGATCCAACATATATAACTAGTCATAAAGAAGCTAGAAATATAATTAGAATGATAGAGAGAGATGAGTTGCTAGAAAAAATGGTAAAAAGTTATATAGGAATAGAGGAATAATGAGAATATTAGGGATAGATTATGGAGATACAAGAGTTGGAACAGCAATAACTGATGAACTAGGCATCACAGCACAAGGATTAGAAACAATAACTCATAATGGAAATGATAAAGCAATATTAACTAAACTGGATGATATTATGATGAAATATCAAATATCTACTATTGTTGTTGGTATGCCATTTAATATGAATGGTACTAAAGCGGATAGAGTAGAAAAAACAGAAAAATTTATTCATAAATTGAAATGCAAGTATAATAAAATAAAAATAGAGACAGTTGATGAAAGGTTAACAACTGTCCAAGCTCATAAAACTATGAATGAACTTGGAATAAAACCAAAAAATAAAAAAAACATTGTGGACACGCTATCTGCAGTGTATATACTTGAGGTTTATATTAATAAAGCTCCCCTACAACGTTTGTAGGGGCAATTAAATTTACATAAATAATGGAGGAATAATGATTTTTTATCCGGACTTATATTTAAAGAACGTAAAGCAAATAACAATTGAATTATTAAGAGAACATAAAATAAAAGGATTAATATTAGATATAGATAATACATTAATAGACTTCGATAAAAAGTTATTAACTGGTTGTGAAGAATGGTGCAATAAATTAAAAGAACAAGGAATAAAAATGTGCATACTATCAAATACAAACAAAGTAGCTAAAGTACAAAAGGTGGCAGAAACATTGCATTTACAATATCTGTACTTTGCACATAAACCCAACAAAAAAGGTTTTAAAAAAGCAAAAGCTATATTAAACTTACAACCAGGAAATATAGCTGTGGTGGGAGACCAAATTTTTACAGATGTTGTAGGTGGCAATAGAAGTAAAATGTTTACTATTCTCACAAAGCCAATAGATGAAAGAGATATATGGATTACGAAACTAAAAAGACCATTTGAAAAAATAGTAATAAATAGATATATAAAAAAGAAAGGAATATGTAAATGAATATCTGGCATGATATAAAAGAAGAAAGAATAAAAAAAGATGATTTTGTAAGTGTTATAGAAATAACAAAAGGAGGAAAAAACAAGTATGAATTAGATAAAGAAACAGGACTTTTAAGATTGGATAGAGTTCTATATACAGCAACACACTACCCAGCAAATTATGGTTTTATACCAAGAACTTATGCAGAGGACAATGATCCCTTAGATGTGTTGGTTTTATGCCAAGAGAATATTGATCCCATGACTCTTGTAGAATGTTATCCCATAGGTGTTCTAATAATGATAGACTCAGAACAAAAAGATGAGAAAATAATTGCTGTAGCAAAAAAAGATCCATACTTGAATATATATAAAGATATAGAGGAAATACCAAATCATATATCAGCAGAAATAAAACACTTTTTTGAAGTATATAAACAATTGGAACATAAAGAAACTGTTGTAGATGAAGTTTTAGGTAGAAAAGAAGCAGAACAAACAATTCAAAAATGTATAGAAAATTACAGAAAAAAATTCATGTAAAAATTCTTAAGGTTAAAAGGAACAAGAATAGAAAGGAGTGATAACTAATGATAGGACAAATTGTATTTACAGTTATTGCTTTTGTACTGTTCATATATATTGTATTATTTAAAATAATAAAAAAGAATGATACTACATACTTGTTTATTTTAGGCTTACAGGCTCTAGGAATTTTACTAAACTTTATAAAAATTACATTTGATATTTTTTCTGGAGCACTATTTACAATATTACTATACTTGTTATGTATAATTACGCCACTTGCAGTTTTTGTATTAGAAGCAAAAAGAATAAACGTATCTGAGTTTTTAAGAATTACAATGGCAAGAACTTATTTACTAATGAAAAATGAAAAAAAAGCAAAAAAAATATTAATTGATTTAGTAAGTAAGTATAAAAAAAGTTACTTAGGTCATAGAATGTTAGCAGAAATTTATGAAAAAGAAGGTAGTGCCCAAAAAGCAATCGATGAATTTGCTCAAGTTTTAGATATAAAAGAAAATGATTATGAAACATATTATAAAATTGCTGTATTACTTAACAACTTAGAGAAAAAAGAAGAAGCTATACAAATGCTAAGAGTAATATTAAAAAACAAACCAGATATGATAGAAGCGGCGAAATGTTGTGGAGAGATTTATCTAGAACAAAAAGAGTTTAAGAAAGCAATAGAAATTTACACTAATATCTTAAAACACTACCCTAATAATTATGAAATATATTATAATTTAGGTGTATGCTATTCAAGAATAAATGACTTTGATATAGCAAAAAAATGTTTTAAAAAAACAGTAGAATTAAACGAAGACATGTACTTAGCACATTATAGATTAGGTCAGATTGCTCTACTATATAGGGAATATGACGTGGCAGAAGAAAGTTTTGCCAAAAGTGTTTATAATGAAAAGGAAGCGAAAGCATATTATGAATTGGCTAAAATACATATAATGAAAGACCAAAAAGAAAAAGCAATCTTGGATTTGAATAATGCCATAAGAGTTGATTCAGAGTATTATAAAATAATGCAAAAAGAACCTATATTTTATATAGTAAAACAATCAATAAAGAAGCCTGACAATGAGGTTAAACCAGATAAACTAGAAACAAAAGAAGAATTAGAATTAGAGGAATATCTAAATGATACATATAATTTAACAAAAATATTAAATAGTCAAAAAAATAAAGGTATATCTAAAAATTAATAACATATAAATTATTAAAGAAATAATATTAATATATGATAAAAATATCATATATGAAGGAGAAAAGATAAAAATGCAAATATATCAATCAATTATTTTGGGAATAGTACAAGGACTAACAGAATTACTACCAATTTCAAGTTCAGCACATTTATTATTAATACCATGGTTATTGAAATGGCAAATACCAGAATCATTTGATGTTGCTTTACATTTTGGAACATTATTAGCAATAGGAATTTTCTTTTTTAAAGACTGGATAAAATTAATAATAGGAGGTTATAAAACAGCAATAAAGAAAGAAAAAAATCCAGATGGCAAATTGTTTTGGTACATAGTTGCTGCCACAATACCTGGAGGATTAATAGGTTTTATACTTGATAAATATGCAGAAGGAATTCTTAGTAAGCCACTCATAGTTGCCATAGCGTTAATTGTAATGGGTATAATTTTATATATTGTAGATAAAAAAGCTAAGAATGAAACTGATTATGATCATCTAACCTTTAAACAAACTTTTTTAATAGGAGTATCACAGGCTTTAGCTTTTATACCTGGTGTTTCACGATCTGGAGTAACCATGACAACAGGAAGAATGCTTGGTGTAAAAAGAGAAGCAGCAGCAAAATATACATTTATGCTTTCAGCTCCCATTGTATTAGCGGCCACATTATTTAAGTTAGGCGATTTTATAGAATATTTTACAGTAGCAAGTACCACAGGAATAATTGCATTTATTCTTGGAGTATTAACAAGTTTCATTGTAGGTATATTGGTAATAAAATTCTTATTAGAATTTTTAAAGAAAGGCAGTTTTAAAGTATTTGCAATATACAGAATTATAGTAGGAATAATTGTCATAGCTGTACTAATATTACAATAATAGCTTTTTTAAAATTTAATTATAAAATATTGAATTATAACAAAGGAAAATTAAAACTCTTATTTATTACAAAAAAATTACAATTTTATTACAAAATAATTACAAAAATGTAACAAAAATGTAACAAAAAAACTATTGTACTTTTGATTAAAAAAATGTATA
>CANRAB010000031.1 GCA_947628475.1 uncultured Clostridia bacterium
AAGTAGAATAATTATATTTTACCATATTTTTTCATTTCTGTAAATATCTTAAAGTTATTTTTCAGACATTGCAATATTATTATACATTATTTTACTATAACTTTTTCATATTCATAACTTTCTTTATATAACTAAAAAAATCATGCAATATTATTTGACATATTGCAAAAATATGTGTATAATATAGGAAATGGAGAAACCACAAACATGGTTTGCCACGTTATTGAAAAAACACATCTATAACGGTCAAAATCACAGATGTGTTTTTTATTTATTCCTATGAATAATAATATACAATATTTTTTACAAAAAGGCAAGTAAATATATAAAATTTTTTTATACTAAAAAATAAACCCCTGTATTCGAGGTTTATTTTTTGATATTTATGCTGTTTTAAGTTCTAGTCTTAATTTGTCTGCTATCATAGCAATAAATTCTGAATTTGTTGGTTTTCCTTTTGATGCTGATACAGTATAGCCAAATATGCTTTCTACTGCATCATTTTTTCCTCTTGCCCATGCAACTTCTATTGCATGACGTATTGCTCTTTCTACTCTTGATGGAGTTGTGCGGTACTTATCTGCTATCTCTGGATAAAGTTGTTTTGTTATTTGGTTTATGATGTCTATGTCTTGGACAACCATCATTATTGCTTCTCTTAGATATTGATAACCTTTTATGTGTGCTGGTACTCCTATTTCGTGTATTACATTTGTTACCAAAGCTTCTAAGCTCTCTTGGTTTTTCTTATCAATTTCATTTATTTCTATGTACTTTGATCTCGTTTCTTTTGCTGTATAACAATTATCTGTAGTTGATGTAGGTGTTGGTTTATAATTTTTTATATCTCTTATTCTATTTATTAGTACTTCAATATCAAATGGTTTTACTACATAGTACTCTGCACCTAAACTGATGGCTTTTTGAGTTATTTTAGTTTGTCCTACTGCTGATAGCATTATACATGTTGGCATTTTTTCTACTTTATCTGCATTTAACTTTTCTAAAACTCCTAAACCATCTAAGTATGGCATTATAACATCTAATAATAGAACATCTGGCTTCATACTTACCACTTTCTCACAAGCTTCTTTTCCATCTCTGGCTATACCTATAACCTCCATATCTTTTTCTTTGCTTAAATGTCCTACTAGTGTTGTTACAAAGTCTGCATTATCATCTGCAACTAAAATAGTAATTTTCTCGTTCAATTTGATACCTCCCTAAAAAATAATTGTAAAATATTTACAGTGTGCATTATAATACGTTTTTACCAATAATGCAAGAGTTTTTTTGAAATTTTTTCCAGTTTAGTGGTTTTTGCCTTATATTTCAACGAATTTTTCTTTTACAATATTATATTTTTCAATTTTAAAATTATTATTATTATAATTATTTACAAAATTCTTAGATACTTCCTCTAATATTTGTATTGTTACTTCTATTTTTTCCAAATATTCTACTTTTGATATATGTATCTTCATTTTATCTAAATAATACTTTAATGGCTCAAAATAATTATATTCTACTTGTATTTTTGCTTCATAACCCTTTGCCTTTTCTACTATATCTGCCTTTCTTAAAGCTTCCGTTAATGCTTCTGAATATGCTCTAACTAATCCTCCTGTTCCTAGAAGTATACCACCAAAATATCTCGTTACTACAACTAAAATA
Source organism: uncultured Clostridia bacterium (assembly GCA_947628475.1). GTDB lineage: Bacteria > Bacillota > Clostridia > TANB77 > CAG-508 > UMGS1781. The sequence goes on from CANRAB010000031.1 coordinate 1,675, forward strand.
TTTGATAAATTTTGTTCTAGTAATACTTTAAGCATCGGGCTTCCTGCTGTACCTTGCGGCTCTCCATCATCATTATATTTTACTAGTATCCCACCATCCTTTGTTTCGATTGCATATGCAAAACAGTTATGCCTAGCTTCATTGTATTTTTTCTTTATTTGTTTTATATACTCTTCCGCTTCCTCTACGTTTTCCACATAAAATACATTCGCTATAAACTTTGATTTTTTTTCTGTTATTTCTGCCGACACATTTTCTCTAATTGTTTTGAAAGATTGCATATATTTTTCCTTTCTTTTTCTTTTAATTTAAACCTGCCACATAACCAGTAGACCACGCTATTTGAAGATTAAATCCTCCTGTAAACGCATCTACATCTATTATCTCTCCTGCAAAATACAAACCTTCTACTATTTTAGATTCCATAGTTTTAGGATTTATTTCTTTTATATTTATTCCCCCTGAAGTAATTATTGCTTCTTCTATACCCCTAAATCCATTTACTGTTAGTTCAAAATTTTTTAGTGTATTTACAATTTTTCTTCTTTCTTCTTTTGTTACCTCATTTACTTTCTTTTCTGGATTTATATTTAAAACTTCGATAAATGGTTCTATCATTTTTCTTGGTAGTAGTTTTTCAAAACTGTTTTTTATTTGTTTATTATTACATTCTTTAAAATCTCTTAAAATTCTGCTATCTAATTTTTCTTCATCCAAAGCTGGCTTTAAATCTATATATATCTTAATTTTATTTTGTTTAAGTAATTCTTCAATATTTTTATACCTTACTAGAACTGCAGATGCACTTAGAATAATTGGTCCTGATACTCCAAAATGTGTAAATAACATCTCTCCAAAGTCTTCATATATAACTTTATCATCATTTTTTATTTTTATAGCAACATTTCTTAAAGATAATCCTTGCATCTTCCTACACAAACTTGCCGAATTATTGCTACATGTTAATGGTACTAAAGATGGCTTTATTTTAGTTACTGTGTGCCCTACCTCTTCTGCCATTTTATATCCATCACCTGTTGAACCAGTTACTGGATAGCTTTTTCCTCCGGTTGTTAAAATAATTTTATCAGCATTCACTATTTCTTTGTTTTCGCCTTCTACTCCGATTACGTGTCCATCTTGAATTAAAATTCTTTGCACTTTAAAATTTGACTTTATATTTACATTTAGTTCTCTTAACTTTTTTTTAAATGCCTTTAATACATCTTGCGCTTTATCTGAAACTGGAAATACTCTCTCTCCTCTTTCAACTTTTGTTGCAACTCCTTGTTCATTTAGAAAATTTACTATGTCTTTATTGTTAAACTGGTTAAATGCACTATATAGAAATTTAGCGTTTTCTGGAATGTTTTTCATAAATTCTTCCATATCTGCCGAATTTGTTATATTACACCTTCCTTTTCCAGTAATTAATAATTTTTTCCCTAAGTCTTCCATTTTTTCTAATATAGTAACTTTGTTTCCACACCCTGCTGATGTAATTGCTGCCATTATTCCAGCAGCTCCACCACCAACTACAATTACTTTCATAAAAAGTTCCGTTCCTCCTATTTTACTTAAATTGAATTTCTGTGTTTTTCTTGTATCTTATACTACTAACTGTTATCACTACAATTTACGTTCTAATTAAAAATAATACTACTTAACCTATAACATCATTTTGATAACATGTGTTCGATTGCTTTTAAAACTCCCATCTTGCCATATTCATACGTAAGTCCCCCTTGCATAAATGCTGTATACGGAGGTCTTATTGGTGCATCACAAGATAATTCTATTGATGAACCTTGAACAAAAGCTCCTGCTGCCATTATTACTTTATCTGTGTACCCAGGCATTTCCCATGGTTCTGGAATTGAATTTGAATCTACTGGTGAACCCATTTGGATTCCTTGGCAAAATCTTATTAATTTTTCTTGGTCTTTAAAGTTTATAGTTTGAACTATATCTGTTCTTTTTTCATCATATTTTGGCGAAACTTCATATCCTAATTTTTCTAACATTCTACTAGCAAATATCGCTGTTTTTAAACTGCTTGCAACAACTTGTGGAGCAAAGAATAACCCTTGAAGAAGTTGCTTATTTATTCCTAAAGTTGGTCCAATCTCTTTTCCTTGTCCTGGTACTGTTAATCTCTCAGCTGCTAACTCTATTAAATCTGCCCTCCCTGCTATGTATGCACCATTAGGAGCTAGTCCTCCTCCTAAGTTTTTTATTAATGAACCAACTATTAAGTCTGCTCCTAATAGTGTTGGTTCTATTGTATCTGTAAATTCTCCATAACAATTGTCTATCATTATAACTGCTTCTTTATTTACTTTTCTTATTTCTTGTATCACATTTTTTATACTTGCTAAGGATAAACTATTTCTTAAAGAATAACCTCTTGAACGTTGCATACATATTAGTTTAATATCATTTTTCTTTACTCTTTCTACTATTTTTTCTATATCAAATTCATTTCCTATTAAATCTATCTGCTCGTACTTTACACCATAACTTTTTAAAGAGCTTTTATTATCTACTATTCCAATTACCTCATCTAATGTGTCGTAAGGCTTACCATTTATGCTAAGCATTATATCTCCTGGTCTTAACATTGAAAATAAAGCCACCGTTAAAGCATGTGTTCCTGAAATAAATTGATTTCTTACAACACTATCTTCAGCACCTAACACATCTGCAAATATCTTTTCTATAGTATCTCTTCCAATATCTCCATAACCATACCCAGTTGTACTTCCAAAATGCATATCTGATAAATTATATTTTTGAAATGCCATCAATACTTTTAAACTGTTTTCTTCTTTTATTTTATCTACTTTTTTAAATTCTAGCGTTATTTCTTGCTCAACTTCTTCTGCTAAATCTATTATTTCTTTACTTATTCCAAATTTTTCATACACGATTTATAACACCCTTTTCTTTAAATTAGGGCAGGTCAACATCCTACCTGCCCATTAATTTATTAATCATCATCCTCTTCTTCTTCATCATCTTTATCTTCTTGTATAACTTCATTTTTACATGCCTTTACCCAAAGTATTCTTTTTTCTTCATATTCTTCTATCTTATAAGTTACTTCTTTTGTTTCTATAACTGGTTTTTCATCATCTTCTGGTATTCTTCCTAGTAGTTCTATTAAATAACCTGATAAGGTATCATAATCACCTTCTGGAATTTGCACTCCTAGTATTTTCCTTAAATCATATATACTCACACTGCCATCTATCATAAAAGTATTATCATCTATTTTCTCATAATCTTTTTCTACATCATCGTACTCATCAAATATATTACCAACTAGTTCTTCTATCATATCCTCCATTGTTATTATTCCTGCTGTTCCACCATATTCATCTACTACAATTGCTAGTTGCTGTTTATTTTTTTGCATTTCTTTAAAAAGTTCATTTATTGGTTTACTTTTTGATACAAAATACGCATCTCTCATTATCTTTTTTACTTTTACTTCTTTTTTAGAATATACGTGTGCTAATAAATCTTTTATAAATAAAACACCTACAATATTATCAATATTTTCTTCATATACTGGTATTCTACTATATTTATATTCTTTTAAATCTGCTAGTATATCTTCTATTTTTGAATTTACATCTATTGCATACACTTCTGTTCTATGTATCATTACTTCTGATACTGTTTTATCATTAAACTCAAACACATTGTTTATAAGCTCTTTTTCTTCTTCCTCAATTGAACCTTTCTCTTCTCCAACATCTACCATCATTCTTATTTCTTCTTCTGTTACTGTTTCTTCATCCTGAGGACCTACTCCAAATAGCTTACATATTGTATTTGTAGAAAAGTTTAAAAAATTTACTATTGGTGAAGTTATTATATGAATAAGTCTAATTACCCCTACTGAACCAAAGGCAATCTTTTCTGGATTTTTCATTGCTATTCTTTTTGGAACTAGTTCTCCAAATACAAGTGAAAAGTACGAAAGTATAAGTGTTATTATAACAATTGATATTTTTTCCCATGTTTCTATTCCTAATGAAATTAAATTATTTAGTAGAGGAGCTAACTCACTTGCAAATGCGTCTGCTGCAAATGCACTTGATAAAAATCCTGCAAGTGTTATCCCTATTTGTATTGTTGCTAGGAATTTACTTGGTTCTTTTAACATTTTTCTAATTTTTTTTGCTTTTTTATTTCCATCTTTTGCTTGCTTTTCTATTTTTGCATCATTTAATGATATAAACGCTATTTCTGATGCTGCAAAAAAAGCATTTATTAGTATAAGTACTACTAGTACTAACAGTGAAATCATTATTTTGTTTCACTTACTCCTTTCTTGTGTTTATATAAGCATAGAATGTATATGTTTAAATACAGTAAAGCTTTTTTAATTTGCTATTTATAATATATTTTTTCAATATATAAACGTCTTCAATATTATATAATGGATTTGGAAAATTGTCAACTGCTCTTACGTACCTCATGTGCATAAGAATTTAGTAAAATCATAAAATTTTTATATACAAAAAAACGGAAATTTTAACATTTTTTGTCAATAATCTCCGTTTTTATTAATATTATTCTTCTACGCCTTCATTAATAATTTGTTTTATAGTTTGATACTGTTCTTTAACATTACTTACACAATGAATATATACACCATTTCTTCCTGCCATGCCGTTATGTCTATTATTTACATTTCCTCCACTTGAAGCATTTGTAAATATCTTTATAGTTCCTAAATTAAACATTCTTTCTATTATACTTTGTGTCATTGTTACTTCTCTTACATATTTATATTTTAATTCTTTTTCTTCTTTATTTAAAAATCCATCAACATATTCTACTTTAGTAGCATAAAAATTAAAATCTAAATTTTCATATTGTTTTTTCCCTAATAATATCTTACCTGCAACGTAAACAGCTACGATTGCAAAAGTAATAAGACCTGTAATTGGAAATTCCACCCATAAAACTGGTAAGTTTATAATAAGTACACTTATTACAAATATCCATACAATTGCATCCCACAATGCACTTATGGTTTTATATGGTACGCTAAAAGTAGGTTTTAACTTAAATTTTACAACATTATCTTCAACAGCTTTTTTCTTCTCTGGTTCTCCATTTTTTATACTATATCCACATTTCGGACAAAACTGCGCTGTATCACTAATTTCTTCTCCACAATTTCTACAAAACATATTTTACTCCTCTCTATATTATTCAATATCAATTAAAGCTTTAATTTTTTCATATACTTCTTTAACATTTTCAACATTTACTATCGCAATACCATTTCCAAATCCTGTTTCTGCATTAGTAAATAATATAACATTTCCTAAATTAAACATTCTTTGTATAAAACTTTGTCTCATTGTTATTTCTCTAATGTATTTATATTTTACTTCTTTTTCAGATAAATTTAAGAAACTATCTCTATAATTTACTTTAGTTTTATAAAAGCAATATTCGTAACAATTATATTGTTTTTTATTAATTAATGTTTTTATTAATACAATTATTGCAAATGGAATTCCCATTATTAGTAAAAGTACTCCTCCTACTGCCATATCAAAAAACATTGTAGGTAATACAATTATTACAAATAATATTAAAAATGTTATTAAAGGTGATGCCATCATATAAAAGAATTTATATGTAGGTTTAACTTTGTATTGTACAACATCATCTTGTATTTTTGTTGTACCGCTTTTTGCATCTCCTATCTTATTGCCGCATTTCTCACAGAAACTAGAGTTTTCTGGCAATTCTGCTCCACATTTTTCACAAAACATAAATATCTCCCCTTTCTCTACAGGATATTATACATTTTTCGACATATTTTTTCAAGTGTTTGAAAAAAATATATATTAGAAATATATTGCATTTATACTATTATTATTCAAACAATATAAATCCCATGTGTTTTTGCAATTCTACATTTATTGTTTTTCTTATATATAAGTTATTTGCTTTGCAATATCTTTTTACCGCTTCTTCCGTTTCAGCTCCAAATTTACCATTTGCATTTCCATGAAAAAAACCTAATTCTTTTAATTTTTTTTGTATTTGCATTACATCTGAACCATACATTCCAGATTTTAAGTCTCTAAACCCACTTCCAAATGGTCCATACGGACCATCTACTATTGTTACTTTTGTTCCTATTGGTATTGTTTTATATAGTTCTGCGACTTCATCATTATTCATTCTTATACAACCATGCGAACTTGCCCAGCCTAATGAGCTCGGATCCAATGTACCATGTATTCCAAATTGTCCCCATGGTACATTAAATCCCATCCAACTACCTCCAAAACCTTCTCCCCACTTTGCTTTAGAAACTATTTTCCATGTTCCTATTGGTGAAGGAGTTGACCATTTTCCTCCTGAACATCTATATGTTTTTGTTAGTTTGCCATCTTGAAATAAATATAATTTTGATTCTTCTACATCTACTAGTATCTCACATTTTGTAGCTGTTGCATTTGTTAAAATTGATACTTTTTCGTTTGGCTTATTATATGCAAAAACTCCTATTGATAGCATTAACATCATTGAAATTATTATTAATTTTTTATTTTTCATAAATATCATAATATTCATTATATTCTTTTTTTTACTGTTTAAGAACGAAAAAATCCTAGCTTTTTTTGCTAGGATTTTATTTTAATTTATTTAATTATATTTTTCACGTTTATGATATGTTGTGTGTAATAATTCGTGTGCTTTATGGCTTCCTGGTTTTCCTAAAAATTCTTTGTATAATTTTATCATTGTAGGACTTTCATGTGATTTTCTATGTTTGCTTTCTTTATCAATTTTGTATAATGCTTCTGCTCTTTTTGCTCTTACATCTACTTCATCTCTTATTTTTGATTTTACTATTGGTTGACCTCCACCCATGATACATCCTCCTGGGCAAGCCATTATTTCTACAAATTGATAATCTGCTGTTCCTGCTTTTATTTCCTCAAGTACTTCTCTTGCATTACCTAAACCATGTGCTACAGCAACTTTTACTTCTTTATCTCCAATTTTTACGCTGGCTTTCTTTACTCCTTGTTTTCCTCTAACTGCTTCAAAATCTACTTTTTCTAATTCTTTTCCTGTTATTGTTTCATATGCTGTTCTTAATGCTGCTTCCATAACTCCACCAGTTGTTCCAAATATTGCTCCTGCTCCTGTTGCTTCTCCCATTGGATCATCAAATTCTGAATCTTCAAGTGTTGTAAATTTTATGTTTGCTTGTTTTATCATTCTTGCAAGTTCACGTGTTGTTATAACTGCATCTACATTTTCTAATTCATCATTTTTCATTTCTTCCCTTGTTTTTTCAAATTTCTTTGCTACACAAGGCATAACTGATACTACAAACATTTTCTTTGGATCTATACCTGCTTTTTCAGCATAGTATGATTTTAAAATTGCTCCAAACATTTGGTGTGGTGATTTACAAGATGATAGATGTGGTAGTAATTCTGGGTAATTCATTTCTATAAATCTTACCCATCCAGGACTACAAGATGTTATCATTGGTAGTGTTCCACCATCTTGTAACCTTTCTACTAATTCATTTGCTTCTTCCATTATTGTTAAGTCTGCACCTGTATTTGTATCAAATACTTTATCAAATCCCATTCTTTTTAATGCAGTTACCATTTTTCCTGCTACATTAGTTCCAATTGGATAACCAAATTCTTCTCCTAAACCTGCTCTTACTGCTGGTGCTGTTTGAACAACTACAAATGTATCTTTATCTCTTATTTTTCTCCATACTGTTTGTGTTTCATCTTTTTCTTTTAAAGCTCCAACTGGGCAAGCATTTATACATTGTCCACAAAATGTACAGTTTACATTGTTTAGGCTTTCATCATTTTCTGCTGCAATTCTTGACTGGAAGCCACGTCCTGCTACATCGATTGCACTTACCTTTTGTATGTTTTTACATGTTGCAACACATCTTTTACACATAATACATTTGCTATTATCTCTAACTATTGAAGGAGATATTTCATCTATTGTTGGTTCTACTTTTTGTCCTTCATATTCTATATTTGTAACACCAAATTTTTCTGCAAGTTCTTGTAATTCACAGTTTCCATTTCTTACACATGTTAGACAATCTCTATTATGTGTTGATAATATTAAATCTAACATTATTCTTCTAGATTCATTTAATTCTGGAGTGTCTGTTTTTACAACCATTCCTTCTTCTGCTTGTGTTATACATGAAGGAACAAATCCCCTTCTTCCTTCTATATCTACTATACACATTCTACAATCTCCAGCTGCATTTATTTCTTTTAAGTAACATAGTGTTGGAATATCTATATTTGCTTTTCTTGCAGCTTGTAAAACGGTAGTACCTTTTTCAACTTCTACTTCTTTACCATCAATGGTTAATTTTATTTTTTCTGACATTTTATTTCTCCTCTCTTACATTATATTATCGAATTTATTTATAAATCTTTCTAATGTATGTATATGATTATTTTTAATTCTATTATAAATTTCTCCAGCCATTTCTTCTTTGTATGTATGAGTTATAAGGTTTCTATCTCTTAACATATCCATATAATCTTGACCATTTTCTATATAATTATTTTGATATGCAGTTTTGATTACTGAACTTGGTCCATGTTCTTCTATAATACCTAAATTTTCTAAATATTTTTGTAGAAAATTCCAAAATAGCTCGAATGTAAATTCAAAGCCGTGCACTATTCCTGCTCTTGCTAATTCTGTATTATTATCATCTTTTAAAAATTGCTGTAATTTTAAATATGCTTTATGCAAATTTTCGTATGACTGTTTCAAATTATCTGGCATATATTTCAACTCCTTCTTTAATAATATTCTCCCTTAATTTATCATTTTGTGATAAGCTGTTGAAATTAATTAAATCAATTTTATAGATTATATACAAGTTTTCTAAATCATAATACACTTTTGTATTAATAGTATGTGTTAATTTATCTCCATATAATACTATATCTATATCTGAAGTTTCTTTATATGTTCCCTTCGCCCTTGAACCAAAAACACATGCTTTTTCTATTTCTTCATATTTTGCAAAAACATTTTTTATTTTTTCAATTATGGTTTTATCCAAACCAAATTCATCTTTCATCAATAAACTCCATTCATTTTACACTTTTTCATTAAAAGCTTCTTCATATATACATTTTTTTAATTAAATTGCTTTGAAATTACATTTTGAAGCACATAATCCACATTTAATACATTTTTCTGTGTTTATTCTATATCCTTCTTCTCTGTTTCCTTCAATTGCTCCTACTGGACAATTTCTTGCACATAGTCCACATCTCTTACATTTTTCCTTATTGATTTGCATACGTTTTAGAGCTTTACATTCTCCAGCTGGACAATTTTTATCTTTTATGTGTGCTTCATATTCATCTCTAAAATAATGTAAGGTACTTAATACTGGGTTTGGAGCTGTTTGACCAAGTCCACATACTGATGTTCTTTTTATTGTTTGAGCTAATGTTTCTAGTCTTTCTAAGTCTCCTTCTTCTCCTTTTCCTTCTGTGATTTTTTCTAGTATTTCTAGCATTCTCTTTGTTCCTATTCTACAAGGAGTACATTTTCCACAGCTTTCATCTACTGTAAATCCTAAATAGAATTTAGCTAGGTTTACCATACATTTTGAATCATCCATTACTATTAATCCACCAGAACCCATCATTGAACCGATTTTTCCAAGTGATTCATAGTCTATTGGTGTATCTAAGTGTTCTGCTGGGATACATCCTCCTGAAGGTCCTCCTGTTTGAGCTGCTTTAAATTCTCTTCCATTTGGAATTCCTCCACCTATATCAAATACTATTTCTCTAAGTGTTGTTCCCATTGGAACTTCTACTAAACCTACATTTACAACATTTCCACCTAATGCAAATACTTTTGTTCCTTTTGAAGTTTCTGTTCCAATGCTTGAATACCATTTTGCACCATTTAAGATTATTTTTGTAATGTTTGCATATGTTTCAACATTGTTTATAAGTGTTGGTTTCATAAATAAGCCTGCATTTGCTGGGAATGGTGGTTTTAGACGTGGTCTACCACTCTTTCCTTCTATTGATTCTAGTAATGCTGTTTCTTCTCCACATACAAAGGCTCCTGCTCCAAGTCTTACCTCTAAATCAAATTCAAAGTCTGTTCCAAATATGTTCTTTCCTAAAATTCCATATTCTTTTGCTTGGTCTATGGCTGTTTGGAATCTGTGTACTGCTATTGGGTATTCTGCTCTTACATATATATAGCCTTTATTTGCTCCTATGGCATATCCTGCAATCATCATGGCTTCTACAACGCAGTGTGGGTCTCCTTCTAAGATGCTTCTATCCATGAATGCTCCTGGATCTCCTTCATCTGCATTACAAACAACATATTTTTGATTTCCTTTTGCCATTCTTGCAAATTCCCACTTTTTACCTGTTGGGAAACCTGCACCACCTCTACCACGAAGTCCTGAGTCTGAAACCTCTTTAATAACTTCTTCTGGTGTCATTTCTAGTAATACTTTTTCTAAAGCTTTATATCCATCAAAAGCAATGTATTCATCAATATTCTCTGGGTCTATTATTCCACAATTCTTTAAAGCTATTCTTTTTTGCTTTTTATAGAAATTTAATTCGTCTAATCTTTTTACTGTTGTTTCATCTATATCTTTACATAGTAATCTTTCTACTATTTTTCCTTCTACGATATGTGTATTGATAATTTCTTCACAGTCTTCTGGTGTACAGTGTGCATAGAAAACATCTTCTGGTCTTATTATTACTATTGGTCCTTTTGCACATAAACCAAAACATCCTGTTTGTATAACTTTTACATTTTCTATATGTTTTTCTTCTAATATTTTTCTAAATGTTTCAATTATTTTTGGTGATTTAGAAGATGTACAACCTGTTCCACGACATACTAAAATATGTTTTTCGTGTGTATTGGCTTTTAAATTTACTCTTAAATCTAATTCTTTTCTTTTTTCTTCTCTAATTTTATGTATTTCTTGTAAAGTTTTCATACATTTCACATTCCTTTCTATAGTGATTAATATGTGTCTCTTTTAATATTCTCTTACTTTAGTCTTTTGCTTGATATTCATCAAGTACTTTATCTAATAGTTCTGGTGTTGCTTTACCATAAACTTCATCATTTACTGTAAATACAGGAGCTAAACCGCATGCACCAATACATCTTGTAGCTTCTATTGAAAATTTTCCATCTGGCGTTGTTTCTCCAACGTCAATTCCTAATCTTTCTTTTAATCTATCTAGTATTTTTTCTGAACCTTTTACAAAGCACGCTGTACCTAAGCATACTGAAACATTATATTTTCCTTTTGGTTTCAAAGTAAATCTTGAATAGAATGTTATTACTCCATAAATTTCTGCCATTGTTAATCCTAGGTATTCTGATATTGCAAGTTGTGCATCTTTTGGTACATATCCATAGGTTTCTTGAACTTCATTTAATATTTGAATTAAATTACTTTTGTCTTTTTCGTATTTTGATAAAATTTTTTCCATCTTTTCATCTTTGTGGTCTGCCCCACAATTACATTTACAACTCATAAGTTCCCTCCTCGTATAATATATTTACAATCATTTTTATATTTTTAAAATTACATTAAATTAATGATTGTAAAAGAAAATTT
>CANRAB010000032.1 GCA_947628475.1 uncultured Clostridia bacterium
AAAAGTTATCTAGTGCAGTGGCAACACATCTACTACAATGTTCATTTCCTATGTCAGTTAGTATAGCATATATCTTACAATAAATCAATAGAAAAAGAACAAATTTTCGCAAATCTTTATTAAATAAAAATGAAAAAAAAGGTAAAACCTCTTTTTTTCATTTTTTTACCACTTCTGCTTGACTTTTTCTAACTTTTGTATTAAAATGGATAGGTGTGAAAAAATATAATTTTATTAATGACCCTTGCCCGGTAGTTATTGATAAAATGTATTTTATATAAATAAATTAATTTTAAATTATGATTGGAGGAAATTTTTACCATGAACAATACTACATATTCAGCTAAAAGTAGCGATATTAAAAGACAATGGTATATAATTGATGCTAGCGGTAAGCCTCTAGGAAGAGTTGCTGCAGAAGCTTCAAAATTATTAAGAGGAAAACATAAGCCTACATTTACACCTAATGTAGATACAGGTGATCATGTTATTATATTAAATGTTAAAGATGTTATTTTAACAGGAAAAAAATTAGATCAAAAAATTTATAGACGTCATACAGGATATATTGGAAATATGAAAGAAATTTCTGCAAGAAATATGTTACAAAATAGTCCTGAAAAAGCTATGATGCTTGCTATTAAAGGAATGCTTCCAAAAAATAGATTAGGAAGACAAATGATTAATAAGGTTAGAATTTATAGCGGAAGCGAACATGAAAATCAAGCACAAAAACCTATAGTTTGGGAGGTAAAATAATATGGCAGAAAAAACTTCATTTATTGGAACAGGTAGAAGAAAAAACTCTATTGCTAGAGTAAGATTAGTAAATGGTAATGGTTCTATTAAAGTAAACGGAAAAGATTTAAACGAATACTTTGGTGTTGAAACATTAAAAGTTATAGTAAAACAACCTTTAGTTGCTACAAACACTTTAGATAAATTTGATGTTATTTGCAACGTAAAAGGTGGCGGAATTAGTGGTCAAGCAGGAGCAATTCGTCATGGTATCTCAAGAGCATTGCTACAAGTTAATTCTGAATTTAGACCTATATTAAAATCAAATGGCTTCTTAACAAGAGATGCTAGAATGAAGGAAAGAAAAAAATACGGTCTTAAAAAAGCAAGAAAAGCTCCACAATTCTCAAAAAGATAAAATTTACAATTTCAAAATCCAGAATATTATATTCTGGATTTTTTATATATAATTTGAAGGTTTCCTATCTATAAAAAAATTATAAGAATCTAAACTTCTTATAATTTAGATTCTTATAACTTATAAAACTTTAATCTACAAAATTAAATTCATCCTTAAATTTTTCTTTAAATATCTCAAATACAGCATTTAATACTTCTTGGTCATCTACACCAACATAAGTTTCTTCGTTTTCTGAATCTGTATCCTCTACCTTTAATATAACTACTTCATCAGCCTCTTCTTCTTCTTCCATTGGTAATAGTATTACATACTCTTCCCCACTATATTGAATTAAATCTAAAAATTCAAATTTTACTTCATTACCATCTTCATCATTTAATATTATTACATTATCTAACTCTTCATCCATATTATTTCTCCTTTCAAAATTATATATTATTTTTATATCATATACGATTATTATTTGCAATAGATTTAAAAAATATTTACTAAATTGTGGTTAAACTTTATAAAAATAAATATCCCCGCCTTAGCCGTTTTTGATAGAAATTTTAAGGACCTGCTCTTACACAGGTGGGTGTCTGCCTCGATATTCCTGGGCTTCTTACTACAAAACCATTTGTGTAAGCTTGCACGCCATATTAAGAGCTTTGGACTCCCTTTCCTTATCTGTTGGTTCTAAAATTTCACTCGTTCGCACTATGCAGGGAAAAATTATTAACAACTTCTTTATATTTATATTAACACATTATATTCTTATTTTCAATTTCTTGTGCTGCTTTTTTGTATGTTCTACTTTATTTTTCCTCATTATTACTCTTTTATACTTATTTTTGTTCATTTATTCTTCTATTGCTCTCTATATCTATATTATTTTATTTACTTGACACAAGTGTTATAATTGTTCTAGTTAAAATATATTTGTAGTATTATTTTATCAAAAGGAAGGAATTTTATATGGATAATAGAAAATTAAGTTTAGTTACAGATTTTTATGAGCTAACAATGTCTCATGGTTATTTTTTAAATAATATGCAAAATACTATAGCCTATTTTGATGTTTTCTTTAGGCAAATCCCAGATAATGGTGGATATGTTATTTGCAGTGGTTTAGAACAAGTTATTGATTATATAAAAAATTTGAAATTTGATGAAGAAGATATAGCTTATTTAAAAAGTCTAAATAAATTTTCAAATAGTTTTTTAAGCTATTTAAGAAATTTTAAATTTACTGGTGATATTTGGGCTATCCCAGAAGGAACTGTTATATTTCCTCATGAACCCATTATTACTGTAAAAGCGCCTATTATAGAAGCGCAAATTATAGAAACCATGATTTTGATGATAATAAATCATCAATGTTTAATCGCTACTAAAGCTAGTAGAATTGTCTCTGCTGCTAAAGGCCGTCCAGTAATGGAATTTGGTGCAAGACGTGCACATTCAGTTGATGCTGCAGTTCTTGGTGCTAGAGCAGCAATTATAGGTGGTTGCGTTGGTACATCATGTACATATACTGCACAAAAATTTGCTACGATTGCCAGTGGAACAATGGCTCATAGTTTTATACAAAGTTTCGATTCTGAATATGAAGCCTTTAAAGCTTATAGTGAAATGTATCCGGATGACTGTACTTTGCTAATTGATACTTATGACACAATAAATTCTGGTATCGTAAATGCTATAAAAGTTTTTAATGAAGTTTTAGTTCCAAAAGGATATAGACCAAAAGCTGTAAGATTAGATAGTGGAGATTTAGCTTATTTATCAAAAAAAATTCGCACTATTCTTGATGAAGCTGGCTTCCCAGATTGTAAAATTTGTGTAAGTAACTCACTAGATGAAAATTTAATTGAATCTTTATTAGAGCAAGGTGCCAAAATTGATTCATTTGGTGTTGGTGAAAATTTAATAACTGCTAAAAGTAACCCTGTTTTTGGCGGAGTTTATAAATTATGTGCTATTGAAAAAAACGGAAAAGTTATACCAAAAATAAAAATTTCAGAAAATACAACTAAAATTACTAATCCTGGATTTAAAAAAGTTTATAGATTTTATTCTAAAGATACTGGAAAAGCTTTAGCAGATGTTCTAACTTTAAATGACGAAACAATTCCAGATTCTAATTACGTTATATTTGACCCCAACAATCCTTGGAGAAAAAAGACTTTAATAAATTATATTGCAAAACCATTGCAAGAACATATTTTTAAAGATGGTAATTTAATATATACATCACCTTCTTTAAGCGATATTTCAAAACATCGTAAAGAGGAACTAGATACTTTATGGGATGAAGTTAAACGTCTTAATAATCCTCACAGATATTTCGTGGATTTATCTAGTAATTTGTGGAATTTAAAAAACGAAATGTTAAAGAGAAATGGAAACATATAAAATTTCTTTTTATACTATATACATTATTGGGCTATTTGGAAAATATTTGTTCATTTTACTTTTAAAAAATTCTTCTCCTTCTTTTCTAAATAGCTCTTTATACATATATTTTCCTTTTCCTCTACCAGTCATCTTATCTTCATCGAAAATTTTTATTGCATTTGGAAACGCTTCTTGATTTATCATTTTATGAACATAACTATATGTCATAAAAATTAATTCAAAAAAAGTATCTTTTATTACTTCCTCACTTAAATTTTCTTTTAGATATATTAGTAATTCTTCATATAACTTTTGCCAGTCATCTACTAAAATTATTGGAGCTATTAATATGCCTACTTTATAACCTGCTGAATGTAATCTATTTATTGCTTTTACTCTATTTTCTAAGTTTGATGTTCCAAATTCTACTCTTTGTATTATTTTTTCTGGATTTACACTCATTCTTACTATAACTTTTCCTTTATGTTCTAAATTTAGTATTGGTTCTACCATATCAAATTTAGTTGGAAAAGTTAAGTAACCTCTACTATTTTCCGCAAATTTTGGTATTGTCCATTCTAAATTTCCTGTTATTGTATTTTCTAAAATTAAATCACTATTACTGCCTATTTCAAAAGTTAATTCTTTCTCACTTTTGTTGGCAGTTTTTATAATTTTATCTAACATTTCTTCTCTATTTACAAATAACCTTAAGTATGCACATTTATTATAATTACAGACTAAATAACAATACATACACATTGCGGTACAACCTGAAGATGTATATGGTACTAAAAAATCTGATGTTTTATGGTTTGGTACAAAGTTATGAGTTTTTCTTATTCCTATTATTAAATTTTTCTTTATATTAGTAAACTCCGAATTTTGCTTACTTCTCATTTCTGGTATGTTATTATGGTTTTCTATAACATGTTTTGGAACATCTTTATATTTTTTCAATAATTCTTTCCCTAGCTCATAATTTTTTATATTTTCTTCATATAAAATTTCTTGTGGTACAAACATTTTTATTTTCCTTTCTAAAAAAATGTATAACAATAAAAGTCCACCAAATTTCATCGCAGTTATATGTTTATTTTATGTAAATTTTAAATAAAATATTTATATATTGCTACTTTCCATAAATTACCTTTGCTTTTTGCTTTATTTTATGTTAACATAATTTTAGGAGGTTTTACTAATGATAAAATTATTAAATGATATTAAAAATATAGATGCTTCTATTATTAAAATTATGAAACTTGGTTTTAAATTTTCTTTTATTTTAGGCATATTTTTTACATATATTTTATTTTTATATACAATAAATCCTGTTTCTCATGTTACTTTTGAAATAGGTTACTTAGGAGTTAAATGCAGTTTAATGTTTTTTGTTTCTTTTCTAGTTGGAGCTATAGCTAGTGATAAGTTCAAAAAAGGAATTATGTAATTTGCACATTATGGAAAACTATGGTATAATAAATATAGTTTTCCGCTACGGAAAACCTATTTTATATTTTTGGAGGATTTTTTCCATGCATGACTTCTACTACATTCCTCATGATTTAACAATTATGCAGGACACAGACTTCGGCGAAAACACTACTCTCCTCGTTACTGGGGATCTAACAATCAGTGCGAATGTGAAAGCACATCTGATTATATCTAATCAGAATATTTTTATCTCAGTTCTTAATGATGATAAACCAATCCGCATAACCGCACATCACATCGAAGCGCGGGAAAACATATACATTCCACATGCTGTAGATTTGCAAAACGTGGGAAGTATAGTAACCAGTGGAGAGATTTTTATTGAAAATCCACTCCACTATCCCCAAAAGATGTATGCTTTAGGTTTCATAAAATCTGCAAGCATACGCTACTTTCAGCGTCCTAGCGAGGAACATTTAGAAGATGACTTAGATGGTGAGTATGAGGCTTTAGGTCTCTAACTCCTCCAAAAAAGCACGCCTCTTTACTTAAGAGGCGTGCTTCATTTATACAATTATTTATTTAATTCTTCTAAAAACATTTTGTTTAACATTTGTGGGTTTGCTTTACCTTTTGTTTCCTTCATAGCTTGCCCTACTAAATAACCTAATGCTCTATCTCTTCCTGCTTTATAGTCTACTATTGATTGTGGGTTTGCTTCTAAAATTTTTAATACAACTTCTTTTATTGCACTTTCGTCTGAAATTTGAATCCAGCCTTTTTCTTTTATTATATCTTGTGGAGATTTAGGATTTTTGAAAAGTTCTTCTAATACTTGTTTTGCAATCTTTGAACTTATTGTTCCTTTATCTATTAATGTTACTAATTCTCCTAATTGTTCTGCTGTAAATGGTATTTCGTTTGGTTCTTTTTCTTCTTCATTTAATATTCTTGTTATATCTGTCATTATCCAGTTACTTACTGCTTTTGGATTGTTGCATACTTTTGTAGCATTTTCAAATAGGTCTGATAAGTATTTTGAAGATGTTAGTATGTTACTATCATACTCTGGTAACCCTAATTCTTTTACATACCTTTCTCTTCTACTCTCTGGCATTTCTGGTAAACTTTTTCTTATATCATCTATCATTTCATCAGAAATATTAATTATTGCTAAGTCTGGCTCTGGAAAATATCTATAATCTTGAGCATCTTCTTTATCTCTCATGGAGAATGTTTTTCCAGATACTTCATCCCATCTTAAAGTCTCTTGCTCTATTTTTCCACCATTTTCAAGAACTTCTATTTGTCTTTGTGCTTCATATTCAATGGCCCTTGTTATTGACCTAAAAGAGTTCATATTTTTCATTTCTGTTCTTGTTCCAAATTCTTTTGCTCCTTTTTTTCTTACAGAAACGTTTACATCTGCTCTTAAAGACCCTTCTTGCATTTTACAGTCTGAAACTTCTATATATTCTAGTATTGATTTTAATTTTTTTAAATAGCTATCTACTTCCTCTGTACTTCTCATATCTGGCTCTGATACTATTTCTATTAATGGAACTCCTGCTCTATTTAAGTCTACTAAACTTCCCCTACCATATTCATCATGGTTTAACTTTCCTGCATCTTCTTCTATATGAATTCTAACTAATCTAATTTTTTTAGGTCCATCTTTAGTCTCTATTTCCACATAACCTTCTGTGCAAAGTGGCATATCAAATTGTGATATTTGATATGATTTTGGTAAATCTGGGTAGAAATAATTTTTTCTATCATTTTTACTTACATGAGCAATACTACAATTTGTAGCAAGTCCTGCTTTTATTGCATATTCCACTACTCTTTTATTAAGTACTGGTAATGCTCCAGGCATTGCCATACAAACTGGGCAGCAATGTGTATTTGGTTCTCCTCCAAATTCAGTAGGACATGAGCAAAATATTTTTGTTTTTGTTGATAGCTCGCTATGAACTTCTAAGCCTATTACAACTTCATAATCTTCTTTTGACATTTTTTATCATTCCTTCCTTAACTTTTAAATTGTGGTTTATATTTATCTCTAAATTTAACTTCTTGTTCATAAGTATATGCTGCCTGCAATAATGTTTCTTCTCCAAAAGGCTTGCCTATTAATTGCAATCCAACGGGCATACCTTGTTTATCTACTCCACAAGGGATTGAAATTCCTGGAAGTCCAGCAATATTTACAGAAACTGTGCATAAATCTGCTAAATACATTTCTAGTGGATTGTTTGATTTTGTTCCTATGTTATACGCAACTGTTGGAGATGTTGGAGTTATTAATAAATCATATTCTTCAAATAATTTTTCAAATTCTTGTTTTATAACTGTTCTTACTTTTTGAGCTTTTTTGTAATAAGCATCATAATATCCAGATGAAAGTACATAAGTTCCTAGTATTATTCTTCTCTTTACCTCTGCTCCAAAGCCTTCACTTCTTGAATTTTTATAAATATCTTTTAGCGTTTCATAATTTTTAGTTCTGTAACCATATCTTATTCCATCAAATCTTCCTAAATTTGAACTTGCCTCTGCACACGCTATTATATAGTAAGTGGCCAAAGCTTCATTCGCTATATCTAAAGTACATTCTTCTACCGTTGCACCTAATTCTTTGTACTTTTGAATTGCTGCTTCTACACTTTGCTTTACTTCTTCATTTATACCTTCACCTAAAAATTCTTTTGGAACACCTATTTTTAGTTTAGTTACATCTTTTACTAAACTCTTTGTATAATCTTTTTTTGGAACATTTGCAGACGTAGAGTCTTTTTCATCATGCCCTGTTATTACATTTAATAATATTGCACTATCTTCAACATCTTTTGTAATAGGTCCTATTTGGTCTAAGGATGAGGCAAAAGCTACTAAGCCATACCTTGATACCAAACCATAAGTTGGTTTCAACCCAACAACTCCGCATAGTGCTGAAGGTTGACGTATTGAACCACCTGTATCTGATCCAAGTGCCCAAGGCACCATTTGACTTGCCACCGCTGCTGCACTTCCTCCACTTGAACCTCCCGGTACTGAATTCAAATTCCATGGATTTTTCGTTGTTTTAAATGCTGAGTACTCTGTTGAAGCTCCCATGGCAAATTCATCCATATTTAATTTTCCAAGGCTTATTATTCCTTCATCTTCTAATTTTTCTACTACTGTTGCATTATATGGAGCAACAAAGTTTTCAAGCATTTTTGAACTACAGGTTGTTTTTACACCTTTAGTACACAAATTATCCTTTATTCCTATGGGTATACCTGCTAAATTTCCGTGTTTTCACCGTTTTTGATTTTTCTAGAGCTTCATCTGTTGTTATAGTTACAAATGCTCCAATATCTTTTTCTTTTTCTTCAATTCTTTTTGAATAACTTTTAACTATATCCTCAGATGTAATTTCATTTTTATTTAGCTTGTCCATTAATTCATGAACAGTTAATTCATAAAGTTCCATTAAATTTCCTCCATTTCTTATAATGAATTATTAAGTCCTCCCGAAAGTTACATATAATTAAAGCACTTTTGGAATTTTAAACATATTATTTTCTTTGTCAGGTGCATTTTCTAATAAAAGAGCTTCATCTTTAAATTCATTTATTTCATCTTCTCTAAATACATTTACATTACTTGTACTTCCAATGGTTTCACTTATATTATCCGTGTTTACACTATTAACTATATTTGCAAAATTTAAAATATCTTGAAGATTTTTTCTATATTCTTCAATTTCTTCTTCTTTAATATTAAGACAAGCCAAATTTGCAATATGCAAAATTTCTTCTTTACTAACTTGCATAAAGATACCATTCCTTTCTAATTTTTTAACAAATTTTCTATGAAATTTGCATTATTTTCTTTATTATTTAAAGTTAAAATAAACAGTAACATTATATAACGTTTTCTTCAAAAAAACAAGATAAAAGTATTGATTTTTACTTATTTATAATATAAAATGTAAATATTCAAATTATAGGAGGCACTTATGAAGAAATCAAAAAAAATTATTAAGATTAATAATTCTAATATAAAAAAGTTAAGAGTTATGGAATTATTTTTATTCTTTTTATTTATTTTACTTATAATTAGGCTCGCCTATCTTCAATTTGTTAAAGGTTTTTGGTTAAGTAAACAAGCAATATCACAGCAAACTTCTACTAAAACAATAGATGCTTCAAGAGGAATTATATATGATTCTAATGGTAAGGTTCTTGCAATTAGCGCAGAAGTTGATACTGTTTCCGTAAATCCTACAAGGTTAAAACACTCTGATGATACAGCTGTAGATTTAGAATTTGTGGCACAGTCTTTTAGTGATATTTTTTCTTTAGATTATAACGAAACGTTAGAAAAACTTTCTTCTCGGAACTTCATACATTACAATAGCTTCAAAAGTTGAAAGTGATAAAATAGAGTTATTAAAAAGTTGGATGGAAACTAATGATATTTCATCTGGAATTAATATAGATTCTTCAATTAAACGCTATTATCCATATAATAATTTAGCTAGCCACGTATTAGGTTTTACTGGAACAGATAATACTGGTTTATTCGGTTTAGAAAATTCTCTTAATTCAATTTTATCTGGCACAGTAGGTAAATCTGTTACTATAACAGATTCTATTAATGCTGAAATTCCAAACCAGCAGCAGTCATATATTGCAGCAAAAGATGGCAGCAATGTTTATTTAACTATTGATGTTAATATCCAATCTATTGCTGAAAAATATCTTTCACAAGCAGTTATAGATAACATTGCCGATTATGGAACAATAATTGTAATGGAGCCATCTACTGGCAATGTATTAGCAATGGCTAATTATCCAGATTATAACTTAAATACACCATATACACCGTTAGATGCAAATGTTTTATCTACTTGGGATTCACTTTCTGGAGAAGAACAATCAAATTATTTATATGAGATGTGGAGAAATAAAGCAGTTCAAAACACTTATGAACCTGGTTCTACTTTTAAAATAATTACAACAGCAGTTGGTTTAGAAGAAGGAATTGTAGAAGCAGAAACACCTGATACTTTTTACTGTGCTGGTCAAGAAGTTGTTGATAATATCTCTATAAATTGTTGGAGATATAAAAATCCACATTTAGGTCAAAGTTTAAAACAGGCGCTTGCAAATTCTTGTAACCCTTCTTTTATACAATTAGGTTTAAAAATTGGTGCACCTACTCTATATAAATATTATAATGCTTTTCGGATTATTAACAAATACTAACTCGCAGTTTTATGGAGAAGCAAATAGTATATTCTACGACTTAAATTCAATTAGAAAATTTGAACTTGCTGAAATGTCTTTTGGACAGGGTGTAACTATAACTCCTTTACAACTTATAACAGCAGTTTCTGCAATTGCAAATGAAGGAGTTTTAATGCAACCTAGAATTATAGATAAGATTGTTGACACTAATACAGGAAGTATAACAACTCCAGAGCCCGTTGCTGTAAGACAAGTTGTTTCAAAGCAAACAGCAAATTCTGTAATGGATATGCTAGATTATGCAGTAAGTGATGGAACTGGTAGGTACGCTGATGTAAAAGGTTATTCCATTGGAGGAAAATCTGGTACTACTGAAAACTTGGCCCAAAATAACGGTACTTATGTTGCCTCATTTATAGGACTTTCTCCAACTGTAAACACACAAGTTGTTATATTAGTTGCTTTATACAATCCTCAAGGCTATTCTCACCAAGGTGGTGAAATTGCAGGTCCTGTTGTTGGGCAAGTATTATCTGAAATTTTACCATACATAGGTGTTGCTT
Source organism: uncultured Clostridia bacterium (assembly GCA_947628475.1). GTDB lineage: Bacteria > Bacillota > Clostridia > TANB77 > CAG-508 > UMGS1781. The sequence continues at coordinate 10,776 of CANRAB010000032.1, forward strand.
CAACTTCTAATACGGAATCAAATTATGAGACACATACTATGCCAAATTTAGAAAATAAAACTGTAGCAGAAGCTCGTGAACTATTACAATCTTATGGATTTATTGTACATACTGATGATACCATTCAAGATACAGACCTTGTAACAAATCAGATGCCAAAAAAAGGTGCCCATTTATTAAATGGTGCAAATGTGTTCATTTATACACAAAATAGCAATGTTTCTACTTCTGTTACTGTACCAAACTTTAGAGGATGTACTGCAGCTGAGGCCATAAATATTGCTGCTGAAGCTAATTTGAACATAGTTTTAGATGGTAGTGGAAAAGTAATTAGCCAAGATATTGCAGCAGATACTTCTGTTGAAATTGGCTCTGTAATTAATTTAACGCTTAAAAGTGAATTAAATGGTGGCTGGTAAAAAATTGTTGCATAATAAGAGGGTTCTAAAATATGAACCCTCTTCATTTTTTATTAGTTTTCTTTGCTCTCGCATAAAAAATAACTGAAACTATAAATATTATTAATGATAGTAATTGAGAAATTCGTATGGTTCCTAGTTTTAAGCTATCTGTTCTTAAACCTTCTATAAACATTCTTACAAAACTATACCACATAAAATAAATACAAGTTAGTTGTCCCTCAAACTTTCTTTTATTTTTAATTTTTAAAAGAATAATGAATAATATAAATGTTGCCAGCGATTCATACAAAAATGTTGGATGTACTTCTATATATTTACCTGATTCATATATGCCCATTCTCCAAGGTAAAGTAGTTTCTACACCATACGCTTCTATATTTATAAAGTTGCCCCATCTACCAATTGCTTGTCCTAAAGCTATTCCCGGTGCAACAAAATCTAATAAATTTAGCAATTTTATTTTTCTTTTTTTGCAAAATATAGCACATGTAATTAATCCACCTATAATTCCTCCATAAATTGCAAGACCACCGCCCCTAAAATTTAATATTCTAATTGGGTTTTCTAAATATTCTTGCAGATTAAATATTACATAATAAATCCTTGCAGAAACTATGGATATGGGAATTAAATATACTGCTAAGTCTATGACATCTGAAAATTTTATCTCATATAATCCATCTCGCATTTTAAATATACAGATAGAAATTAACATGGCTGATACTATTAGTATTGCATACCAGTATATATCAAAGCCAAATATTGAAAATGCCACATTGTCTATATTAAATTTTAAATTCAACATTGGAAAAGTTACTATATTCATTATAAGTTTTTTATGATTCATAGCCTGGTTTTCCTAATAATCTAAACATATTTTTCTTGTATGCTTCAACGCCTGGTTGATTAAATGGATTTACTCCTAGTAGTTTGCCTGATATTCCACATGCAAGTTCAAAAAAGTAAATAAGTTCTCCCAAAGTTTCTTCATCTAATTTTTTCAATGTTATTAGTATATTAGGAACTCCTCCAGAAATATGCGCTTCTATGGTACCTTCCATAGCTTTTTTATTTACATAGTCCATGGTTTTATCTGCCACAAAATTTAAACCATCTATATTATCTGCATCTTTTTTTATTTTTATATCTGTTTCTGGTTCTTCTATACTTATAACTGTTTCAAATAAGTTTCTTCTTCCATCTTGTATGTATTGACCTAACGAATGTAAATCTGTTGTAAACATTGCTCCAGCTGGAAATATACCTTTATGTTCTTTACCTTCACTCTCACCATATAACTGTTTCCACCATTCAGTAAAGTATTGCATTTTAGGTTCATAGTTTACTAATATTTCAGTTGTTTTTTCTTTTTTATATAATATATTTCTTACTACTGCATACTGGTAACATTCATTGTATTTTACTGTTTTTTCACTATATTTATCTTCCGCTGTTTTTGCTCCGTACATTAATTTGTCTATGTCTATGCCTGCTACCGCAATCGGTAATAAACCAACCGCTGTTAAAACAGAGTATCTACCGCCTATATTATCTGGAATTACAAATGTTTCATATTCTTCTTCATTAGAAAGTTTTTTTAACGCACCTTTCTCTTTATCTGTTGTAATGTATATTCTACGTCTTGCTTCGTCAATTCCATATTTTGATTCTAAAAATTCCCTAAAAATTCTAAAAGCTATAGCTGGTTCTGTTGTTGTTCCAGATTTTGATATTACATTTATACTAATATCTTTTGAGCCTATTATATCAATCAAATCATTAATATAGTTCGGACTTAAATTATTTCCTGCATATAAAATTTGAGGTGTATTTCTCTTTTCATAATTATAAAATGTATGTGTAAGTGCTTCTATTACAGCTCTTG
>CANRAB010000033.1 GCA_947628475.1 uncultured Clostridia bacterium
AATTGTTTATCCATTCTTATATTTATATTTGTTTGAGCCATATCAATACACTTCCTTCTATTAATATTATATGTATTATATCATATTTTATTTACATTGTCAATAATGTTATTTGCATTTGCATTTTTAGGCGATTGCTTTTTTTTGTTTTTTCAAATATTTTTTTGACTACAAGAGAAGTTGGTGTTAATTTAAAAAATGGATACAATGGTGATATATCTTCAAGAGACGCTGGAAGAATCGGTGGTAACATGGTTAAAAAAATGATTCAAAAGGCTGAAAGTCAAATGTTAAGTAAATAGTTGTATTTACTTTATATAATTTAAAGACAGTTTCTTTTCTTGAAACTGTCTTTAAATTTATAATATTTTTATTTTTCTTCATGAATTATTACATTATTTCCTGTGTCTGTTTCAGTTATCGTATGTCCATTATAACTAAATGTTCCTGTTAATGTTCCGTTTGTTTTTTGTTTTTCTATTGTTACCCATTTTTTTTCATTTTCTTCTGTTTTTTCTGTTTTTATCGTTTCAGCATAATCAGCCACATCAAATGTAATATCATTATCTAACTTATAATTAGCATCTTTAGAACATACATATATTTTATTATTTGCGAATATGCTCTCTCCTGTACCTATTTTAAATAATTCTTCTGCAGTTCTTATTGGTATTTCTTCATTTACCTTTGCTAAATAGCTGTTATATATTTCCTCTACATTATCAACTTCGGTTTCATATATTTTTCTTGTTTCTGCTTTTATCTCTGCTTGCGCCTGTCTTCTATTTGCAATTATTGAATATGTACTTATAAGAAAAGCTAGCATAAATAAAATTGTTACTAATGTTATTACTGTTATTGAACCTCGTTCATTTTTCATAAATTTTCTCCTTTTTTAATTATCTCTTAAATAAATTGTATTACATAATTATATTTTTTTCAAGAGTTTTTATAAACTTATTTTTTTATAAATTTGGTTTTATGATTTTCATGAACTTATTTTTATTACTTTTACAAACTTAGCTTTCTATTGTTTACTTGTTGAACCAAAGCCTCCTGTTCTCTCACCTTGACTTACATCATTATCTGTTGTTAAAAATTTTTGAAATATGCCTTGTCCTATTGCTTCGCCTTTTTTTATTTCTATATCTTCATCTTTTATATTATAAAAAGCAAACATTATGTGTCCATCGTTATCTGGGTTTCCATAGTAGTCGCTATCTATTACTCCTATACTATTTGCTAATATTAATCCTTTTTTTCCAGGATTTGAGCTTCTATTTGCTAAGATTAAAACTTCATCTTCTCCCATATAAGCTTTTATACCTGTCTTTACAAGTGTTGGTTTCATTCCTTTTTTAAAACTCGGAATAATTGTATCTTCCGCTGCTTCTATATCATATCCTGCTGAATTTTTTGTTTTTCTTACTGGTAAATTTATATTATTATTTTCAAAGCCTTTTGCTATTTCAAATCCTCTTTCTCTTTTCATTTTTCTTCCATCCTTATATATTATATTTAGGTTTTTAATGGTTACCTATAAACCTTTTTTAACACTATAAAATTTTTTTATTCTTATTATATCATTTTTCTTCATTATTCACCATTAATTCACACTCATCATAAATTATATTAGAGGGTATAGATTTTTCGTACTTTACGCTCTTTAGATTTTAGCAGAAAGGAATGATTTTTTATCATGAGTGATATTACTTTGGATAAATTGCCCTTAAATTCTTCTGGCAGAATAATTGGCTTCAATTGTTCTGGTCCGCTTCAAAGGAGATTATTGGATCTTGGTTTAATAAAAAATACTACTATTCATGCGGCTCTTAAAAGCCCTTTTGGAGACCCTACCGCTTATGAAGTACGTGGTTTTTTAATTGCACTTCGTAAAGAAGATGCTCATTCTATCTTAGTAAGTAAAACATAAATTAAGAATTGCAAAATTTAGATTTTTAAACTATAAATTTTTTAATTTGCAAAATTCTATTGCAGTTATATATTTTTACTAAATATTATAACTGCTTTTTTTAGCAATCTTAGCCTATTTTTTATTTTCATCAGTTTTAACTTTACATTTTATTCCCACTCTTTTTGCCTCATTTCTGCATATATTGGTTTTTCCTCCCCAATTAATGTTGATTTTCCGATGTCCCGGATATACTATTGTGTCTTCTGGAAGATTTATTAGTTTATTTGTTATTGAACTTATTATATCTTCAAAACTACTAGTTGGTAAATCTACTCGTCCCCATGCTCCTCTAAATAATGTATCTCCTGAAAATAACATTTTTTCTTGTTTAGAATATAAACATATACTTCCGTGCCGTATGTCCGGGTGTGTGTATTACTACAAATTCTAGCTCTCCAACATGTAATATATCATTATCATCTACTCTTGAATCTTCCTGTATTGTTATTGGTTCTAACCCTATATGGGTACTTAAATTTATATTTATATCTCGCAAACCATTTTCATCTTTTCTATGTATTAATACTTGACCTCCATATTTTTCCTTTATTTTTTGTACCCCTGCTATGTGATCTCCATGACAATGTGTTAATAATATATATTTTAATTTTATCTGCATTGCATCTAATATTTTTATTAAATCTTCTGTTAATTCTCCTGGATCTATTATCATAGTTTCTTTGGTTTTTTCATCCTGAACAACATAACAGTTTTCGCCTGAAATTACTCCTGGATTCATTTTTATTCTTTTTAATATCATAAGTTTCCCTTTCTTTTCTTATACTTGTTTATTAACTTTTAATTTTATCGTAAAACTTTATTTCTTACGTGTTACTTCATATACACTGTCTACTTTTCTTATTTGTTTTATTACTTGATTTAACTGTTCTATATTTTGTACCTCTAGCGTTGCTTCTATGCACGCTATTCTATCTTTACTTGTTCTTGTATTTACTCCCATTATATTTATTTTTAGATTTGTTATTTCTTTTACCACATCTGATAATAAACCTGTTCTATCATTTGCTAATACTTGTATATCTACATTGTATTTTGCTGTTTCTTTTTCATCATACCATTCAACTTCTATAATTCTGCCTTCATCTAACAACAGGTCTTTTAAATTTGTACAGTCTTTTCTATGCACTGAAACCCCTCTTCCTTTTGTTATATAACCTATTATATCATCTCCCGGAACTGGATTACAGCATTTTGATAATTTTACTAAACAATTGTCGATTCCTTCTACTATTACACCATGTTTTGCTGGTTTTTTAGATTTTGTTTTTTCTGTTACTAACTCTTGTATTTTTTGTTCTATCTTTTCTTCTTCATGTTCTTTTTTATACTCTTCTAATAACCTTGTTATTATTTTATTTGGTGATATTCCTCCAAATCCTATGCTTGCATACATATCTTCCACAGTATTGTAATTGTATCTACTTAATACAATTTGTATCCACTCTGGCTTAAATAGTTCACTATGCGTCATTCCTATTTTCTTTATTTCCTTTTCTAGTATGTCCTTACCTTTTTCTATGTTATCTTCTCTCTCAGTCTTTTTAAACCATTGAGTAATTTTTGTTTTTGCACTTGAACTTTTTACTATTTTTAGCCAATCTCTGCTTGGACCTTTTGCTGTATCTGATGTTATTATTTCAACAATATCTCCACTTTTTAAAGGTGTTACTATTGGCATCATTTTACTATTTATTTTGCAACCTACCATTCTATGACCTACTTCAGCATGTATACTATATGCAAAGTCTATTGGCGTTGCATCTCTTGGAAGTGTTTTAATCTCACCTTTTGGTGTAAATACATACACTTCATCTTCAAATAACTCTGTTTTTAATGTTTTTAAAAATTCATTTGGATCCTGCATATCTTTCTGCCATTCTAGTGTTTCTCTAAGCCACGCCAACTTGTCTTCCTCTACGATTACATTAGATTTTTTGAACCTATTTGCTTCTTTATAAGCCCAGTGTGCCGCAATACCATATTCTGCTATCCTGTGCATATCCCATGTTCTTACTTGTACCTCAAAAGGAGTTCCTTTTGGACCTATTAACGTATTATGTATGGATTGATACATATTTGGTTTTGGAACTGCTATATAATCTTTAAACCTACCTGGCATAGGAGTATATAAATCATGTACCACTCCTAGTGCTGCATAACAATCTTTTACTGAATTTACTATTATTCTTAATGCAAATAAATCATATACTTGGTCTATTGTTATATTATCTCTCTGCATTTTTCTGTAAATACTATACAAATGCTTTGCCCTTCCTGTTACTTCTGCAACTATTCTTTCTTTTTTTAGGGCGACTCTTATCTCTGCCATTATTTTCTCTATAAATTCTATTCTTTCTTCTCTCTTTTTTTCTATACTCATTACAAGTTCTCTATATTCTTCTGGATACAAGTATCTAAAACTTAAATCTTCTAGTTCCCATTTTAAAGAATATATACCTAATCTATTAGCAAGTGGTGCATATAGTTCCATGGTTTCTTTTGCATTGGCGATCTGCCTTTCTCTTTTTAAATTTGAAAGAGTCCTCATATTATGTAGTCTATCTGCTAATTTTATTAATATAACTCTTATATCTTTTCCCATAGCTAGGAACATTTTTCTATAATTTTCTACCTGTGCTTCTTCTATTGTTTCATACTGTATTTTACTTAATTTAGTTACTCCTGCTACCATCTCAGCAATTTCTTCGCCAAATATTCTTGTTATATCTTCATTTGTTACTTTTGTATCTTCAACCACATCATGTAAAAGAGCGGCACAAATTGTTGCATCATCTAAATGCAAATCCGCTAATATATATGCAACATTTAACGGATGTATAATATAATCTTCTCCTGATAATCTCTTTTGCCCATTATGATTTTCTTCAGCAAAATTGTAGGCTTTTAATATTAAATTTGTATTTGTTTTTCTTCTATTTGATTTCATTTTGCGTATTACATCATCAATTGTTTTATTTGGATTTTCCACCTCTGCTCATCTCCTTAGTGTAATTATTTTACAGAATGCATTACGTCTTTTATATTTATTTGTACAGTTTCTTGTCCATTAAATGTATTTAGTTCTAGTGTTCCTACTATGTCTATTTTATCTCCAATTAAATACTCTTCTGAAAGTTCTCCTAAGTTAAAACCTATTGCATCTATTACTTCATTTTCATCTTTTAACATTAACTTTAAATGTTTTCCTTCTGATAAAGCTCTTATAGAAACTACTTTCAAATTTTTATATAATACTAATGGTGGTTTATTCTTTTCTCCAAAAGGTTCTAGTAATTTTATTTGTTCTATAGTTTCCTTCTTTAAGTCATCTTTTGTTATCTCACAATCTATATTTATTACTGGTCTTATTTGCTTAACATTTTTTTCTTTTGCTATTTGTTCAAAACTTTCTTTAAAGTCTTTAAATTTACTTTTTTCTAAGGATAAACCAACAGCCATTTCATGTCCACCATACCTCTTTAGGTGTTTTGAACTCTCTACTAAAGCTTCATGTAAATCAAAGCCCGGAATGCTTCTTCCTGACCCCTTTCCTTCTTCTCCTTCAAAACAAATTAAAATGGTTGGCTTGAAAAATTTTTCTGTAATTCTTGAAGCTACTATTCCGAATTACTCCATGATGCCAATTTTCTTCTGCTAAAACTATACTATTTAATTCTTCTATATTTTCTTTACTTAATTTTTCTATTGCTTCATCAAATATTTTTTTCTCTTTTTCTTGTCTTTCTACATTATATTTATTTAACTTTTTTGTTATTTCTCTTGCTTCCTCTTTATCTTCTGTAAGAAATAATTTTAGAGCTTCTTCTTGTTTTCCCATTCTTCCACAAGCATTTACTCTAGGAGCTATCCCAAATGATACCATGCTTGAGTCTATATTTTTATATCCAATTTCTTTTATTAATTCCATTAACCCAACATTTTTTGTTACTTTTACTAACTTTAAACCAAGTTTTGCTATTACTCTATTTTCATCAACTAATGGTACTATATCTGATATCGTTCCTATACACACAATATCTAAATATTTTAAATATTCTTTTTCATCTAATCCTAATTTCATTGAGATAGCTTGTATAAGTTTAAATACTACGCCTACTCCCGCAAGCCCTCTAAATGGATATGTGTTGTCTTTTCTTTTAGGATTTATTATTGAAAATGCCTCAGGTAACTCTGCTAACTGTTCATGATGGTCGGTTATTATTGTTTCTATCCCTAACTCATTTGCAAGTTTTACTTCTTCTATACCTGAAATTCCACAGTCTACTGTTATCATTAATTTATACCCTTTTTCTGCTATTTGCTGCACCGCTTCTTTATTTAGTCCATATCCTTCTTCTAACCTGTTTGGTATATAATATTCAACATCTAGTCCTCTCTCGTTTAAGAATTTTTTTAATACTGTAATACTTGTTATTCCATCTACATCATAGTCTCCATAAATTATTGTCTTTTCTTTATTTTTTATTGCCTTAATAATTCTTTCTACTGTTTTTTCCATATCTAGCATTAAAAATGGATCATTGAAGTTGTTTCTTTTTGGTTCTAAAAATACATTTATTTCTTCGTCTTTTACTATATTTCTGTTTATAAGAACTTTTGCTAGTAAATTTGATATATTATGTTTATCTGATATTTCCTTTACTAACTCTTGATTTGGCTCATAAATTTCCCACTTTTTTTTCATACTTTCTCCTTTTTACATGTTATATTGTAACCCATTTTTTTACTTTTTTAAAGAGTTTTTTATGAATTTTTTTAATATAACAACAAAAAAACACCCGAAGGTGTTTTTTGATTTATTATTATTCAGCTGTTTCAGCATCAGGAGAGTTATAAGCTTCTAAAATTGCATTTTGAATTTTCTCTCTTGTCTCAGCATTGATTGGATGAGCTATATCCTTAAATTCTCCGTTTGGAGTTTTTCTGCTAGGCATAGCTATAAATAATCCATTTTGACTTTCGATAACTTTAATATCGTGAATAACAAATTCATTATCGAATGTTACAGAAGCAACAGCTTTCATTCTGTTTTCTGAATTTACTTTTCTTAAACGTACGTCTGTTATTTGCATGTGTGTGCACCCGCCTTCCAAAGTTTTATTGTACATATCTTACATCATGTACTACTATATTATTCGCCCTTTTTTCTTTTTTTCCTTCATAATTTTACATATATTTTATACTTTTTTTTCTTATTTTGTACTTATATTTATTGCTTCTGCTCCTACTTCTAATTCCCTAGAAACTATATTTTGTATTTGAGCAATCTGCTCTGGTTCAAGATTTTCTGCTTTTATTATTACACTTACACAATTTGAATTTGCAAATATTACTATGTCTTCAAACCCTTTTGCTATTACTAAATTTTCCGCTATCATTATTGCATTTCTCATTTTGTTTATGTTAGAAATTTCTTGAATAGCTTTTTCTTTTTGTTCTGGTGTTGAATTTGCATTGTTATATATTTCTTGATATGTTTCTAAAGTTTGTGAATATATATTTTCTCTATCTAATTTTGAAGTTGTAAAATATGTATCTTCTTTAACTGTTTCTATAACTTCATTTGTTTGATTTTCATTCGTTGCATTTTTATCATTTTCATTTTTTACTGTTTCAATAGTTTCATTATTCTCTGCCTGCTGCACAGTATTTTGAGATATGCTACTTGCAGCTTCTTCTGCAATATCATTATCTCCATTTTTTACAAGTTCATTCTCTATTTTATTACTATTAACTAGTGTTGCATCTCCTAAATCTGCTACTACTTCTGTAGAATTTATCTTACTATTTGTACTTGTAAAGTTTAAGTAGCCTGCAGTTACTAACATTAAAGATATAACTAAAATAACTAACTGATTTCTTTTTAAAATTTTCATCTTTAAAACATTCCTTTCTATTCGTTAGACATCTTAAATACTTGTATTTTATGTGTTGCCAAGCCTGTAACTGCTGATACTGCTTGAACTATATTTGTTTTTATCATTGCATTTTCACCACCTTCTGCTATTACTATTGCCCCCTCTATTTTAGGCATTACTACTTTTTCTGTTATTGGGTTATTATTTGCATCTACTATTATTTCTTTGTTTTCATCTACTGATTCTATTTTTCTTGTTCCACCGGTTTGAGTCGCTCTCCTCTGTTTTACTTGTATTTTTTACTTCATTGTGCATTGCCACTACTTCGCTTGTTTCTGAATATGTAATTAATACTTGTACTTTCCCTACACCAGAAATTTTAGATAAAACATCTTCTAACTTTTTCTCTAAATTATATTCATCTGTTTCAGAAATATTACTAATATTTTCTCCCTCTGCTAATACTTTATACTCTTCTTCTGAGTCTTTCTTTGCCTTGCTATTATCCTCCTTCCCCCATATTACATTTATAGAAATTATTGTTATTACTAGTAGAACCAAAAATATTACCAAATTTTCTATTGTTTTTTTCGTATCTTTTTCATTTTTCTTCGTTACTAAACTTTTTATTTTGTCTTTAAACATTAGTCATCTTCCTTTCAATTATTTATTGTTATATTATCAGTTCCATAATTTTCTTTTAAAATTGTCTTTAATTTTTCTATTTCTTCCTCTGAAATTTTTTCATCTGTTTCATTTTTTTCACTTACATTTATTTCTATTGGTTGTATTTTATTTTCTTCATTTTTCTCTTTTGAAATTTTTAAATCTATACCTGTAATTTCTCCATATTTTTCTTCTGTTTTGTCTATACTAATTTCTAGTTTTTCTACTTTATATCCTTTCTGCTTTATATTTTCTATTATTCCTTCTTTTATATTGTTTATGTATGTATTTTCTATATATGAATTTGTGTCTATTGATATATTACTCTGTTGTAGTTCTGGCATTTTATATGTTTCTAATTTTATTTCTTTTCCTGTTATCTTTGTTATTATAGGAGATACTATTACAAAAACTATATATGTTCCTATAACTGTTCTAACATATTTTTTTATATTTCCATTTGGTAATATCATTTCTATTATTGTACTTATAATTACTGCTATTACTATTCCTTGTGCCCATGAGTTTATGAAATTAACCATATTTTTTCCTCTCAAAATTTATCTATACATTAAACTTGCATTTGAAATTTTTAATGTTAATGCAACTCCTATAATTAAAAGTACAGCCATAAAAAACATTATTCCTAATAAAAGTTTAAAAATTCCACCCATTCCGAGTTATAACATTAACTATTTTTTTATCTGCTATTGGTTCACTTAAAGTTCCTACCAAATTATACATTACACTTAACACTGTAAGTTTTATTATTGGCAAAATGCAAATACCAATTATTATTATTATTCCTACTATTCCTATTGAATTTTTTATGAGTGATGTGGCTCCTAATACTGTATCTACTGAATCTCCTAAAGCTTTACCTACAACTGGTATAAATGTTGACGTAGCACTTTTTATTCCTTTTATTGTTATTCCATCTACACTGCTTGTTAATGTTCCTTCTAACGATAATAGCCCTACAAATATTGTTATAACAAATCCTAGGAGCCACGTTACACTTGATTTAAAAAAATTTGCTAGTTTTCCAATTTGTACTTTATCTGATAAATTTGAAGCTATATTTAATATCATTGTTATTGTTATTACTGGCAATATTACTAAGCTTATTATGTTTCCTATAAATACAATACAAAATACTAATATTGGTTGAATAGCTGAACCTGATGCAACTTGTCCAGTTGCTATAATAAGAGCCATCAATATAGGAACTAACGTGTTCATAAATCCTACTAAATTTGATATGGTTTCTTTTATGCTTGCAATTATGCTTACAAAATTACTAATTATTATTGTAACTATTAATATATATTCTATGAAATAAGCTATTCCGTGCTGTACTATCATTTCCTAAATTTTCTACTATACTTTTTAAAATACTATGTACTATTATAATTGCTAGTATACTTCCTAACATTGTTATACTTGCTACAACTTCTTTCCCCAATATTGATAACATTGCTTTATATAATATCCCTTTATCTATTTTCCCTTGGAAACTTTGTGTTATTAATTCTTGGATATCTATTTCTGGAAATACATCTTTTGTATATTTTTCTCCTTCTGCTATGAATGTTGATAAATCTAGTGTTTCAAGTTGATCTTCTATAATTTCTTCTGTTGCAAAGCTTATACTTGGAATTGTGATTAATAAAATTATTAAACCTAAAATTTTTTTCATTATCACTTAAGCTTCCTTTCTAATCACAATCGGTTTCATGGAATAATTTTCATAATTATTTCTAAAAGAGCTGAAATTATTGGTATGGACATACTAATTATTATAACTTTACCCCCTAAATCTATTTTACTCGCTATTGCCGCTTCTCCACTATCTTTACATATACTTACTGCAAATTCTGTAAGAATTGCTATTCCAGTTATTTTAAGTAATATAGATAAATACTCTGCATTCATTCCTGTCTTTTTACTAAGATTTGTAAGCAATGTTACTATTGCAGATATTTTATCTATTATTAAAAAAAATATAATTGCCCCAGCAATAATAGATACATACATTGAAAATTCTGGCTTGTACTGTTTTATTATTATACTTATTATTACAGCAATCAGACCAATTCCAATAATTTTTACTATATCCATTTTTTTGCTTTCCTTTCAAAGTTTTTTATAAATTAAATATAACTCTAACACTATTAAATAACTCACTTATTTCTTTTATTACTATAGAAAGAACAATTACGACTCCTGCTAAAGTGGTCATCATAGCTTGATCTTCACGTCCTGCTCTTACCAAAACTTGATGTAATACTGCTACTAAAATTCCTATTGCTGCAATTTTAAATAATAAATCTATTTCCATTATATGTATCATCCTTTCATATTGCTTAATAAATGTGTAGACTTCTCTTTTAATTATATTGATGCTTTATCTTTTATATTCTATCTAAACTAAAATAATAACAATTCCTAATCCTATAATTACTCCTAATTTTCTATACATTCGCTCATTTTTTTCTTTCTCTTTTTCTGCTTTTTTTATTTGTTCATCTAAAAAGTTCGAGGTTACTTCTATTTGACTTATTTGTCCTTCTACATCTGTTGCACCCAATAATTTGCTTAAATCTTTTAATATGTTTTTATCTTCTAAAGTTATGTTTAATATATCTGTATCCATTGCTTTATTCCATGCCTCTCCTGCTGTTAAGAAATTCATGTTATAACTTGCAATTTTAAATATACTTCCTATAGTTGGAGCTATTGTTCCTGATATTTGCTTAAATATTTCTGGCAAAGGCTCATACGTAAACTTTATTTTTGTTTTAAACATATTCAGCGCATTCTTAAACTCTTTTAGCTCATCTACTCTATACACATATTTTTGAGATTTTAATAATCCTATAGTTGAACAAGTTAAGAATATTCCACTATAAATTAATATTTTCATTCCTAACATACTTTCTCCTCCACTTTCATTATTCTACCATTCTCACCTGTCTTTAAAAATATTATTCTCTCTATTATTCTCTCATTAATTAATTCTTGTAATATTGGATTTTTTATTACATCTACCTTTGATTCTCCATGTGCAGTAAATATTCCTTTTACACCTGAACATACTGCTTCTTTTATTGCTTCTACATCTTTTTTTGTTCCTATCTCGTCTGCTGCAATTACTTGAGGCGCCATTGACCTTACAAGCATTTTTATACCTATTGGTTTTGGGATATTTTCTAATATATCTGTTCTTATCCCTATATCATTTTGTGGAATACCTTTATATAATGCAGCAAGTTCTCCCCTTTCATCTACTAAACCTACATTTATTCCATTAAATCGTATTTCTTCTATTCCTGTACTAATACTCCTAATTATGTCCCTTAATAATGTAGTTTTTCCGTGCGCCTGGTGGTGATACTATTAATGTATTGTATATTGAATTTTCCGGTATTTTTAATATGTATTGCAAAGCTTTGTTTCCACACCCAATAACTTGTTTTGCTATTCTAAAGTTTATACTTGATATGTATTTTATGTTTATAACTTGACCATTTTCTATTACACAGTTACCACTTATGCCAACTCTATGACCTCCTTGTACAGTTATGTATCCACTACATATCTCGTTTTGATATGAATATATTGAATTATCACACATTATTTGTATGGTCTGTAAAATATCTTCATATAATATTCTCTTTTTTATAATTTCCTGTTTGTCCATAAATTTAAGCGCAATAACTCCATTACTTCTTATTCGTATTTCTTCTAAAGTGTTCATCTTTTCTTCTGTTTGTGCTTCAAAATTTTCTTTTAATATTTGGGAAATGTTTTTAGAAAAATAATTTAATATTCCAAGCATATTTTCTCCTTTTTTATCTTCTCTTTATATATATATGCTTAGAATATTTATTTTAGAACTAATTTACTTCGATTACAATATTTTCTTCGTCTTTTAAATTGTATGTTTCTCTAAAGTTGATATTTGATACTATTTCTATTATTTTTAAATCATGATGTCCTTTACCTATTTGGTTCATTTCTGCTCTTACTATATATGCTGTACCTTCTTTTATCTTACATTTTTTAACTAAAACATCTTGTGTTCCACCATATTCTTCTGGTTTTATTATCCAGTCTGGTTTTATAACATAGTCATTATCTAATTTTATATTTAGTGTTCCATGATATACCTTCATTTTTGTTTGCTTTTCAAATACTTTCTCTATTTTACCCACCCACATCTTGGCTGTACCAAGTCCACTTGTAACTTTTCCATTTAATTCCATATATTTTACTCCTTCTATTTTATATGAAATTATACTACCTTTTTTATTTTTTTGTCAAGAAGAAAGTTATATCAT
>CANRAB010000034.1 GCA_947628475.1 uncultured Clostridia bacterium
CTTGTTCCAAATTTATTTTGGTTTTGTTTTGCTTTGTTTTTTTCTTGTTCTACTATTTCTTCTATTGATTGTTCACCGTTATATATTGAAAATGTCATTTTCGCACTTTTTCCATCTACATCCTCTGGTCCTGTTATGTGTAGTATATTCTCCTCTTCACTTACTTCCCAATTTGCTGGATATTTGAATGATACTTGTTGTTCTTTTGATGCATAACTTTGAGTTAAATCTACTTTATTTTTATTGTTTCTTGCTTTTTCTATATCTAAATGAATTCTAGTAGTATACATGTCTAAAGCACCTTCACCATCCCATTGTTCATATATTTCTATAAATATTTCTTTTGTATCTTTATCCACATTTTCTAAAAGGATTCTATCTGTATATACAATTTTTCCATCTGAATTTACAGCTACTGAGTATGCATCTCTTGAACAAGTCCCTTTTCCTAAGATATTACCGTTTTCCATCTTTAACAATGAAAACACATGGTAAACCACCTTGTCCATATTCAGAATATTGATTTTCTATCTCACTTTCAACTTCTTTTGTCTGTATCATTAATACTGTTGAAAAATCGCTTATTACTAATCTTTTTGCTTCCACAGATGCAGATGCCCACTTATCTGGTATATAACAAGCTGCTACACGAAAAGCAAAATTATCCTCATAAAAGTCTATTGTTTCTACTCTTGTATCTAATCGTGCCTTTTCTAGATTTGTACTAAAGTTCCATTTTCCTTCTATACCACCTATTTTGTTTACATTTATATCTAGTTTAAATTTACTAGCTAAATCTGTTATTGTATCTACATTATATACATTGTATATTATGTACTGATTTCCTTGTTTTTCTATCTTTTGTGATACTGTATTTATTCCAAAGTTTTGTAATTTATCGTTTGATTCTAGTATTTTGTGTTGGCTAGTTACTTTTCCTTCAAATAATGCTATAACTTGTTCTATCTTTTTATTTGCTTCTTCATATTTTGAATCTCCTTCTGTTGTATTTATGGCTGTTAAATATTCGCTATATGCATTTCTTGCTAAATCTAATATGTTTTGTATTTCTTCTTCACTTAATCCTATTGCCTTTAATCTTTCATTTATATTTCTCATTATATTTGTTGCGTCTTGCATGCTTGAATTTTTATATTTTTCATCTGATATATCTATCTTAGCTACATATCGTGCTATTTTCAAACTTTCTATCATATCTTCTTCAAATTCTGGATATGTATAGAACTCTCCTGATAGTTTTTCTCCTTCTGCTATGTATTTTGTTATTAATATGTTTTCATCCATTGCTACTGTTTTTAATGTTAATTTTATTCCATTACTTTCTACTGTTTGATTTATTTCTATTTCACTTGCTGTATACTTATCTTCCTTTACAAATAAATTTTTTATTGCACTATATATATTAGGCTTTCCTTGAATATGTGCATATAAGTTCCCTCCTAATATACCTACTATTATTAATGCTGAAAACGCCAGCACTGCTTGATTAAGACTTATTTTTATTGTTTTTCTTTCTGTTTTTTTCTTATTTTCCAAATTTATTCCTCCTTCAAATTTTTCAAATATTTCATTTGCTTCTTCTGATATTTTTTTATCTTCTTGTAGTTTTGCTTTTATATATTGGTCTTTTTTATTCATTTTTGTTCACCTCCTCTTGTTTTAGTATTTCATATAGTTTTTCTCTGGCTCTTGATAGCTTTGATTTTACTGTTCCTGTTGGTATGTTTAATATTTTTGCTATGTCTTTTATTGAGATATCATCATAATAATATAATATTATTACTGTTTTTAAATCGTTTTCTACTAAGTTTAAAGCTCTCTCTATATCTATATGGCTTTCATAATCACTATTTTCTCTATTATAATATGTAACTTCTTTTTCTATTTTTTTGTTATTTATACTATTTTTTTCAATAATATCATAGCTTTTATTTATTGTAATTCTTATTAACCATGTTTTAAAATATTTTTCATGTTTTAATGTGTT
Organism: uncultured Clostridia bacterium; assembly: GCA_947628475.1. Classification (GTDB taxonomy): domain Bacteria; phylum Bacillota; class Clostridia; order TANB77; family CAG-508; genus UMGS1781. The sequence continues at coordinate 2,009 of CANRAB010000034.1, forward strand.
TATATTTTTATATGCACAAATTAACGCTTCTTGAATTGCATCACATACGTCTTCTTCATTTTGTAATATTGCTTTTGCTGTTTTATACATTTGTATTTTATTTTGTTCTATTAATCCTACGAATGCTTGAATGTTTCCTTTTTTTGCTTCATTTATAATAGACATTTTTTACCTCCGTTTAACTAAAATCTCTAAAATTAGATATTTATTTTATTATATTCTTAATTTATAAGAATGTCAATTTGCTTTTGCTATTTTTTTGGACTTTTCTATATACTATTCTAATATTTTGGATAGAATAATTATTGGTGATTGTACTATGAAAACTATTAATGAAATTATCCGTGATTTTAGAGAAGATCACGATTTATCTCAATTACAAGTTTCGCAGTTTTTAAATATTCCTCGTTCTACGTATAGTCGTTATGAATCGCGGAAACAGCAAACTTCCTATTGATATTATTTTACAATTATGTAAATTTTATAAAATAACTCCAAATGATATTTTAGGATTTTCTAGTGATTTGCCAGCCACCGAACTTTCTAAAATTTATAAGTTATATAATTACATCAATAAGGAAAATATTAATGTAGATGAACTTATTAAATTTATTTCTTCATCTAAAAAAATATTTAATTAACTGTTTCCTATTTATTAGACAGTATTTTTTCTAATTTGGTTCACATAAATTTAAAAATGAAAGGAATGGCATTTTTATGGAAGAAAATAAACTTACGAAAATAATAATATTATTTTTTCTTATTTTAATTTTTATATTAAATTTTAGTAACAACTTTTTTTCTAATGTTGATGAGGTAATAGGATACCGAAGTTTTAGAAATTTTCAGGATGACTCTGAGTATCTTGTCTACTCTAAATTGATTGAAAGAGAATATGTTAATACGCCAAGTAAATATGGGCTATTAAGATTCGATGATGAAAAAACGGAATTCGCTAATTATACTTCATCTTTTGGACTTCAAGGACATGTCTTTTCATTTATGTATAATAACATACATATTTCTTTATTGGGAATGAGATTATTATGCTGCATACTATTATCTATTGTTCTAATGGGCATTTGCCTTATTATATACAAAAAATATAATAAACTGCTTGGAGCTTCATTTTATTTAACCTTTTTGCTTTCACCTTGGATTGTAGCTTTTGCAAGGAATTTATACTGGGTTGAATTTACTTGGTTTTTACCAGTTTTATTTGCTTTAATGCTTTCTACAAATTATTCAAAATGGAAAATTTACGTGCCACTAATATTTACCAGTATTTTACTTAAATGTTTATGTGGTTATGAATATATCACTTCTATAATGTTATTAACCATTTCATTTTTTATAATTGATTTTTTCATAGTAAAAGAAAAATCTGAAAAAGTAAAAATTGTTAAAACAACACTAATTGTTGGTATTGCTTGTTTGCTTGCTTTTGCATTAGCGTTAATAATACATGGAACTTTAAGAGGCAATGGTAATATAATGGAAGGTTTAAAAAACATATATCAGCAGGATGTATTAAGAAGAACTATTTTGGGGTCAAGTGAAAATAGGTTTGTAAGCCTTTCTCAAGAGGATGAATTTATAGGCTTAACTAAGGCAAGTATAGAAAGCAGTATATTTAAAACTGTAAAAAAATATTTTAACTGGCAAACTAATATCATTCTTGGAATTCCTGGAAAATATTTTAAATTTATCTTTATTGCTACAATTGCTATTTTAGAGTATAATTTGCTACAAAATAAAAAAGATCATGTTAGAGATATAGTTATGTTTGTAATGTTTCTATTTACTACATTATCATGGTATATTCTTGGCAAAGCACATTCATATATTCATATTCATATGAATTTTGTATTATGGTATTTTGGTTTTGTTCAAATATGTTTGTATATAATTTTCAAGTTTTTATGTGAAAAAATATATGAAATAGGAAGAAAAGAAAATATAAAATCTTTTCAAATAGAAAGGAAATAATATATGATTTATGAAAATATAGATGGAGTCCCAAAATTTGAATGTAAAGAATATGATGTAAAGAAAAATAAATATTGCGTATGTATTCCTATTTTTAATGAGGGAGAAAGAATAAAAAAGGAATTAGAAAGGGCGCAAAAAGTTAATATTTCAAAGTATGCCGATATTATAATATGTGATTTTGGCTCTACAGATAATTCAACAGAAGATAGTCTTTTAAAAAAACTTGATGTTAATTCTTTATTAATAAAAAAAGATGCAGGTCAACAAAGTGCACAACTTAGAATAGGGTTATGGTGGGCATTGCAGCGAGGTTATGATGGCATAATAACAATAGATGGCAATAATAAAGATAGTATAGAGGATATACCAAAGTTTATAGAGAAGTTAGAAGAAGGATATGATTTTGTACAAGGTTCCCGCTTTATAAAAGGCGGTAAATCAATAAATACTCCACTTTTTCGACTTCTTTCTATAAAATTGATACATGCTCCTATTATATCTATTACAGCTGGAAAAAGGTTTACTGATACAACAAATGCTTTTAGAGCATATTCTAAAAAATATCTAACAGATACACGATTACAACCATTTAGAGATATATTTATGACTTACGAACTTTTGGCATATCTATCTGTTAGAGCTTCACAAATAGGTCTAAAAGTTTGTGAAATACCTGTTACAAGAGAGTATCCTCTTTCTCGGTAAAATGCCAACAAAAATAAGTTTTTTTAAGGGGAATTTTAATCTATTAAAAATATTATTTAATAATTTATTTAGACGATATAATGTAAAATAGAATTTAAAAAATTATCTTGATAATTTTTTAAATTTTATTGTTTTATTTCTTTTTAAATGTTATAATTAATATCCTAATAAGGGGAGAATTATTATGAAATTAGAATATAAGGATAAGTCTATTTTATTTTCACATACTGAAATACCAGATATTTTTTTTACAGAGTATTTGTCTTGTGCAAATGGTGATTATGTAAAAATATATCTTTGTTTAATTTTTTTATCGAAGTATGATAAAGATATTAAAATTAATGATTTATCTAAAAGACTTAATATCCCTTTTAATGTTATTCAAGCTGGTCTTACTTTTTGGGAGGAAAATGGTGTTATTACTAAAAAACCTAACGGTTACATTTTAAATAATTTACAAGAAATTGAACTTCATAAGTCTTATACTCCAAATTTAACTTTAACACCTGAAGCGATTCAAACTAACGCAAAAAATCAATATAGAGCTAAAGCTATTGAAAGTATTAATAATCTCTACTTTCAAGGGATTATGTCTCCTTCTTGGTATAGTGATATTGATTTATGGTTTAAAAAATATGAATTCGATGAACAAGTTATGGTTGCATTGTTTGACTACTGTTTTGGAAAATCTGCTTTGCATAAAAATTATGTTCAAACTGTTGCAGAAGCATGGTCAAAGAATAATATAAAAACTTATAATGATTTAGAAATTTATTATCAAAAACATGATAATATGAATAAAATTAAAAAGTCTATTGCTAAAAAATTGGGAAGGTATACTGCCTTTACTGAGTTTGAAGATAATTATATTGAAAAATGGATTTTAGATTACAATTATAACATGGATATTATCAATATTGCTTTAAAGAAAACTACTTCTAAAGCAAACCCTAATTTTGATTATTTAGATAAATTACTTACTGACTGGCATGACAGAAATTTAAAAACTACTACTCAAGTTGAAGATTTTTTAGCTGACTTTAAAAATCAAAATAAAAGTATTAAAGATTTGCAAAAGAGAACTAATTATAATAATTATACTCAAAGAACTTATGACGATTTGAATAATTTATATGCTAATAAAACTTAAAATTGTAATAATTATTTTTTATTACAATTGTTAAATTTTGCCTATTATAATATATACTTTTGCCACTCGGAGGTTTCTATGAGTAATGCTGTTTTAAATGAACTATTAAAGGATTATGATAAAAAGCAATTAAAAGCTGTTCGTGATTTAGATAATCGTAAAAAAGAATTATATTTAAAATTTCCACGTTTGCAAGAAATTGAAGATGAACTTAATTCTTATGCTATTCAAAGTGCTAAGTCTATATTATCTTCTAATTCTTCTGATGTTTTGAACAATTTACAAGATAAAATTAATACGTTAAAAAAAGAACGTGGTGATATTTTAAAAAAGGATAAAAAGAATTTTGATTATTTAACTCCTCATTATGAATGTAATAAATGCAATGATACTGGTTATATTAAATCTAACAATCAAACTATTATGTGCAGTTGTTTGAAACAAAAATTATTTAATATACAGTATAATAAATGTAACCTTGGAAATTTAGAAAAGGAGAATTTTAAAAAGTTTAATATTAATTTATATTCTGATGATGTAAATGAAAAAAAATATAATTCTGATATTTCTCCTAGGGAAAATATTAGAATTATTGGTAAAGAAGTTAAAAAGTTTATTAAGAATTTTGATAATCCCGATGAGAAAAATTTACTTTTTTCTGGTGGCACTGGTCTTGGTAAAACTTTTTTATCTAATTGTATCGTAGGAGAACTTTTAGCTCAAGGAAAAACTGTTTTATATCAAACAGCTCCTGTTATGCTGGATACTTTAATTAGTGAGTTGTTTAATAATTCTGGTGATAATTCTTTTTCTCAAAATTTATTAACTGTTGATTTACTAGTTATTGATGATTTGGGTACTGAAACAATGAATAGCATGAAATTTACTGAACTTTATGAGGTTATTAACACAAGGCTTTTAAATCAAAATGGCAAAATTACTAAAACTATTATTTCAACTAATTTGGATTTACAGGGTTTATTTACTACTTATGATGAAAGAATTGTATCACGCTTTGTAGGTCATTATAATATTTATAGATTTTTTGGAGATGATATAAGGTTTAAGAAGTAATTTATTAACAAAAATTCCAGTGACGTCTCACTGGAATTTTTGTTATTTATTATATTAATAATTTTCTGCTTTTATTTCAAAATATGCTTTTGGATGGCTACATACTGGGCAAACTTCTGGTGCTGATTTTCCTATTACAATGTGTCCACAGTTTCTGCATTTCCAAATTCTATCTCCATCTTTTGAAAATACTAAACCATTTTCTACATTTTCTAATAGTTTTTTATATCTTTCTTCATGTTCTTTTTCTATTTTAGCAACTGCATCAAATAAGAAAGCGATTTTATCAAATCCTTCTTCTTTTGCTTCTTTTGCCATTCTTTCATACATATCTGTCCATTCAAAGTTTTCTCCATCTGCTGCTGCTTTTAAGTTTTCTACTGTTGATGGTACTTCTCCATTATGTAATAATTTAAACCATAATTTTGCATGTTCTTTTTCATTATCTGCTGTTTCTTGGAATATTGCTGCTATTTGCTCATATCCTTCTTTTTTAGCTTTTGATGCAAAGTATGTATACTTGTTTCTTGCTTGTGATTCTCCTGCAAAAGCTTCCATTAAGTTTTTTTCTGTTTTTGAACCTTTAAGTTCCATAAAATTACCTCCTCAAAAATTTTACTTTCCTAAACATTTTTTACATATTCCCTGGACTATTATATAATTTGAAAATTCTCCTATGTTTGTTTTTTCTGTTATGGCTTTTTTTAATTTTTTTTGATTAAAGTTATATTCAAAGTCATATACAGTATTACATTTTACACATACAGCATGATTATGTGGCGTTTTTAAATAATCATACCTATCTGGTCCATTTTGCATAGAAATTTTTTCAATTATACCTTTTTCACTCAAGAAATTTAGATTTCTATATACCGTTCCCTTACTTGCGGTTGAGCCTCTTTTTTTTATTTCATTATATACTTCCTCCGCTGTTGGATGAGCATACGACTCTATTAGAAAATCCAGTATTTCTTGCCTTTGTTTAGAATTTTTTTCCATGAATATTGCCTTTCTAAATAGGAATTATTCCTATTTTCATTGCTCATAATATATCACATATAATTTTTAGTGTCAATAGTTTTTTAAATAAAAATAATAAAAATTCTTTAGAAAAATTCTAAAGAATTTTTATTTATTTTTACTTATAGTCCTTTTATTTGAACTTTTATTTTTTCATCATTTATATCTAGTTCTTTTTCTATATCTGGTTTTGATATTGATGCTTTTTCAAAGTTTTCTGTTAAAGTATCTGCAGTAATTTTATCTATATATTTTCCTAATACTTTTTGCATTAATTTGCCTTCTGTTTGCAAACTTAAAGTTATTCTTTGTTCTACTTTTAAGCCTGCATCTTTTCTTAATACTTGCAATGTTCTTACTAAGTCTCTATACATTCCTTCTACTATTAAGTCTTCTGTTAATATTGTGTCTAGCGCTATTGTATATCCACTATCTTTTATTACAACTATGTGTGCTTTTGGTCTCATATTTTTTAAGAATACTTCTTTTTCAAATGTTCCAAAGCCTTCAACTTCTATTTCCGTAACGTTTTCATCATTAAATTTGTCTACTAATTTTTGCATTTCTTCACTACTTAAGTTTTCTATTTTTTCTTTGAAGCTTTGAATTTTTTCTTTTAATAATCTTCCTGCTACTTTGAAGTTTACCATTAAATATTCATCATTTAGTATTGTTTCATCTTTTATTAGTTCTATTTGCTTAATATTTAATTCTTCTTTTATAACGTTTTCAAAGTCTTTTAATGATTTTTCTACATCTTTTTCTGTTGATACGTACATTGTGTTTAATGGCTGTCTTACTTTTAACTGTTTTTCATTTCTAAGCATTAAACCTAACGCTATTACTTTTCTCATCTCTTCTACTTCATTTAATATTTCTTCATTTTCATACTCTGCAACTGGTGATGGATATTCACTTAAATGTACTGATTTTACTTCATCCGGTTCAAAACTTCTTACCATATTTTGCCATATTTCTTCTGTCATAAATGGTATTACTGGAGCGATACATTGTGTCATCTTCTTTATTGCTGTGTATAATAAGTAATACACTTGTAACTTGTCGCTGTCTTCTCCAATTTTCCAAAATCTTTTTCTGTTTACTCTTACATAGAAGTTTGATATGTCATCTACTAATATTTCAAATTCTTTTACTAGGTTTTGAACTTGATAATTGTCCATTTCGTTTCTTGCTACTTTTAAGAATTTATTTAGTCTTGCTAGTAACCATTTATCTGATTTTTCTAGTTTGCTCATATCTAGTTTGTAGTCTTTTAAATTTGGCATATCTAATATTGCATAAGTGTTAAAGAATACATAGATGTTCCAGAAGTTTAATAATTTTCTTCTTGATTCGTCTCCTAAATTAAATCCAAATCTTACATCATTATTTACTTGTGCACCTGCATATAGATATCTTATTGGGTCTGCTCCTATTTCTTCTGCTGCTTCATCAAATTTAATCATATATCCTGATTTAGAGAATTTTCCACCGTCTTCTTTTACTACTGCACTATATGTTAATACTGATTCATAAGGTGCCTTTTGTTCTAGCACAACAGACATAAATAGCAATGAATAGAACCATAGTCTTATTTGTTCTTTCATTTCTGTTACCCATTCTGCTGGGAAATATTGTTTCCAATATTCTTTGTCTGTAAAGTATTTTAATGTTGAAAATGGTACTATACCCGCATCTAACCAACAATCTCCAACTTCTTTTATTCTTTTTACTGGCTTTCCACAATGTGGGCATACAATTTCTACTTCATCTATCCAAGGTCTATGTAAGTCTGGTAATTCATCAACTTTTTTAGGATCTACTGCCATCTTTTTAAGTTCTTCTCTTGAACCTACTACTGTAATTTCTCCACATTCTTCACATGGATATATTGGAAGTGGTAAACCATAAAATCTTTTTCTTGAAATTGCCCAGTTTCCCATATTTCTTAACCAGTCTTCCATTCTCTTTCCTGCAAAGTCTGGTGTCCATTTTACTGTTCTTGCTGCTTCAATTAATTTATCTCTTATTTTATCGCTGTTTATATGCCATTCACGAACTGCCTTGAATACTACTTCGCTTTTGCATCTCCAACATACTGGGTAGCTATGTTCGTGCTCTTCTACTTTATATAATTTATTTCTTTTTTCTAGTTCTTTAAATACTAATTCTGCTACTTCTTTTGTGTTGTGTCCTGTCATAAATCCAAATCCTTCTGTTATAACACCTTCATCGTCAATTGGAATTACAACTTCTAATCCTTCTCTTTTTCCTAATTCATAGTCTTCTGCACCACAACCTGGAGCTATGTGTACAACTCCTGTACCATCTTCTGCTGATACATCTTCCCATGCAACTACTCTATGGTCTATATTTTTTTGATTTTCAAATTCTGGGAAACATGTTTCATATTTTAGTCCTATTAGTTTTTCTCCTTTGAAACTATCTACTACTTCTATTTTGTCGTCTCCTATCATACTTAATGCGTTTCTTCCCATAATTAAATATTTATCATCTGATTTTACTTTGACTTTTACATAGTCTATTTCTGGGTTTACTGCTAATGCAACGTTTGATGATAGTGTCCATGGCGTTGTTGTCCATACTACTATTTTGCTATCTGTTCCTACTAATGGTAGTTTGAAGTATACTGCTTTATGTACCATTTGTTTATATGAACCTGCCATTTCATGTTCTGATAATGATGTTCCACATCTTGGACACCATGGCATTGGTCTAAATGATTGTTCTATCATTCCTTTTTCATGACATTTTTTTAAGAAGTGCCATATTGCTGTTATATTTTCTTCTGTATTTGTATAGTATGAATTGTCCCAATCCATCCATTGTCCTAATCTTTTTGATTGTTCTGTAATGGTTTTTGAAAAATGGTCAACTCTATCTAAACATTTTTTTGTAAATTTGTCTAGTCCATATTTTTCTATGTCTTTTTTGTCTTTGAAGCCTAATTCTTTTTCAACTTCAACTTCTATCCAAAGACCTTGACCATCAAACCCATTTCTATAATGTGATGTATATCCATTCATTCCTTTATAACGTATGTATATATCTTTTAATGTTCTTCCCCAAGCATGGTGGATTCCCATTGGATTGTTTGCTGTTATTGGTCCATCTAAGAATCTAAATTTTTTTCCATTTTTGTTTTTTTCTAATAATTCTTGGAAGCATTTTTCGTCTTCCCAAAATTTCATTACGTTGTGTTCCATGTTGATAAAATTAAAATTTGGTTCTACTTTTTTCATACGGCTGACCATCCCTTTCTTATTTTCCGTAATACTTGCTTTATTTTTTTCTTTTCAATAATACTAATTATCTTATCATATTCTTTACATAATAGCAATATTTTTCGAGGAAAATTTTTAAGATTTTTTACGGGAAAAGGTTGGATACGACTATATCAATTTGTACTTTATTATATTTTAATGCACAAAAATACCTTCATTTTCATGAAGGTATAATTTTTAATATAAATAATATTGTGGATTTAATCTTGAACCGTTTGCTCTTATTTCTAAGTGTAAATGGTTTCCCGTTGAGTTTCCTGTTGATCCAACTGCTCCTATTACTTCTCCTTGTTCAACATACTGTCCAGCACTTACATATAATGCACTACAATGTCCATATAGTGTTTGAACACCATTACTATGTTGTATAATAATATGATTTCCATATCCAACATTTGACCACCCTGATACTACTACTGTTCCTGCGGCTGCTGCATGTATAGGTGTTCCTCCAGGTGCTGCTATATCTAATCCTCCATGGTTTCCACTACTTCTTTGCCCAAATCTTGATGTTATCGTGTATCCTGAAGCTATAGGTTTTATTAAATCAATTCCCAAGTCTACTTTTGCACTAGCTATTGTGTATGAATAGTAGTTTGAATATGTTGGTACATAAACTGGTTTCTTTTCATATAAAGCTTCAACTACTTCATCTTGTGCTGTAAATGTTTGCTGTTCTGTATTATAAATTTCTGTATATGCTATTTCATTTATATTATTGCTGTCTTTTTCTTTTAATTTATCTATTATGGCTTCTGCATCTTCTTTTGTAGATACGTAGTACTTTGTTTCATCATTTAGCAATATAGCATAATAGTTATAATATGTTGTTCCAAGTTGTTTTATTTTTGAAAGTATTTCTTCACTATTGTCTATGTTTTGTCTTTTTACAAAACATAATGAATATTCTGGTAGTGTTTCTATATCAATAAATGCAATGTTTTCTGTTTGTATGCCTTTCATATATTCGTTTACTTCTTTTTGTACTTTGTTTTTGTCGTCTGTATATCCTATAAATTCTCCATTTAATGTTACGGAATATGTTGGTTTATAAAATATTGATATTATTCCTACTATTATTATTGCTGGTATTACTATCATTAGTACAATTTTTAATGAACTTCTTATGTGTACAAATATGTTTTTAATACTTTTTAAAATTTTAAACACCTCACATTTTCATCTTTATTATTTTACCTTTTTTTGGTTTGATTGGCAAATTTTAAATTTCTCTTTTTATTTATTATATGTACTGTATTTGTTGTTTGTTCTCTTCTTTACTCGTTATTATTCGTTTTTTCTCTCTTTTTCATTTTTGTTGAAACTTTTTTGCTATATTTAAAG
>CANRAB010000035.1 GCA_947628475.1 uncultured Clostridia bacterium
TATGTTGTGCTTTTTATTTCTTTAACTAAAGCAAATGTTTCTGATTTTGGGTATTTTCTAACTAAATCATTTGTATAATATATTAATTCTAAATATTTTTGATAAATTAATAAATTCCCCTTATTATGTGTTTTTTCAGGCATACAGTTATTCCCCCTTAGCCATTTATTATATTTTTTGCATCTTCACTAAGTTTATAAAGTAAATCAAAACTTTCTTTTAATGTAACATTATTCATATCTAACTCTTTTAGAGTATTTATAATGTTTTTTACTTTTTGATTATTTGAATAATTATCATAGTTTAATGTAAAATTATTTTCTAAATCTACAAGTTCAAAATTTAAGCTATAACTTTTTATAAGGTCTGCATAATATTGTAGTTTACTAACAGGAAATCCACATTTTAAAACCTCTTGATTTAAGTTTACTAGTTTAAATCCAAATTTTTCTGCTAATAATTCCGCATCTTTATCTAAAGCTAGATAAAATATGCCACTTTTGAATAAGAAAATTGTTGTAGGGTAAGTTCTTTTTAATTCTAAATATTTTTTATATAACTTACTCATAAATTATTACACCTCCTTTATATCTATTTTAATGTTAAATTTTTGCAAAGTTTGTCGATACTTGTCGAAAGATTAAAAAAAATATAAAAAAATTTCGTTTTTTTATAGATATTAATATTTTATGTTTTTTTCTAAATAAAAAGCTTATACAAAATAACATACTACATAATAAAACTCCGCAAAACGCTACTGAGTTTTTTGGAGTTTCAAACATGGCTTAAAGATTTTATTCATGGACGTTCGCACTTTCGCTACTAGAACAAGAATATTTTTTATGTATTTATGATATAAAATATTTTATACCACAGGAATTAAACTTCTTTGATACAAATCCTGTTCTCTTGATTTTCTTGCATACACTCTCGGTTTTCTCCTTGAAGAAAGCCCTTCTGGGATGGATTCTTTTTTACAGAATCAACTATGTATCTAAGTGAGGCGCTAAGCACCGGACGGAAGCTGTTGTTGTTCCAGCCACCACCTGTATTACGATTGAAATAGAACAACCCTGCATTAGCTCCATTGTTGAAATTGCCACCGCGTTTCGCGAACGGATTACTAGAGTTCACGAAGTAAGAGTAGTAACAGTTTAATCCCTATATATAATTTAAGTGTAAATTACACTTACGCTATATATCTTTTTTATTTTATCTATACTTAAAATATATTTATTACTATACAACATTTTGTTTTTCGTACTTTTGGAATTTCGCCATTTTACTACTTTAACAAAAATACTTTTCATGTGTTTATGATATAAAATATTTTATACCACAGGAATTAAACTTCTTTGATACAAATCCTGTTCTCTTAAAATTTTTGCATACACTCTCGGTTTTCTCCTTGAAGAAAGCCCTTCTGGGATGGATTCTTATTTTACAGAATCAACTATGTATCTAAGTGAGGCGCTAAGCACCGGACGGAAGCTGTTGTTCGAATTAGCACCACCAGTATTACGATTGAAATAGAACAACCCCGCATTAGTACTATTGTTGAAATTGCCACCGCGTTTCGCGAACGGATTACTAGAGTTCACGAAGTAAGAGTAGTAACAGTTTAATCCCTATTTTTTATATAACTAATTTTCATCCACATATAGTTTTTCTATTATTTTTTTATCTACCCATAGGATCTTTTTCATTTTTTTCCATTAATCTCATGGCTTGTTCTTCTTTCGTTTCTCTTGTAAATACCTCTTCTTCTCTAATATTTTGTGTATTTAAAAACTCTGCAATTTGCTCTTTTACTTTTTTTATTTCGTTTCTTTTATTACACTCTACTTCAATTGTTTCTGGTAAATCTCCTATTATCATATTATTTGAAACTACTTTTGAAATATCTCTTCTAACTACTACTCCTTTTTCATTTACTGACGTATTTCTTATAGTTACTATCTGGCATTTTACTTCATCTTTAGTTGGTGTTTTTAAGTGAAACTCAGGATGCTGTGAATTGAATTTTTCTATTAATTCATCTAAACTTGCTCCATTAAAATCTGTTGTAACAAATTTTTCTCTTTCTAATTGTAATACATTTCTATTCCTATTTCTTTTAACAATTATTGATTTTTCTAATGTACCTCTTTTTTCTCTTAAACATAGTGAAATACCTTCATTACTATTAAAATATGTATCTCTTATGTTTTCAGGAGCTGATATTTCATAGTTTGTTCCTAAACAAGTTTGTACATCTAGCATCTGAAATCTACCCTTTGGCTGCATTTTAATTTGTCTATTTGAATTATCTAGTTGTTCTATTAAGCTTGTATCTAAAATACCATTTTTTTCAAAAGCTTTTTTCATTTCTTCTGATGGATTTGGAGAATTTTTGAAAGTTTCTTTTAATTCATTTATACACTGTAAAATGTCTAAATCATTACTTCTCGTTACATTTTGAAGTGTTTTTTCCCAAGCTTGCTCAACATTATTATCACATTCTTTTAAGGCTTCATTAAATTTTCTTACTATAAAGTATGTGGAAGCAACTTTAAGCATTGGTCTTCTATTATCAATTTTACCTTGGCTTCTTAATCTCTTTATATATTTTATCATCTCATCTAGTATATCCCATGTATCTTGGTCTACATCATAGTAAATCTTTCCATCTTTAATGTCCTCTTTAATAGTATCTGCAATACTTGTAGCTATTTTTCCAAAATCATTAGTTTTTATTAATCCTTCTATAATATCAATTTTTTCACTAATTATTTTTTCTCTTTCAGCATAGTTTTTACCTAACTTCTTTATTGTTTCATTTTTCCAACTTTCTGGATAAAACTCTACTGAACCTTCTTCCTGTCCATATTTTTTTATTATATCAACTATATCACTAACACAATAACATATTTTGTCCGCTTCTCTTGGTAACTGGACTACCGTTCCATCTCCTCTTTTTTCACTATTTGTTCTACTATGTGCTTCTATTGATTTTTTTATTTGTATCTTGTTTTTTTGTATATACTCTTTTATTTTTTCATCGCTATATTGTTTTCCTAAACCTTCATAATATTCCTTAATACTCTTTACTATTTGTTCTTCATCTCTTGTTATAATTCTTTCTATAACATTTCTACCATTTATTTCATGTGAGAAAAATCCATCTAAATTTCCTAGAACTTCCTCTGTTGGATGTGCTCCTGGCACATGTCCTATATCATGTAATAGTGCTGATATTGTACATAAAACTGGATTTTTTTCTTCTTCTGTTATTTCTTTACTTTTACTTATCAACGCTGTTATTAACATTACTTGTTGTGAATGTAACATTCTATTTGTAATAGGTTTATCTTCTCCATAATAATTTTTATCTAGGAAGTTTACCAATTTATACTCCAAATCTCTATAATCCATATCAGAAAAGAAACATAAGAACATATCTTCTAAATGATTTACCTGTCCTATTTTATAATTTTTTGTTCTTCTTACCTCTGATATTCTATTTATTAAATAATTTGGATCTTTAAAATTGTCTAAGTTTAACTTCTCTGGCATAGGAATTTTATAGTTATGTATCATTTGTCCTTTATACTTTAACTGTTCAAATTCTACTGTATTTAATATATCACTAAACATTGCACATACCGTAACTTCATCTAAAGACATATTATCTCTTTGTTCATTCATTTCTTTCACTGCTCTTGAATACTTAGATAAGCTATTTTTTTGAACATCATACTTTTTCTCCATTACCTCGTATATATCATTTAAGTTTTCTGGATTTCCAGATAAGTTTTCCGCTTCTATCTCATTCTTCATTTTATAACGATTCCCTTCCTTATCCTCTATCCTTAAATCATCAAACGCTACTTCTATTATGCTTCCATCTTTTGCTTGCACATTTACTTTATTTCTATAATTTATTACTTTTACTGCTAAACTCAAATTTTCTGGTAGTTTAACTCCCGGATACTTTTCATATAAAATATTTATCGCATCATCAATAGATATTGTTCCATCTGCTTTTATATACTTTTCTGGAATTTGTACTTCCATCTCTACTCTTTTTTTATACTCTGTATCTGATTCCATAGGGATTTTACAAGTTACAACTGCTCCATTACCCTTTCTTCTTATCCTAAAACTACAACCACTTTTATTTAAAGTACCCTCTTTATCATCATAGTAGGTATCTTCTTGTCTACTTACTTTTAATTGCCCATTTATGGTATATCCTTTGTTTTTCAATAACTCTAACATTTCTTCTGGTTTTATCTCTTCATACGGTATAACTTTTAATTCATTTTCTATACTCATACTTATACCTCCCATATACCTTATATTATACAATATTTTACAATATATATCAATTATATATTGTAATTTTATGTCTCTTTATGGTATAATTTATAAGGTTAATGTTTTAAGTGTACCAGAAAGGAATGATTTTTATGGCTGAATTAAGATTTATCGATGATTTCCCTGTAAAGGGTGTACGATTTATTGATATATCTCCAAAACTTGCTGATAAAAACGATTTTGCAAAAATTATAGATGAAATGTCTGCTAAAGTACCTGAAAATGCAGACTATATTATCGCACCTGAATCACGAGGTTATATTTTTGGAACTGCGATTGCAAATAAATTGAATATTGGTTTCGTGCCTATTAGGAAACCTCGGAAAACTTCCAGATGATGTCGTTTTATCTGTTGATTATTATAAAGAATATGGTAAAGATTCTTTATGTTTACCAAAAAATAGCAATTATAGTAATAAAAATTTCTACTTTGTAGATGACGTTTTAGCAACTGGAGGAACCTTAGAAGCTTCTAAAGAGCTAATTAATAAATGCGGTGGAAATTTTGTAGGAGCAGGTGTTTATATTAATATTAAAGAATTAAATCATAGCAATATTAATTACGTAGAATTTGTTTAATTATAGTTATATAATTTAAGGAATGTAACTCTTAGCTACATTCCTTAATATTTTATTTTTAACTATTATGCTAATTTTGCTGCTGTCTCTAGTCCTAGTTTTATCATATTTGATAAAGTTAGTTGTCTTTCTGCTGCTGTTAGTTGCTCTGGTTTTACTAATGAATCGGTTACAGACAAAATACATGAAGCTTTTTTGTTTAAATGGTTAGCTATTGTAAATAAACCAAATGACTCCATTTCTACTGCTATACATCCATGTTTTTCAGTCAATTCTTTTATATTAACTACATCAGAATAAAAAGCATCTGTACAATGTACTTTTCCTTTTATTAAATTTAGGTTCATTTCTTTTGCAGTTTCTAGTAAGTCTGTGTTACAAGAATTTTTAGAAACTATTGTGTGTTCTTTAGAACCACAGTAAATTTCACCAAAAGTTGATTCACTATATATTTCATCTACTAAAATAATGTCTTTTAAATTTAAGTCTTTAATATATCCTCCACAACTTCCCATTCTTATTATGCAATCTACATCATAAATTTTATATAATTCATGGGTGTAAATTCCTACACTTGGTATACCCATGCCATGTGCCATGACAGTAATTCTTTTTCCTTTGTATAAACCTGTATAAGCATACATTCCTCTAACTGAGTTTACTAACTTTACATCTTCCATAAAGTTTTCGGCAATATATTTTGCTCTTAAAGGATCCCCAGGCATTAAAACTATTTTTGCAATGTCTTCTTTTTTTGCTTCGTTATGTGGTGTCATACTTCTACCTCCATTTTTTACAATATAAATCATATACACTTCTTTTAATTTTCATTTATTTTTTGTAGCAATTCTTCTACATCTATTCCATGAACTTCACATGCTTCTTCTAATGTTTCTGCTTGTGATGCAGGACATCCTAAACAGTGCATACCAGCTTGAATAAGAATTTCTGCTTTTTCTGGAGCATTTTCTAATAACTCGCCTATTTTAGTAGTTTTTTCTATCATTTTTATCCCCCTTTTTTAACAATTAATTTCAATAAATAATAATACAGGTACATCTATATTATTATTTATTAAAATTGTTATTCGTAATTAATTTTAACATAATTTTTTCAAAAAGTATAGA
This sequence comes from uncultured Clostridia bacterium, assembly GCA_947628475.1. Classification (GTDB taxonomy): domain Bacteria; phylum Bacillota; class Clostridia; order TANB77; family CAG-508; genus UMGS1781. The sequence continues at coordinate 6,066 of CANRAB010000035.1, forward strand.
CAAATTAAAAAATTTGTAGTAAAATGGTAAAAATTTAGAAAGGTGGTGTATATTTTAATTTTATTAGTTCATTTATTTTTTGCATCTTTTATTATTAATTTATTTATAACTTTTTATTCTGTATATTCATTCTTTGAAATGAATATATGTCATTCTGTTCAAGGTTCTAAATTAAAAATCAAAAAAATCTCTTAAGGAGGCACATTTTGAAGTTCAAATTATCTTTATTGCATTTTATGTTCTGTTTTTTATTAGCAGTTCTATTTATTATTCCTATTATTATAATTTTTTATCCAATTTTTACAGCAACTAGTTTTATTTTTCCTTATGCCATCTATCCTTTTGATATTTGCAGCGTTGCGCCTGTGGCTTGGAAATATATGAAAATAATTTATTGTATAAGCTGCTTTTTTGTATGCTTTCTTATTTCTAATTTTATATATACATGGATTTTTAGGAATAAAATTTCTTTTAAAAATAACAAAAATGATAATTGTAAGACAAGTATAACTAGCTTACATTTATATTTAGGAGAAGCAAGTGATACTTTAGCTCCTGTATATCTTACAGAAAGTAGTCTTTACCAAAATATCCTTGTTACAGGAACTATAGGTAGTGGCAAGACTAGCTCTAGTATGTATCCTTTTACGAAACAGTTAATTGGTTATAAAGCTTGTAGTGATAATGAAAAATTAGGAATGTTAATTTTGGATGTTAAAGGTAATTTTTACAAGCAGGTACAAAATTATGCTAAAGAATTTAACAGATTAAATGACTTATTTATTATTGAATTAGGTGGAACTATTAAGTATAATCCATTGGATAAACCTAATTTGAAACCTAGTGTTTTGGCCAATCGTTTAAAAACTGTTTTAACACTGTTTTCCCCAAATAATACTGAATCATATTGGCTTGATAAAGCAGAGGAAGTTCTTGCCGAATGTATTAAACTGTGTAGATTATATAATGATGGTTATGTAACTTTTTTAGAACTTCACAAATTGGTTAATTCTCCCAATTACTATATTAAACAAATAAGTTATTTAAGAAAGTTATTTAAGTCTCGGCAAACTTACTTCTTCACAAGTTTATGAATTATATTCTTCCCTTAATTTTTTTGAAAATGAATATAAAAATCTTGATGAACGTGTTCTTTCTATTTTAAAATCCGAAATTACTAGAATGACAAATACTTTTATATCTGATTATGATATTTTAAATACTTTTTGTCCTGAAAAAAATTCTATAAATTTTTTTGGTTTTAAAGATATTTTAGAGCAAGGTAAAATCGTTGTTTTAAATATGAATATTGCAGTATATAAAAATCTTTCTAAATTAATTGCTGCATATTTAAAACTTGATTTTCAAGGTGAAGTACTTTCTCAACTTTCACAAAATACTGTACGTCCTAGTGTTTTTATATGCGATGAATTTCATGAATATGCTACAACAACAGATAGCGAATTTTTTGCCCAAAGTAGAGAAGCTAAATGCGTTAATATTGTGGCAACACAAAGTTACACTTCTCTACTAAATTCCTTAAAAGATCAGTATGCTACTAAAGCTATTATTCAAAATTTAATTAATAAACTTTGGTACAGAACTGATGATATTTTTACAATAGAAGATGCTCAAAAACAAATTGGTAAAGAAGATAAAACAAAGATATCTAAGAGTATATCTGAAAATGCACAAGAAACTAACTACAATTATATTACTAACTCTTTAAATTCTAAACATTCTAGTGTTTCAGAAAGTATAACAACACATATTAATACTGATTTTATTTATGATACTCAATTCTTTACCAGAGGGTTGGAAACTTTTTCTTGTCTTTCTTTTATTTCCAATGGCAATAAGATTTTGCCCCCACAAAAACTTAATATGAAACCTTATTTTTTAGATAATAAAGATAAACCTAAAAAGAAAGACTCTTTTAAAATTATATAAATTAAAAGGTTTAACATAGAATTATTAATTATAACTTTATAAAGAAAGGAATGAATTTCATTATGAAAAAAGTTTATTATATTATTTACATTTTATATTTATCTTTTATAATCTTAAACTGCCTTTGTAACCTTAGTTACTGTGCATATCCAAAATTAGTTAATACTATAACAAATGCCTTTGAAACTATTGAAACTTGGATTATGCGAATTGCAACTCCTGCGGCAGCGGTTGCTGTTGGTTCTGGTGTTTTTATGAAAAAATTTAGTTTTGGTGATGAAGAAAAAATTAGAACTGGAAAAAGAATTATTCGAGGTAGTTTATTTTCTTATGCTTTTATCCTTTGCATTGATTTAATTTTATCAGCAATTCAACTGCTTGTAACAAAAACTGAAGAGGGGTGATCCTAATAAATGGTGTTGATATTACTAGTACATTAACTTTTTCGGTTAATAACATATTATCTAATTTGCTTTCTTCTATTAATGATAATGTACTGGAATGGTTAGACAAACTTGTTTTTATAGATACTAATATTACTAAAACTGTGATATATGTTATTGGCAATAATTCATATAGTGGAATTAATTTAATTTGTAATTCGCTTATTTATGGTTTTTTAATTTATTATGCAATTTCTTACTTACTTTCCCATCTTACTTTTTCACAAGTTGAACGACCTTTTCAGTTTATTTTTAAATTATTGCTTTGTGCTATAGCTTTAAATTCTAGTGAGATTATTTGTTCTAGCTTAATATTTATATTTTCGCACATTTCCAATATGATTTGTGAACTTGGCAATTATTTGTTTAATTTTGATATATCTTTTGCTGGATTTATTGAGGATGTACTTCCCAATAATTATTTTGCTTCAGATTCGTACAGTCTATTTAGTTTTGATGGCTTAATAAAAACCTCCACAACATTTGGATTTTTAAATCTTACTATTTCTTATGCTATAAGGTATATTCTTATTAAAGTATTAATAGTTCTTTCTCCTTTTGCAATTCTATGTTTATCAAGTAATAAAACAAGTGCATTTTTTAAAGCTTGGCTAAAATACTTTTTATCATTATTATTTTTACAAGTTTTTGTTGCAATCATTTTGCTTATTTGTTTTGTTATTGATGATAAAAATGAAATTTTACCATCTAGTATTTTAAATCTTGGTATGATTTATACTTTATTTAAAGCTAATGCGTTTTTGAAAGAGTTTATAGGTAGTTTTTCTACAGAAACTCAAGTAAGTTATCCTAATGTAATCGCTATTCTTAAAGGAATGTTTTAGTTTTTACTAATAGTAGTCTATGATTTTTAAATTATATAAAAGGAGGGTGTTTTATGAAGTTCATTATTCCACAAAATTATGCTTTTAAAAACAAATTATTTGGTTTTATGGATTATTCAACTGCCGTTTTTAATGTATTATGGGCATTATTTACTTTCATTTTTATTAATATTTTGCCGATTACACTTAATATTAAAATTGGATTATTTATTACTTTGTGTTTTCCTTTGTTACTTTTTAGTTTTTTTGGATTTAATAATGAAAATATACTTTATGTTCTTTCATATATAATAAAATTTATAAAAAATAGTAAGGTTTATTTTTATGGAAAAGATTGACAAATTCGGCTTTTGAATATACAATTATTAATAGTAAATTTATAATAAAAATAGTTGATATATGAAAAGGAGCATTTATATGTGGGGAGATATAGCTGTTGCATTTCTTTTAGCGTTTATTACCGCTTATGTTATTACACCTTATACAATAAGACTTGCCAAAAAAATTGGAGCAATGGATATTCCAACAGAATCTAGAAAAATACATGATAAACCAATGCCTAGGCTTGGAGGAATAGCAGTTATTGCTGGTTTTGGAGTTTCTGTTATTTATTTATTAATTGTAATGTCTATAGAAAATACAATAGATTTATTTGGACCAGACCAATATTATACTAAATTAATAGGTTTTTTCATAGGATTACTTATACTTGCTTTATTTTGTTTTGTAGATGATTGGAAAAACCTTAACCCTTTTGTTAAATTATTCGGACAAATTGTTGCTGCATTAATAGTTGCTAAGTCTGGAATTTTAATTAATAAAATATCTATTCCATTTTTTGACACAGTTTTTACTGAAGAAATATTTTCTATAATTATAACAGTTATATGGATTGTTGGTATTACAAATGCCATTAATCTAATTGATGGTTTGGATGGATTATCTAGTGGTATTTCTTTAATATCTTGTGTTTCTTTAGTTATAATTTTTGCTTTAAATGGCTCTCCTCTTATATCTATTTTATTAATTACGGCTCTTGCAGGTAGTATATTAGGATTTTTACCATATAACTTTAATCCAGCAAAAACTTTTATTGGAGATACAGGTTCAAACTTTTTAGGTTTTGCATTATCTATTATCTCTATTTTGGGTATGGCTAAAACTTATACTGCAATTGTTATAGTTGCACCTCTTATTGTTTTTGCTTTACCTTTATTAGATACTTCACTTGCTATTGGTAGGAGAATTGTAAAAACTAAATCTATTAAAGGTGTATTTAAAGCAGATAGGGAACATTTACACCATAAAATTATGAAAAAAGGGTATACTCAAAAGCAAGCAGTTCTTATTCTTTATGGCATTAGCGCTACTTTTGGTATGTTCGCTATTATTCTTTTAGATAGTGGTTTGTGGAAAGCTTTATCTTTTGCATTAATGGTTGTTGCAATAACTGCTATTGGATATAAAGATATATTAAGAATTGGAGATTATTCTGATGAAAAAAATAAAGACAAATGATTTAGTAAATAAAATTTTGATTATATTTTTAATTATACAACCAATATTTGATATAAAATTTTTTTATAACTCTATATCTACTTTGATTAGAGTTATTATAATATTTGCTTTATTTTTATATTATTTTTTCTGTTCTAAAGATAAGAGAAAATACTTTTTACTACTTTATCCTCTTTTAATTGGTATTTATTTTATTTTTCACCATATAAACGCCTCTTGTTTTACTTCTTTAGTAGCTAAAAATTTTTATTATTCTGTACTTAAAGAAGCTCTATATTTTGTTAAAATGCTATCACCATTTTTATTAATTTATTGTTTATATAAATCAAATCTTTCTAATAAAGATATTATTCAAGTTATTAAGTTTTTAAGTATTATAATTAGTTTAGTAATAATTATTAGCAATTTATTTGGATTTTCTTATGGTAATTATAGTGATGTTAAAATTAAAGCTAACTTCTTTGAGTGGTTTAATCCTAACTCATCTTATGTATATCAAGATTTAGCTTCTAAAGGATTATTTGAATATGGAAATCAAATTGGAGCAATCTTAATTATGTTTTTACCTTTCGTTATTTGGTTGTCTTTATACAAACGCAAATTAACTGATTGGTTGATTGTTGCACTTAACATATTTGCACTTATATTACTTTGTACTAAAGTTTCTGTTTTTGGTGTATTAATTGTAGTTATTTATACTTTATTTACTTGTTGCTTTGTTAATTTTGTTAATAAAAAAAGTTTTAGTATAAGGTTATATGTACCTATTGGTATTATTATACTAATATATTCTATTTTATTACCAATTAATCCAATGCTTAATAGATTAGAAGAACGTAAGATTATCGAAACCTCTAGCGAAAATTTTTCTAATTCTTATTTTGAAAATAATATAACAGATAATAATATTTCTTTAGAAAACAATTATAATGTAGATTTAGAAACTTCTAACCAAGAAGATACATCTACTAATTTTACTGATAATAAGGTTTCTAGTGAATATATGATTAATTTTATAGAAAATAACTATAAAATTAAACAATTAAATGAACACTTTTTATTTGAGAGTTACCCTTATAAGTATGACCCTGAATTTTGGTATAATTTTTTACAAAATGATACTTCTTTAACTACTGATTATAGATATATTGAAATTGCAATGGTAAAACGTGTTGTTCAAATTAATAATAACAAAATGGATAAGTGGTTTGGAATTACTAATACTAGAGTTCAAAATATTTTTAATATTGAAAGAGATTTTATTGTTCAATATTATGCCATTGGTATTATTGGTTTGTTAATAGTTTTTGCTCCATATTTTATTATTCTTGGAATATTTGCATACAAACTTTTTATATCATTATGCAAAAAACAATTAATGAAGCCAAATAATAGTTTTAATATTATTAAATTACTTGCTTTTATTACAATTTTATTTTTGTTTGTAATATCTTATATGTCTGGTAATTTATTAAATTCATTAGGCTTTACTATTTATTTTACTTTGGCCTTTGGTTTATTAATAAATACTGATTCAACATATTAATAAAGAAAAGTGTGCTTCACAATAAAATGTACACTTTTTTTATTTAGTTATACTCTTTATTCATTTGTTTCTTTTTTGCCATTATAATCATCAACAAAATATAATGG
>CANRAB010000036.1 GCA_947628475.1 uncultured Clostridia bacterium
TTCTCTATGTGGTTGGCGATATATACCTCCACTACGGACTTTCACCGTTTAGCTAAACGACATGCCTGTCGTACTTACAAAAAAGGATTATAAATTTTAATTATAATCCTTTTTCTTTATCTATTATTACACGATTTTATGTCTTAATATTTTATAAAAAGATTTTACTAATTACTAACTTTTCTTTCATTTTTTACTATTTTTTCCTTTACTTTTATTTTTAAATCATTTATAAATTTTTTAAAATATTCAAATTCTTCTTTATTTCTATAAACAGCGTAAAAAATAATATTTGGAATTACTACAACTAAAATAATTTTTACTATAAAACATAATAACTTTGACATATTTATATATTCAATAAATTTATACAAAAAACTTAATATTAAAATTGATATAACAATTAATATAATATTTAAAATTTTATCAATAAAATATTTTATTGATGAAGTTTTAAAATAATTTTTGAATAACTTGTATGGTTCATACCAACAATTAGTCAATAATCTTGCAATAGCACTTGCAATTAAAATACCAAAAACACCATATATTTTACCTAAAACAATAGATAAAATAATATTAATAGTCGCCGTTAGTAACAATACATATTTTGTTTGCCTAAATAATCCTGTAGTATCTCTATACACTAATATAATCTTTAATATACCTAAAATATAAAAATTTAACACAATCGAAAATAAAATCACATTATTAAATAAATATTTCTTTCCAATCCATAATTCAATAAAAGGATTGCTTAAACAATATAAAGCAATAGAACAAAATCCAAATAGCCAATTTGAGAAAAAATCCATTTGATAAAATGTTTTTATTTTTTTTTCTTTATTACCTACAGCATTTAAATTGCCTATACTAGCAGTTATTGATTTGTATATTATATTAGTAAATCTAGTTATTGCAGATATTATTAAGCAATAATTAGAATAAAGTCCAACATTAATAGTACCACATATTACAGACATAAATATATTATCAGTACTGTCAACTATGGTTCCACAAAATTTATATATTGCCATAGATTTTGTACTATCAATTAATTTTTTCTTTTCTTCTTTATCTAATTTTTCATTACTAAATGCAAATGGGTACATTTTATGGGCTAATCTCGCTCCATACAAATTTGTGATTAATGTAACCAATACTTGTATTATCAAATATATTATAAAATTTTTAAATATAACTAAACTTATAATTTGCAATATACTTTTTAAGATAATAAAGAAAGTATTATATTTGCTTATTATATGTATATTTTGATTAGCAGTAATTATAGCTACCCTATTAGCTAACAAATATGAACATATAGAATCTGCTAAGAATATTAAATAATATATTAATATATTATCTATTTCATCATCTGTATTAACTAAATATTTTAGAAAAGGTATAAGCATTATGCCTAAAATAAATACAACAACAGCTAAAATATTATATATTTTTTTATAATAATTCATGAATGCAGCTATCTTCTTTTCATCTTTTTCCGCAATTGGTTTATACATACTATATATAATTGCTGTTTCAAAGCCTAACTCTGCAATGGATAAAACAGCTAAAACATTTGTAAAAAGTCCATTTACTCCTAATAAATTAGCATCTAATGTTTTTACAAAAACCGTTCTTGTAATAAATGTAAAAACTAATGTTGCTATTTGCTCTACTACTCCGAACGTCATATTGCTAAGAGACTTCTTTACTCTACTTTCCATTATATTTTTTCCTTTCCTATATTGTTTCTTTTATTCTTACTAATAATTTTGTCCCATTCTTCATTATGTAACAATGTAACATCATTAGTCAATTTATTATATAAATTCTCCTTGTATTCTCTCTCATTGAAATATAATCACATAATTATTTCTTAATAATGTTACTATTCCAACATGCACTTTAGTTTTCTCCTAACTTCTTATATTTCGCTATATATACTATATAAGCAAATGGTAAAGCCAATATCATAATTAATTTATTCGATGACTTTTTTATATATCCTTTTTGATTTGCTAACCAATTCCCAAGAATAATTTTGGCAGCACATTTTATTTTTTGCCCAATTGTATTTGAAATTTTTAATCTTTGTTCAGCCACTAAAATATACCCCTTAGGATTATTTTTTATTAACCTTGCTGTATTTGCTGTATATCCATCAGGCAAATATTCGCATACATACAGTTTCTCTTGTATTATTGCCAACTCACCTTCTTGGTCAATTTTATCGTATAAATATCCTTCAGGAATAAATTTTTCTCCTTCTATTTTTGGAAATTTATATTTTTTTATTATCTCAGTTCTATATACTAAAATTGTATCTCCCTTATATTTATATTTTAGACTCAAATCTCGCAATGTAGCATATTCTAGATTTTTTGGCATCCCTGTACCTACAAAATTTCCATTTTCATATATTCGGCTTCCTACTATTCCTACACATTTCTTTTTATTTTTTACTATATCCCATTTTTCTTGAATTGCCTTTGTAGCTTCTGGCGTTAAATAATCATCTGAATCTACACACACAAATAACTCTCCTTTTGCTTCTTCTACTCCCTTGTTATGTGCTATCATTTTTCCTTGATTTTCTTGCTTAAAATAACGTATATTTACTTTGTTTTCTTCAATCCAGCTTTTTAATAAGCTTTCTGTATTATCTGTAGAACCATCATCTACAACTACCCACTCAAATTTTTTATCTGTTTGTTTTAATAAACTATTATATAATCTATGTAATATATATGCTCTATTATATGTTGGTGTAAAAATAGTTATCATAAAATTCCTCCACTATCTATTAGAAAATATTGAAATAGGCTCTACAATCATACCATTATTGGTTCTATATTCATGTGAACCTTGCCCTGCATCTATATATCCAAAAGTAAAATATAAAATATAAATTATCAGCAATATTATTATCCTATTTTTTTGATTTTTTATTAAATATATTAGTTCTGGTATTAATATAATATCATATAATCCAAAATATGGATATAGTCTTGAAATATATAAGTATTTATATGAACATAACATAAATATCATATTAATAAAACTATAAACAAACATTATCTCTAACTTTGGATCTTTACTTATAATCTTTTTATATTGTGTTATCATTAAAAATATTGGTAAAACTATTACTAATATTCTAATTACACTAACCCTAAGTTCTCTACTTTCATACTGTTCTTGATATGATAATAGTTTATTAAATAAAACACCTAATTTACCAATAATTGGTGAAAATGCAATGAAAAAAATAATTCCTATAATGCTAATAATAAAATATAATTTCTTTTTATTTTTTATATGCACAATCCAATACATTGGTAACATTATCAATGCCGAGAAATGGAAAGAAGCTGCTATTAATACGCATATTATATATTTAAACATTTTTTTATCTATGACATAATTTATTCCTTGAAATAAAATAGCAGCTGCTAAATATTGTCGCATTATATTAAACGATCCCAAATATATTCCTAATGTAATATATAAAAACAATGTAAAATTAAAATAGTTACTATATTTATATAGATTTTTTACTATAAGGAAATTAGTTATTATTGCACATATCCAAATTAACGCTTGATTATTTTTTGTAAATAATGTTAGTATGTAATTTAAGAACCAGAATCCTATATCTGTATCTTTATCTATTACTTTTTGTTTTAATATAACTATCCTATCAAAAGTGTGTCTATAATTAAATTCATCTCCTCTAATGTAAGATAAATTTCTAAATCCTGAAATTATAATTAAAATGACTATTATTATATATAAACAAGTTTTATTTGGTTTGCTCTCCTTCTTCTCTTTCCCTATATTATTTATAATAGTACCAATTATACTTATAAACATTACAATTATTATTGTTATAACATATACAGTATTCATTTGTTTCTCCTATCTAAAAATTTTACATACATTTCTTCTATAGTTTTTGTTGTTTCCATTATATCATATTTTTTCTCTTTTATTTCTTCTAATGTACATTTTCTTTCATATTTTTCATTATCATATATTATTTTTGCCCATTCTTCTGGTTTATTGTTTAAAGAACAAAACTCTAAGAGGTCTGTTACCTTTGTTTCTTCTGGAATTACATCCTTACTTGCAATACATTTTAAACCTGCTGCTTGAGCTTCTATTAAAACAATTCCTAAGCCTTCATGTAATGATGGGAATACAAAATAATCAAATGCACTATATATATAATCTGTATCTGTTCTTATTCCTAAGAATTTAACTTTATCTTCTATTCCTAATTTTTTTACTTTATTTTGAATATCTACTTTTAATGCACCATCTCCAACTAACACTAAATACGAATTTGAATTATTTTTTTGATATTCATAAAATATATCTATTAAAAAATCATGATTTTTTACTTTTGAAAACCTTGCAACATTACCTATTACTATACTGCTATCACTAATTTTTAATTCATTTCTTATTTTTTTTCTTTTTTCTATTGAATAAATAAATTTTTCTATTTCTATTCCATTCTTTATTATAACTGCATCTTTGCTTTTTTCTTTAAACAACCATTTAGCTGCTAGTTCCGAACAAGCAAAATATTGGTTAGCGTTTTTTTGTATCTTTTCCCCTAAATAATTTTTATATAATTTAACTATTAAATTTTTACTAGATTGTGATCCATGACTGTGAGCAATTCTTACTGGAATTTCAGATTTGTTTGCCCTTTCTAATATTAGTCCAGTTACTTGATTTATATGTGAATGTATAATTTTGTAATCCTTATGTTGTTTGAAAAAATTATCTAAATTTTTTACATATTTTATTTGTCCAATTTCTTGTAAAGCGGGTATTTGATATATGTTTCCTCCCAGCTGTTTTATCTCATCATCAAAGAAGCCTTTTCTATTTACTAAAAAATCAAACTGCATTTTTTCTTTATCTATGTTCCTGTATACATTCATTAGGAAATTCTCTGTTCCACCTTGATTCATACTTCCTACAGCATGTAGCACTCTAATCATTTATCATCCCTCTTTTGTCTTTAAAAATTATATTTACTACTTCCTGTGTTGCTTTTCCTTTACTATCAAATATAAATTTATCTTTTATATTGTTTTTTGTATATTCACATTCTTTTTTATAATCTATATTTTTAATTTTGTCTAATAGCTTTTCTTCTTCTGTTATAGCTCCCCCTGAAAATACATCATTTGGATCTGCATAAAATCCTCTGTTTTCTTTATATTTGTCATAATCAAAAGCATAACAAAACATTGGTCTTTCTAATATAGAATAATCAAAGAATACACTTGAATAATCTGATATTAAAATATCAGATACCAATAATAAATCATTAATATACGGATATTCAAAAGCGTTAATTACAAAATTACTATTCTGAGGTATGTTTAGTAACTTTCCTATTTGATAATGTGCTGTAAATAGAAATACATATTCATTTCCTAATTCTCTTTCCCATTTTTCAAAATCAAATGGACTTTTTATAATATTATTTAGCTTATCGTCTAGGTAAAATTCCCTAAATGTTGGCGCATATAATATTACTTTCTTGTTTTTTGGTATTTTTAACTTTTCTTTTAGCTCTTCTATTCTTTTTGAGGTTGCACTATATAGCTCATCATTTCGAGGTAGTCCTGTTAGATAAAACTTTTCTCCATCCATTTCTGCTGCTTTTACCCAAATTTCTTTTTCTTCCTTTCCTTGTATAAAAATCATATCAAATTCTTCTTTCTTTTTTATCTTGAAAGATTTGCTTTTATTATCTAAATCTTTACCAAATTTCTTCAATGCTGCTATGCCATGTGTAAAAAATATATTTTTACTATTTCTTTTTCTAAAATTTAAGCCTCTTTGTATAGATGAATTAGTAAACCAATATTTTGATTTTAAGACTGTAATATAATATTTTATAGTATCAATTTTTACTTTTTCACTTTCAGGTATAAAACTAAATTTCTCCGGTTCTATAAACGCCCATTTGCATATCATTTTTTTATATTTTTCATTTGACTTTATATATTCATATATAAATCTTGGACTATCATCATATCTTTTACCGCCATATACCACAAATAAAATTTGATTTTTATTTGTCTTGCAAAATAGAGATAAAATTCTTATAAAAACAAACATTACATAATAATATATTGAATAAATAATTTTATTATTTTTTACCATATTTTTTATTTTTGTTTTCATAATTGTATTTTTTCATTCCCTTCAAACATAAGTATAAATTTTATAAAGTAATTCTTACTTAATCTTAATTTTTTCTCTTTATTTAGATATCTTTTCTATTGATTCAATTAAATATTTTTGTTTTTTAAAAATTAAATCTATTAAAATTGATAAATATTTAATTATGATTGTTAGTATGCCAAAAATTCCTAGAAAAGCGAAAGATAAAATTAACATTATTGTAGTCCAGCCTTCTACCGGTTGCTTACATAGGAAAATATATATTGCATAAATTCCAGTTATTAATAGAGCTAGCATCATCATAATAGCCATACTAACTGAAAATTTATAAGCTATGTCTGTAAATAAAACTATTGAATCTACTGCTAATCCTTTTCTAGTGTTATTGGTTTCTTTTGACATTTTTGTATGTATATTTTTTACTGATTTATAAAATACTGTGTTTAGTTGCAAACCACAATTAGCATATATTGGCTTACGATAAGGTATTGTTACGTTCATTGATTTAACTCTATTAATAGCTCTTCTTGACAAAATTCTAAAAGTTTCTGCTTGTATTTTATACATACTATTAGAATATCTATTAAATACATCATAAAAAATCTTAGATGTAAAATTTGATTTTTGATTAGATTTTGCACTTACAATATCATATCCTTTTAAAGCTTCATAATATACTTGCATTACTGTATTTAACTCATAATCAATATATGCAGTATCAAATTCGTATACAAAATCACCTATAGATAAATCAATGCCTGCATTTATTGAAAGTTCTCTTCCTTGATAATAACTCATATTAATTATATTAATAGTCGCTCTAGGCATATTACATGAAATTTCTTTTATTTTTTCTACACTGTTATCTGTGGATGCATCATTCACACAAATAATTTCATATTCTTCAAAATTTTCATTTAATATATTATTTATATTTCGTAAAAAAGATTCAATTTGTCCTTCATTGTTACGTAAATATACAACAGCAGATATAAAATTTTTTTCTTTATTTGTAATCATTTTAACACCTCATCTAAATCAAATACTGTATTTATTTTACCTGATAGTACACTTATAAATGTTGGATTTGTAGAAAACTGTTTTATAATGGTTGGTCTCGAATCATCTATTTCTGATGCTTTTAAAATAGGCTTCATAGAATATAATGATTTTTCATATTTAATTTCATATTCATCTTTCAAATATTTTTTCGCCAAATTCTGCATATATTTCCACGCTGTTTTTGGTTTTGCGGGACATTCGTTACAATTGCCCAGATTTTCTTTTGTACAAAAGCCATTACTTCTCGCTTGACATTCAAACGTAGGTAATGAATCATAACTTGTTACATGTGGAGTAAAAGCTACTGATGTTAGTGAACTATAACCTGTTTTTCCAAAAGGCATAATTGAAAAAAATGGTCCATCCATTACTGTAATACCCGTATTTTTAAAGTTTTGACTAACACTACATAAAATAATTTCGCATAATTCATATTTAATTTTAAATTTTTCATAACCCAATAGATTTAAAATTTGATTTATCGATGCATAACTAGAGTTTAATATAAATTCACTTTGGAAAATTCCCTCATGATCTGTTTGAATCTCAAATACTTCTTCCTTCTTTATTATACTTTTTATATTACAGTTATATTTTATTTCTACATTATTTAGTCCGTTTAATTTGGTCTATAAAAAAATTTTTTAAAATTTGTGCATCGTATGTATATTCTTTTGTTAAAAAACATCCATCACAGACGCCTTCTTTAAAATATTGGTTTGTTGGCATTTCTTCACATTTTATATTAACGTTATTACAAAATTTTTTAAATTGCTCAGCATTGGTCCATGAAAAATTAGTTGAAGTAGCATATACTTGATCAAATTCTGTTAATTCTGAAAATCCATATTCTTTATGAAATCTCTCAAAGTATTTTGCTGATTTTATTGCTGTTGAATAAGATCTAGGATAATGGTATCCCATGTGAACACGTGCTTGATTAATATAAGTTGCCCTTTTGAATGCTTCACTTTCCTTTTCAATTACTAAAATTTTCTCTCCTTTTTTTCCGCAAAATAAGGCAGAATACAAGCCGTATATACCAGCTCCAATTATTATTTTATCATATCTCATTTTCTTCTCCATTCTCTTTTAATAGTTATGAAATAGTCTGTTTTTGCTTAACCTTTTTGCAGTAAACTGCCAACATAATCAATTACTCTCTTTATTTCTTGAGTATCTTCTTGCTTTTCCATTTCAATTGAGACATATCCTTGGTAATTATTATCTTCTAAAATTTTAATTAATTCTGTATGTATTTGTCGCTTTTTTATTGCTTTTAAATTAGGTTCACTTATATGTACATGATTAATTAAATTTACATTGTCTTTAATAATATTAATATTTTCATTATTTTGTATTATTGTTCCTAAGTCTAAATTTATTTTTATTCCTAAATTATTTATATCTTTAACTAAATTAATTGCTTCCACTGTAGTTACAATAAAATTTGTATTATATATTACAGGATTTGGTTCTATAGAAAAGCATACTCCATTTTCACTGGCATAATCACCTATTTCATTAAAAAAATTTATTGCTATTGCATACTCTCTTTGGACATTATTAATACTCCTATTTTTTGGACTTCCAAAAACTAGATTATTACAATGAATAGCTTTTGCAAAATCTATAGCTTTTTTTGTATACTTTATTAAGCTCTCTCTTTCATCTACGCTTCCAAATATTCTTTCTTTTTTATTGTACCATATAGATTGCATAGAACTTATTTTTAAGTTATATGTTTTATACAGTTTTTCAGCAAACTCTTTTGCTTCATCTACATGATTATAAGGATTCTCTTCAAATATTCTTGTGGGAGCTATTTCAATTGCATCAAATTTACTGCTTAATAAATATGAGTATATCTCGTTATCATTTTCCTTTTTCCATGCAATATTCGATATTGATAATTTCATTTTTCACTCTTTCCTATTCTATCTAAAAAAATTATTGTTTTTTTATAAATTCTTTAATATCTTTTAACACAAAATTTTTTTCAAAAATATATCCATTTTTTCCATTATATAAATAATCATATTTCGTTCTAAAATCATAGTGTGGTATATTAGTTGATATTTCATTTATAAATTCTTTTCCATATAACTCTTTATATATTTCCTGTATAGACACAGGCTCTGTTGCTAAATTTAAAATTTTTAAATTATTTTTCCTTGCTATATCTATATGTTCCCATAAAAATTTTAAATTATAAAACTGAAATATTCCCCTACTATCAGTAAAGTTCACGGCATTAAAGCCAATCTCATTAAAATATTTTTTTAATTGTTCTCTTTGTTTATTATTTAGTGGTTTTAGTTTATAAAAACCATTTTCTTCTTTTGCATAATATTCCTTAATAAAATCATCTTTGTTCAATAATTCTGTATACTTTTCTTCTGATAACATAGATGGAATAATATGTATTAAATCATAAATAAAATTTTTCTTAATATTTTCTCCATATAATCCCGGTAAGTGTATAATTAAATGTTTTTCTATATTCTCACGCACCCAATTTTCTAAGTAATATCTATTAAGTCCATAAGGTTTTAATTCATCAGTTTCAATTAAAGTATCCTCATTCACTCCAATAGGTTTTTTATATACATCTATAGTAGAAATTAAAATAATTTCTTTTGGAGCTATCATTTCTATATTATGAATTGCATTCTTTATAATTTCAAAATCTTTTTGAGGTTCTTTATCAGCTAAAAATTTTTGAGCTGGTACTCCAGAATAAACCAATAGATCCGGTTTTTTACCATAAGATTCTAATATATTTTTAGAATTATATAATTCATTAAATGAATGTGTGTTAACCAAATTTGAACCTACAAAACCTGTGTATCCTACTAATATTTCCATTTTTCCCCTTTCCATCATATAGTTAACTATAAAGCTTGTTCATTATAAATTCTCGTCATATTTTTTAAAACATTTTCCAATTCATATTCATTACACTCACTATAGATAAAATTTTCTTTTCCTTCTATACAAAGCTTTATACTATCACTTAATTCTTTTACGTTATCCATTTCTATCACTTTATTAGCAATGTCTCGACTTCCTCTACAATTAGTAGCAATTATAGGTAACCCACACATTCTTGCTTCTATTACATTAACAGGTAAGCCTTCTCTATAACTTAATGAAAGTAATAAATTTGATATTTTTAATAATTTAGGTATGTCTTTTCTATATCCTAACATATGTACATTATGTTGTAAATTATATTCGTTTATTTTTTCTTTGTAATAATTTTCTAAGGATCCAGCTCCAACTAATAATAAATGAATATTTCTATTATCTTTTATTAAATCTTTCATTGCAGTTATTGCCATTATTTGATTTTTATTTTTATTTAATTCACCAACTTGGATTAAAACAAAATCTTTCTCTTTTAATCCTATAGTTCTTCTAAGTTCATTTTTTTCATCTGGTGTCATGTCAAAATTAAATTTACTTTTGCTTACACCAACACCATGGACATATTCTATTTTCTTTGCATGAAGATGTTTTTTTGCAAATTCATAATCTTCTTTATTTATAGTTATTAAACAATCTGTATATTTAGCCATTATTTTTTCTATGGGATAGTATATTAACCAGTTAAGTAAAGGTGCTCCTTTATAAAAATGAAAACCATGTGCTGTATAAATTACTTTGGTGCCATTTTTTCTTACTTTTTTAGCAGCTAGTCTAGCTAAAACCCCACCTACTGGTGTATGACAATGAATTATTTGATAATTGTTTTCATTTATTATTTCTTTCAATTGATTATATACTTTTAAATTATTTTTTTTAAAGGGGAATCTCTCAAAAGGTAAATTAAAGTGTTTATCACAATATGCAATTGGTTCATCTCCATTACTAGCTACGTGTACTTCGTAACCCTGCTCTTTAAACCATTTTAAGTATGGTGTATGAAAACCTATGATATGTTTTGTAATTGTTGCAACAAATAAAACTTTCCTCATATTTTCCTCCGTTATGCCCTATATAATGGGAAGAAATTTGAGTTTACATCAAACTCTTTTTCTTTCGACCTTAGTTCTACTAATTTTTTATATATTTCTTCATTGAATATTTTTTTTCCTATATAAAAATCAACTATTCCATTTGGTGCAAAACTCTTTTTATATTGAAAAATTCCATCATTTTCACTTCCATAGCCTCCGCCTAGTACAAAATTCTTGATATTTTTCTTATAAGCCCATTTAATAATTTCATATTTTAGGAAATCATTTGGTCTTAAATTAAAATATTCACTGAGTGTTCCTCCCAAATATGAATAACAGTTATTCTCTGAATATATTACTAATTCTGTAGATATGATTTTTTCATCATATAGAACATTGAAATATGCAAAATGGTCTTTCATTTTATTTATAATTTCAAAAAATTCTTTAGAGAAATAATAATTTTTCTCTGCGTTATTTCTATCCATAGTTTTATAATATATATCTAAAAAGCTATTAATTGTTTTGCCGTCTGTATCTATTAGTATTTTCAAATCATTTTTATTTGCTTTCTTTATGTTTTTTCTTACTTTATGTTCAAAATCCATTAACATATCTTCTGGATTTACATCTAAAGTTCTTATTACATTACATTTTATATTTTTTACTTCACCATTATATTTTTTTTCATAATGTTCTAATAAATGAAATCTAACAAATTCACATATAATACCATTTTCTACACAATATTCTTCGTATAATTTATTTACATCTTCATAATTTTCTCCCTCTATTATAAATCCACCATAACCATACGGAGATGTTACATCAAAATATTGTTTTTTTTCTATTTTTTCTTTAAATGGTTCAAAATCTGCAATATCTCTTTTAATTATTACATTCATAGCTTTTGTTTTTCCATCATTATAATAAAATAAAATTGGTTCTCCACCATCATGAAATTTAAAAGCTTGTACATATTCAGCTAAATAAAATACATCATAATTAGAAAAGCTTGTTACTATTTCATTCCATTTTTTTTTATTATTTAATTCTATAACATCTATTTTCATTATATTCACCTATTATTTACTTAGTCTTTTATTATCTTATTCTCCCCATAAATCTTTAAATCTTTTTAATTGTTCTTCTTTTTTAAAGTCTCTTAAAAAACTTATATAATCA
>CANRAB010000037.1 GCA_947628475.1 uncultured Clostridia bacterium
TGACCATTATTCACATCGTAATTACTTTTTAAAAAATTGCATAAAGAAGTACATTTATTAAAAATTGTTTTTCTTAAGTTATTTATACTATAGTCATCTGGAATATAGTGTGTGCTATCATAAAAAATAGCTTTATTTTGTCGCTGATTTAGCAATTCAATCACCATTCTAATTATACTATTTTTTTACATAAAAAGCAAGAAATCACTGTATTAGAAGACTAACATGAATAGCATATTTTGACAAAATATGACATTTATTACAAAAATATGACATTTGTATTACAAATAAATAAAAAGTATTTACATAAAAGTAAAAGAATGGTAAAATGAAAAAAGTTAAAAGATGTTGAAAGGTAGAACAAAAGGTATGAAAAAAGTGAAAGCAAAACCAAAAGATAAAACTCTTGAAACCCTTGATACTGTAGAGAGAGAGAGAGAGAGAGTTGTTATTTAGAAGATGAAAAAAATAATCATTTTATAAGTAAGATTTTATGTGTGCAACAAGATAAATTTATAATAAAAAATAGGAAAAGCTATAAGGTAAAAAGTATAGCTTTGTTGTTGTGCATAAAAAATATAATATATAAAAAAGTTGATGTACTAAAAACTATAAGTAAAAATATGGATTTTAAAGTAAACCGTATTTTTACTAGTTTTTATGGTGCATCAACTTTTTTACGTTAAAATTAAAGGAGGTATTTTTATGGGATTTATTAAAGCTTTTGCAGGAGCTATAGGGAGCACATTTGCAGACCAATGGAAGGATTTTTATATGCCGATGAGCAATGTCCCAGCAACAGCAGCAATTTTTAGAGCTGTAAAAAAAGAAACAGATAATGGTAGGGGGTCAAATACAAAAAGTTCAGAAAATGTTATTAGTAATGGTAGTAAAATAGTTGTACCAGAAAACACAGGACTTGTTACACTACAAGATGGAGCAATCACAGGATTTATTGCTGAGCCAGGTGGATATATATTCACATCAGAAGATCCAAATTCAAAATCATTCTTTGCAGGTAATGGAATACTATCAACTACAATTAGCCAAACATGGGAGAGGTTTAAATTTGGTGGAATGGCAGCTTCACAGCAGTTGCTATTCTATGTAAATTTAAAGGAAATTCCAAATAATCGTTTTGGAACCGCATCTCAGATTTATTGGGATGATGCGTATTTGGGAGCACAAGTAGGAGCAATGACAAGAGGTACATACACATTAAAAATTGTTGATCCACTATTGTTTATTAAAAACTTTGTTCCTGCAAAATATTTAGTACCAGATGCTCCAGTATTTGACTTTGCAGATTTAGATAATAATGATGCAGGAGATCAACTTTTCAATGAAGTGGTGGGAAGTTTATCAGCAGCATTTGCTAACTATACAAATGATCCTAGCAGAGGAAATCGTATAACCAAAATACAGGGAGATCAAATTGGATTTGCTCAAAGTTTATCACAAGCTGTTGAAGATGCATATCAGTGGAAAACAGACCGTGGACTTGAAATTGGAAGAGTAGCAATTCAAGCGATTGAATATGATGAGGATACTCAAAAACTATTAAGTGATGTAAAAAAAGCAGATGCCCTATCAGGTGCTCGTGGAAATTCATTTATGCAACAATCTGTAGCTCGTGGAATGCAAGCAGCAGGAGAAAATGGAGGAGCAAGTGGCATGGCATTTATGGGAATGGGAGTAAATGCAGCCGGTTCAGTAATGAATGCAGTGCAACAGCCAGTTGCACAACAACCAGCTGCCCAGCAAACTCAAGCACCACAAGAAGATCCATATGAGAAATTATCAAAACTAAAGAAAATGCTAGATGAGGGACTTATAACTCAAGAAGATTATGATGAACAGAAGAAGAAACTTTTGGGGGTGTAGCTTATGGAGACAAATCCAGCATTAAATGATGAGCCAAGAATTGTAAAAACAGATGAAGAGGCAAAAAATGGACAAAATAAATGTCCCAAGTGTGGCGCAACAGACATTTCTTTGGATAGCAGAACAGGAATGTTAAGATGCAATTTTTGTAGGCACGAATTTGAACCTGAGAAAGTACAAGGTTTAGAAACAGATATAAGTAAACTAGAAGGAGAAATAATGGGATCTGGAACACAAGATATTGCACAAGATACGAATACTGTTATGACATTTAAGTGCAGTAGCTGTGGTGCAGAAGTTGTAATAGACACTTCTGAGAGCACACAGGCAAGATGCCACTGGTGCAGAAATATTTTATCTGTTAATCAACAAATTCCAAATGGAACAATTCCAGATGTTGTTTTACCATTTAAAGTACCAAAATCTGAGGCAGAGCAAGAAATTCAAAAGTTTGTAGAAAAAAGAAAATTTTTTGCTCATCCAAAATTTAAAGAAGAATTTAAAACAGAAAATATAATGGGAGTATATTTCCCATATATGGTAGTAGACGTAAATGCACATGCTTCATTTTCAGGTAGAGGAGAACATGAAGTTAGAAGATATACTCGTGGAAGTGGAAGCAATTCAACTACATATTATGATGCAGATTTATATGATGTTGAGCGTGAATTTGATATTACAATTGATGGATTAACAGTAGAATCAAGTGCTGATAAACTAAATACACAAAATGCAAATAAAACAAATAATGTAATAAACGCTATTATGCCATTTGATATAGAAAATTGTGCAAGATATAATGCAAATTACTTAAGAGGATATACATCAGAAAAGCGTGATACTAATATAGATCAGTTGCGTCCAATAGTAGATACACAATCAAAAGATATATCAAGGTATGCAGCAAATGAAACATTAAAAAATTATGATAGAGGGGTAAAATGGTCAAATCAACAACTTGATGTAAAAGGTAAACAGTGGAAAACAGCATATTTGCCAGTGTGGTTATATAGCTATTTGCAAGAAAACGGAGACAAAAAATTATTACATTATGTTGCGGTAAACGCTAGAACAAAGGAAACTATGGGAAGTGTTCCAATACATATGCCCAAATTACTTGGAGTATCAGCATTAGTAGAAGTATTAGGATTTTTAGCAATGTTATTTACATCAGACTTCGATTATAATTTCTTATTCTTATTTGCAGGATTTATATTTTTTATAGTTATGTATTTAAAGTATCGTAACTCAGATGAAAGACATCATCATGAAACAGAAACAAAAACAAAAGTATTTAATATTAGAAAAGTAGACAATTTAGTTAAAAGAGAAACAGGCTTGTCAAATGCAAGTATGGCTGGAGCCAATAACAAAGTTGTAAATGGACAAACTGTGAGCGATAACATTTTAAATGCGTTTTCTAAATTCAAATAAATAAAAAATGAAATGGGGTGATAACATGGATAATATTATAGACAGATTAAGAAATACAAGAATATTAGCAGGAATAGGAATTGCATGTTTATTTTTTGGAACGATATTCAAATACGTTGAATTTGACTTTGTAATCAGTACAGTTACATTATCATTATGGTCGTATTGGGAAGGCAAAATAGTTGTACTATTGGCTTTAGCAAATTTATTATTTATATTTAAAGATGTAGTTGAAAAATATGTACCATCATTATTTAATACAAATTTAGGTAAAAAAATTTTAGAGATAAATAATCCAAAAGCTTCACTGGTACCAACAATTCTTGCAACCATTCTAGTAGTTTATGTGCATAGTAACCTACATATTGATGCTGAATTTGCAACATACGGCTTAGGTTTTTATCTATTATGGGTTGGTGTAATAAGCTTAGTAGCTTATGCTATTCTACATAAGAATATTGAAAATTAGTAAAATTATACTAAGTAATATTCTAAGTAGAAAGGTTATATAAAATAAATATAAAAGAAAGAATATGTTTATAAAATTTTTATTAAATAAACATATTATACGAGGAAGAAATAAAATGAGGAAAATAAGATATTTAATAATGTTATTTTTTATAAGCTTAATGGTATTTTGTATGCCAAACATTTCTAACGCGGAAGTTGAAGTAACAAGAAATATATATGCAAATAATGGAAGTGCAAAATACGAATTTACAGGACTAACGTTAGATACATCACATGAGTATGAATTTGGACTTACAAAAACACCTGCAGAAGAGGTTAAAAAATGGCACTTAATAACAGAATATTCAGCAACAACAGCTACTGTAGATATTTCAGGAGCTAATTCTGAATTTACAGATATTATTACAGCTGTTGAGAAAGGATATATAACAATTAGGGATGCAACTGAAGAAGAAAAAAATATCGTTGTAAATCACCATGCAATAGATTTATCAATTTCATATTTGAATATAACAAATTACAATGTAATAAATAATGGTAAAAATTTTTCTAATACTAATAATAATATAATAATAAATCATTGGAATGCTCACAATAGTGAAGCATATTATCAATATGAAAAAATAACAGATGAAAAAGTTATAGCTAAATATAAGGAAATAAAAGCAAGAGATGGAGATTTTAATGAGTTGCAATCATTATTAAAAAAGAATGCTCCTACTTCTAATTGGACTACTTGGGGGTATTGGAATGGATATGGTGGCTCTACAACAAGTGGATTTGGATATACACAGAAAGAAGTAAATGTTCCAGATGCGGGGTTATATTATATGTGGATTTACTTAGCAGGTATTAATATAAGAAATTTATATGGCTATATATTAGTAGATAACTTAGAACCAGAAATTGCACTAGATAGTATATCTTTACCAAAAACTGAAAAAGTAGAATTAGGGAAAACATTAACATTAACACCTACATTTAGCCCATCAAATACCACAAACAAAATTGTAACATGGACTTCAAGTGATGAAACAGTTGCAACAGTTGATAACGGAGGAAAAATAACACCTAAAAAAATTGGTTCTACTATTATAACAGTAACTTCACAAGATGGAAAGAAAAAAGCAACATGTACAGTTACAGTAATACAAGCACAAGAAAATCCAACACCAACAAATCCAAGTGGAAGTAATAATGGTGGTTCAACGGGAGGAAACAACAATGGTGGCACTACTGGTGGAACAAACAATGGCGGTGCAGCAGGAGGAAGCAATAATAGTGGTTCAACAGGTGGTAACAGCAGTGGAGTTACGAATAAAGGTGATTCAACAACATCTGGAAACAAAATACCAAATACAGGTGCAGGAGTAGGTATACTTGTGGCTTTAATAACAGTAATTGGTGTAGTAGTTGTATCTCATTCTAAATATAATAAATTAAAAGAAATATAACATTATTAAAAAAAATGAATAACAAGAGCTGTAAAAATAATTTAGGATACTAAAAGACTTTTTACAGCTTTTTGTTAATTCTAAAGATTTTGTAACTATTATACCTAAAAAAGTCGAAAATTTTATACTGTTATATAATCCTTTATACTATTAAACTTTGCCTCTCCAATACCGCTAACATTCATAATATCTTCCACCTTCTTAAAATCTCCGTTTTTTTCTCTGTAGTCTATAATTTTAGCAGCAGTTGATGCTCCTACACCTGGCAAATTTTCTAACTCAGCTTGTGTTGCTAAATTTATATTAATAATTGACGAATTAGGTGAATTATTATCTTGTACTATAACATTTTCTCCTGCATCGTTTTCAATATATATAACATTTTCCTCATCTGCTATACTAGGCACATATACTTTTTGACCATCTTTTAACTCATAAGCCAAATTAATTTTAGATATATCTGCTAAAGAAGTAACTCCACCGCTTTCTTGAATAGCATCGGCAATTCGAGAACCTTTAGGTAAAATTACTATTCCAGGGTTTAAAACTTCACCTACAATATGTACAAAAATTTTTTCCGTTTCTGTATTTGAATTAGTATTTGCAGTAGTTAAAGAAACATCTTCTTCAATTATAGAAGTAATTTCTGTTTCATCATCTTTTGTAAAAAAATAAATAGCTATGCCAATAGTAGTAATAAATAGTCCGAAAATAATTATTAATCTTTTGTCAAATTTCTTCATAGAAAATCATTCCTTTCTTATTTAGAAGGCTTTGAAAAGTTATTTTTTTTAAATTAACCTCCTAAAATATTGTTTTTTTTTGAAATATATATTATTATTATGAAAGAAGTAAAGAAAAATAAGGGGGAGTATTACAAATATGAAATTATTAAAAGTAATAATTCTTTTTATATTTTTGTTTGTTATATCAATGCCTATTGTATACGCTGAAGAACCACCAATAACGGCAACATCGGCAGCAGTAATAGATTGTATAGATGGCAAAATATTATATAATAAAAATATGGATGAAAAACTGTATCCCGCTAGTTTAACTAAAATTTTAACAGCCATATTAGTGGTAGAAAACTGTGATTTGCAAGATGTTGCAACTGTTAGCCAGCATGCTATAGATTCAGTAGAATATGGTTATTTAACTGCAAATATAAAAGCAGGAGAGCAACTTACAGTAGAACAATTACTAAATATGCTTATAATATCTTCATGTAATGATGTTTCAAACGTTTTAGCGGAGCATATTGCTGGAAGTACAGAAGCATTTGTTGAAATGATGAATAAGAAGGCAGAAGAGATAGGTTGTACTAATAGCCATTTCGTTAATTGTAGTGGAGAACATAGTGAAAATCATTATTCTACGGCACATGATATGGTTTTAATTGGAAAATATGCTATGCAGTACGATGAGATTAAAAATATTGCAAATAAAATTTCTTATAGATTAGGACCAACTAATGTTTATGATAAAGATGATAGATTATATGAAACTTCAAATGAAATGATTTTAAGCGGAAGTTCTAATTATTATAGATATGTTAGTGGAGTAAAAACTGGTTTTACTACTCCAGCAGGTTATTGCTTTATGGGATATAGTGTAAAAAACGATATGCCTTTAGTTTCAGTTGTAATGAAGTCAACAACATCAAATAGTAGATATGACGATACTAAACAAATTTTAGAATATGCTTATGCCAACAATACTATTAGAACAATAGCAGAAATGGGAACTAATATACAAACAGTTAATATAAAACACGCAACAAAAGAAACACAGAAATTAAATGTTATATTAGATAAAAATGTTATTGCAGTTGTAAATATTGAAAATAAAAATAAAAGTGTAGAGCCAAAAATACAACTAAATAATGAGTTAAATGCTCCTATTAATAAGGGACAAATAATTGGAAAAGCTTCTTATGAAATTGAAGGAAAAACATATACAACTAATTTAATAGCAGAAACTGCAGTAGAAAAGAGTAAAACACCTTTAGTATTTTTATTAATTTTTATTGGAATATTATTAATTTTAGGTAGTTTAAGAACTTTTGCATTATACAAAAGAAATAAAACTTTAAAGAAAATTAGAAATAAAAAATAATATATTAGGGCACGAGCTAAATCGTGCCCTTAAATTAATCTGCTTCTAGTGCATCTTCTTCCACTGCATTATTAGAATTATTGTTTCCATCTTCTTCAGGTTCTTCTGTTATTCCATTAAATAATTCATTAACAAGTTCTTCTGTTTCATCCTCGTCATAGAAGAAAAACCAAATTCCATTAACAATGTCATCATAACCAGGAAGTCTTGCAACCTTAACATTATCCATATTCATTTTTGTTGCATAAGGTAAATAATCTTTAACAGAATCTAAGTTTAAATTTGTATCTACATATTTTTTCAAAATATCAATTATATTTGAAATTTCTGTAATATTTTTTAACTTAAAAGACTGTTTAGCAATTTCAACGATAACATTACGTTGAGTTCTTGAACGTCCATGATCTTCAATTCCATAATCGGCTGGATATGAAGTACCATTATTATTATGTCTAAATCTTACTAATTGCTCAACTTGTGCTCCGGTTAATTTTTGATAACCAGCAGTTAAGTGTATATGTAAATTTTGTGTTCCATCATCATAATTCATATCAATAGGAACATCATAATATAATCCACCTATGGTATCTACTAACTTAATTAACGCTTCTGTATCAACGAGAATGTAGTATTGTATGTTTAATCCTGTTATTTCATTTACTGCTTCTATAGTCTTTTCTGGTGTTTCACCATAATTATAAAGAGCATTTATTTTATGATAGTATCTTGCAGAAACTTTATTTGGTCCAGTAAAAGTATCTCTAGGAATTGTTAGTAATGAAGCTTCTTGAGTTTTTGGATCGTAAGAAGCAACTATTATAGTATCTGACATTCCTGTACTTTCACCTAAAATTAATACTTGAAGTTTGTCCAAATTTTTAAGAGTTTCTTTATTATGACCAAGTATTGCTCCTAAAATATTTCCTTCTGCATCATATAATCTCTTTGCTGCAATAATTCCGAGTATTATTATAAGTATTAATAATATCTTAAGAAATATATGTTTTTTCTTCTTTTTTACTTTTTTCTTTGTTTTTTTTGAACTATTTTCATTATTTTTTAAATTTTGGTATTTATTATCATCATCATTAGTTATTTCATGTTTTCCCATAAAAAAATTTCATTCCCTTCTACTGTAAAACATTTAATATGGTTAATAGTATATCAAATATATTAAAAAATTTCAACTAATTTAACAAAAATTCTTGACTATTTTTGAAAATTATGGTATTATAATATTTGTTTGACGGACCAGTAGCTCAGCTGGATAGAGCAACGGCCTTCTAAGCCGTGGGTCGGACGTTCGAGTCGTCTCTGGTTCACCAGTAAAATCAATGGTTTCAAGCCATTGTTTTTTTTTGTACTTGAATATCTAAAAAAATATCTAAAAAATTTTATTTAATTTTTAGAAAAAAAGTGGTAAATAATACCACTTCAAAAGACTTTTTAGTTGGAAGCTCTTTGAAATCTCTTTAAATTTTCATTAAATCTCTTTGAAAAAACGTGGAAGCTCTTTGAAATCTCTTTAAATTTTCATTAAATCTCTTTGAAAAAACGTGAAAGCTCTTTGAAATCTCTTTAAATTTTCATTAAATCTCTTTGAATTTTCAAATTTTTTTTAGTTTCCAAATTGATTTTGTATCACTTCCAATATTAATAATTTTATCTTCCCTTCGTAAAGATGTTAATAAATATGATACTCTTTGACTTTTATCATTTTCTGTAAAAGTTGATGGTAGTTTAGGATAAATAAATTGATTAATTTCTTGTCTAGTTGCTTTTTTAAATTGCATTAAATAATTAATAATATAATCTTTATAATAAGTATTATCTAATCCTTTATTATCTATATATTTTGCTTTTTCATCAACAATTTGTGCAATATTTGATGAAATATAGATTCTTGGAAATCTTCCTTCAATGAGATTATCTTTTTTCAAATAATCACTTTGTTCTCTTGTAATGCAATATCCTTTTTGAACTCTATCTAGTAATAATACTTTTTCAATAGTTAAATCGGTTTTCTCAAATAATATTCGTGTATAGTTTTCATCTATTATTTTTCCATATATAGTTACAGTAACAGCATTTTGACTATCAAAATCATAATCAGGCATTGGAAAATATTTGGCTTTTTGATTGTTAAATACTCGACGAATGCCACTTCCAACGGTATCAATCATATTTAAGTTTACCATAGCAGTAGCTAAAAATGGATTTCTATAATATGGTGCAGAAAATCCATCTTTCAAAACATTTTCAACACTTTGGGGAATAAAATATCCTTGATTAGATATAATTAACTTATCCTTATATTCCATTATATTTATTGGTCCATTTATTCTATAATCTTGATGCACAATACAATTATTTATTAATTCACGCAATGTAAAATTATCATATTGATCGACTTCTTTTGGGAATAAAGTATTTTCTCCAATCATATATCTATATCTTAAATTTCTAATTTTTTCTCTTACTTTGTCTACATTTAAAATAAATGGTATACCAAAATGTTCATAGTCTATAACATTATTTTCATCATATAATTTCCAAGTAATTTTTGGATTATAGTCTTCTATTAAATAATCTTTTTCGTTTTTCCCTAAAAGTAACATTGCTGCTTTTGTTATTTTACCATTTATAGTTACTTTTGCTTTATTCAAGAATTCTTCATCTGTTAAGTTGTCTATCTCTTTTGCAATTTCTTTCCCTTGATTTTTTATTTTAAATTGTTCTCTTGCTTTTTTTATTGCTTCAATATCTAAATCATTGATTGTAGCTTTTTCAATAATCCTTCTAGTCCAATCATAATTTGCTGTTACTTTTATTTGTTCTATCTTTCTTGCATCCAATGCCACTAATGACTCTCCTACCCTTCCATATGGGTAACCTTTCCAATTCATAGGAGTTCCTACTGCGGCTGGTACTTGAAACATAATTATTCTTCTATCAAAATAATTAACAGTATAAACATCTAAAAAAGATACATTATCTGTAGTATTATCAGAAATTTGCTTTTTAATATTATTAAAATTATCTTCCATACAATAATGTGTTCCTAAAATTTCGTGTGTTTTGTCATCAATTCCAAAGATAATCCAACCATATTGCTTATCTTTTAATGTCGCTTCATTAGACATTGCCGAAAAATATTTTCCTAGTTTATCTGTATCAAAATTATTTTCAGCTCTTTTAAATTCAATATACTCATTTTCTGGATGTTTTAATAATTCAGAAAGAATTTCAATTAATTCATCATATGATTTTTCCATAAATACACCTCATTATTAGTATATCATAATAAACTTATAATGTTAAGTTTTTTAGAATTTATATTTCATTTTAAACTTTAGTTTAATATGGAACAGTTTTAAGTGAGCAAAAATGGAAATGTAATTGTTTTATCTGAAGAAGATTATAATAACTTAATTGAAACATTATATATTTCTTCTATACCAAAACTAATTACGAATAATAAAAATGTATTTTCATATATTGATAAATCGCATAATTTTTAATCTTTGGGAAATAATTAAATATATAATTATTTCCTAAGGAGGTTTTTTGTTTGATAAACAAGGTAGAAATATGTGGTGTAAACACTGCTAAATTACCTGTTCTAACAAATACACAAAAAAATGAATTATTAGTAAAAATAAAAAATGGAGATAATGAAGCACGAGAAGAATTCATACAAGGTAATTTAAGGCTAGTTTTAAGCGTTATTCAACGATTTAACGGTCGAGGTGAGAATATAGATGATTTATTTCAAGTGGGATGTGTTGGGTTAATTAAAGCAATCGATAATTTTGATATTTCATTAAATGTTCAATTTTCAACGTATGCAGTTCCTATGATTATTGGCGAAATTAGAAGACATTTACGAGATAATAATCCTATTAGAGTAAGTAGATCGATGAGAGATTTAGCATATAAGGCACTGCAAGCAAAAGAAAAATTGTTAAAAGAAAAGCAAAAGGAACCTAGTATTGAAGATATAGCTAAAGAATTAGGCATGGATAAAGAGGAAATTGTTGTAAGCCTCGACTCCATTCAAGAGCCAGTATCACTTCAAGAACCAGTATATAATGAAGGCTCAGAAAGTATTTATATAATGGATCAAGTAAAAGATTCTAAAAATACTGATGAGCACTGGGCAGAAAATTTAAGTCTTGCAGAAGCAATGAAAAAGTTAAATAGTAGAGAAAAGTCAATAATATCAAGACGTTTTTTTGATGGAAGAACTCAAATGGAAGTAGCAGAAGAAATTGGTATTTCTCAAGCACAAGTTTCAAGATTAGAGAAAAGTGCTATTGAAAGAATTAAGAAATTATATAAATAGATGAGAATAAATTAAATATTTGAATTTGCAAATTCCCCACAAGAATATATGTGGGGGATTTTTATAACCTTATTTATGTAGTTTGCATAATATATAATAAATAAAGGAGGAGTATATAATGGCAAGTTACATAATAGAAGGAGGAAAAAAATTAGAAGGAGAAGTAAAAGTATCAGGATCCAAAAACGCATCTCTTCCTATAATGGCAGCAAGCATATTAAGCGGAAAAACAGTAACATTATATAATGTACCAAACATATATGATACACAAACAACATTACAAATATTACAGTTAATAGGGTGTAATATAAGTAAAAAAAATGGAAAAATAATCATAAATTCGGAGAAAATAAAAACACAAGAGATACCAGATGAACTAATGAGAAAAATGAGGTCGTCAGTAGTACTTGCAGGAGCAATTATAGGGAGATTTAAACATGCAGTATTTTCATATCCAGGGGATTGAGATATTTGATTGATACATCGGACAAGCATAAGATAAATGAATGGATTAAGAGTATTAAATGAAATTAAAAAGTTTTTAAATAATTTGTTAAATTCTAAATTTTATGCTAAAATGGAGAGTAGG
This sequence comes from uncultured Clostridia bacterium, assembly GCA_947628475.1. Lineage (GTDB taxonomy): Bacteria > Bacillota > Clostridia > TANB77 > CAG-508 > UMGS1781. The sequence continues at coordinate 12,296 of CANRAB010000037.1, forward strand.
AGAAAAAATATGGATTCAAATATAGTAACAATTATTCAAATTTTAGTTACAATA
>CANRAB010000038.1 GCA_947628475.1 uncultured Clostridia bacterium
ATAGCAGAGGTCGGAGCAACTGGAAATGTAACTGGACCACATCTACATTTTGAAGTAAGAAGAAATAATCAGTATGTTGATCCAGATTTGATTTTACAGTTCTAGGAGTTGAGATAGTTGAGAGTAAAAATAAATATTCAAATATTTGCAATAATAATTATACTTGTTATTGCAAATCAGATAAAAGTTTATGCGTGGCTCATGTTATTTGCTCTTATTCATGAGTTAGCACACATGCTTACAGGAATGTTGTTAAAATTAAAACCAAGGACATTAGAAATTCAACCTTTTGGAATATGTGTTGTATTTGAGAGTTTTGAAAAATCAGAAAAAAATAAAATTATTATAGCTTTAGCAGGACCATTAATTAATATAGCGATGGCAATAATATTTAGTTTTATAAATATAGAAGCAAAGGAAATGATAATAAATTGTAATGTAATACTTGCTTTATTTAATCTTTTACCAATATATCCATTAGATGGCGGAAGAATATTAAAATCAATAATAAAAGTAAAAAGTACAGATGAAAAGGCAGAGGATATAACAAATAAAATATCAAATATTTTAATGATAATAATAACCATAATATCAAGCATATTAATATTAATTTATAAAAACATAGGGATAGTACTTATAATAGCTTATTTATGGATAATAATTATAAAAGAAAATAATAAATATATGTTAAAAAAAAGAATATATACAATAATAAATAAAAAAAATACTTGACAATTTATAAATTAAGTGTGAAAATAAATGTAGTATATATGCGGGAGGGACACAAATGAAGAAGGTTAGATTAAAAAGCGATAGTGGAATAACTATTATACCATTAATAGTAATATTAATAGTAATCGGAATTTTAACTACAGTTTTAGTTACTAAAATAGACATCGGCATAGATATAAGAAATTATAATTATATGTGTGCTGACATAGAATTATTAGAAAATAAAATAATGACATATTATAATGAAAATGGGAGTATACCAATAACAGGTGGAGCCGTATCAGGATTGCAATTAGGTTCAGAAAAAAATTCAAGAGACAATAATAACTACTATGTAATTGATTTAGCAAAATTATATAACATGTCATTAAATTTTGGTGGAGGAAACGTAACAGATAAAGATGTATATATAATAAATGAACAATCTCATAAAGTATATTATTTAAAAGGAGTAGTTTATGAAGGAAAAACATATTATACAAATAGTTTGTGAAAATAATTTAATTATAAAAAAAGTATTGCATAAAAAATATAAATAGTGTATAATGAGTTAAGAAAATAAATGAAAGGAGTATTAAAATGAAGAAATTAGCAAAAATATTTACAATAGTTGCTTTCATTGCTATATTAACAACAACAGTAGTTAATGCAAGTGCAAGTGATGATTTAATAGCAGAATTATCTAAATCTCGTACAATAGGAGGTAAAACAGTTACTTTATCTGCTTCAGATAGAGTAAAATTAGAAAGATACTTATCAGAACATCCTATAACAGAAGAAGAAAAAAATTCAATTGTAGCAAATGTTGATGAAGCAGTTGCAATAATGGAAGCAGAAGGTACAGCAGATTTATCAAAATTATCAGCAGATGCTAAAGAAAAAATTACAACATTAGCTAAAGCAGCAGCATCAGAAATGGATTTAACTTTAGTAGTAGATACAGTAGGAAATACTATAAAAGTATATGATGAAAATGGAACTTTAATAGAATCAGCAAGAGTAGAAAATGGAACACTAGCATATACAGGAAATAATTCTTTTGTATATATAGTTGCACCAGTTGTAGCAATAATTGCCATTGCTGCTGTAGTAATAGGAAAAAAAGTAAATGCGTAATAATTTAATGAAAACGATAAAAGCAACTATTAAAACATTAATAGTTGCTTTATTATTTGCTGTCTTATTATTTTTAATACTATTTTTAAGTTTTAAAAACGAAATTAATGAGGCAATATCTATAATAGATTTAATTTCGGTAAACAAAAAAAATTATGAGCCAGCAGAAATAAAAATGGATGAAATAACCAAAAAAATAACTGATTACCCAGAGTATGGAACAAGATATGCAACTATAAAAATAGATAAAATAGATGTAAATTTGCCAGTTTATTTTGGCGATGATTTAGAAACTTTAAAAAAAGGTGTTGGACATTCGTCAGGCAGCTATTTTCCAGGGGAAGGTGGCAGCATAATTTATATGGGGCATAATTCTAAAGATGTGTTTAGGAGATTTTCAGAATTGGAGATAGGTGATAGAATAGTAGTAACAACTTCTTATGGTCAATTTGAATATGAAATATATGATTATAAAATAATAAATGAAACAGATCTAGACGCATTACCAATACAAAAAGAAAAAGAAATTTTAATGGTATTTACATGTTATCCATTAAATAATATAGGATATGCATATAGAAGATATGTTGTATATGCAAATTTAGTAAAGTAAGGGGAATATAAATGAAAACGGTAATATCATACTTACTAACAGCCATTATAGCTATTTTATTCATTATTTTAGTTATTCTTTTAGTAATTAATAATACAATATTAAATGCTCATTTTGTATTTGAAAAGTTAAAAGAAAATGATTATTATTCATTGATAGAAGTAAATATAAAAAGTGGTTTTGAGAATTATATGAAACAATCTGGATTAGATGAAGATGTTTTTAAAGATATATATACAAAGCAGAAGATAAAAGAAGATGTAAACATGATTATAAATGACATATATGGTATAGAAGAAAAATCAATAGATACAACTATAATACAAAAAAATTTAGAAAATAATATAGATGCGTATTTAGAAACAAACAATATGAAGTTAAATGAAGAAGAAAAACATAATATGCAAGATCTTATAGAAAAAATTGTAAATGTTTATGATAGCGAAATATCACATCCAGTATATTCAGATCTTGCTAAAAAAATTATACCTATGGCAAAAGACATGGTAGTTGTAATTATTCCTATTATAATTGGCATAATCTTTTTCTTTGTAATAATACTATTTGTAGTAAATATAAATCAAAAATTAAACACTATAAAATATATAGCTGTATCAGCATTGATTGCAAGCATATTTTTAATAATATGTATTACATTAACAAATATAAGAATTAATATAGATAACATTGTTGTATTAAATAGTAATTTTTCACTTGTTATAGTAAATACATTAAAATCAATAATGAGTAAATTTATATATATAGGAATGATCGCTTCAATAACATCAATTATTATTATATTTTTATATAATATGATCGCTTTAAGAAAAGAAGAATAGTAGCAACATTATTTTTAATTTTATGTATAAATAATAATTAAAGTATTGCAAAAAAATAAATAAAAATGTATAATAGATATGATTTACAAATGAAAAAGGTAAAGTTTTAAGAAATATGCAAGAATATAGACTTAAGTTGTTTTATTAAGTAACAAAAGCTTTCTTAAAATTTGTAAAAAAACCTTAGGAAGGAATGTAATAATGGAAGAATTAGATTTAAAAGAGCTATTAACAATATTCTGGGAAAAGAAGTTACAAATATTATTAATAGTATTAATCTTTGCTGTTATAGGAATTGTATATTCATATTTTGTAGTAAAACCTGAATATCAATCAACTACATCTCTTATATTAGCACAAAGTTCAGCAGGTGCAACAGAAGGGTCAATTACTCAAGCAGATGTAACATTAAACTCAAAGTTAGTTTCAAGATATGAAGATATGGTAACAAGAGATGTTATATTAGAAGAAGTTGTTAAAAATCTTAATAATCCAAGTATAACTATTAATAGTATAAAAAACAAAATATCAGTAGAATCAGCAGAAGAATCAGATTTAATTGATATAAAAGTAAGAAATGCTGATCCAAATTATGCAGCAGATATTGCAAATGAGATAGCAAAGGTATTTTGTGAAAAAATAATTGAAATATATAATATTAGTAATACATATATTTTTGAGAGAGCAAAACCAAGTGTAGAACCATATAACATAAATCATATAAAAGATATAGTTATATTTGTATTTATAGGATTTGTAGTGGCAGTAATATACGTTTTAATTTTAAATATGTTAGATAATACTATAAAAACAGAACAAGATGTTGAAAAATGTGTTGGATTGGCTGTATTAACGAGCATTCCAGATTATGAATTTACTAACAAAAGAGGAGGAAGAAGAAAATGAAAAAAGAACTTATTGCTCAAAGAAATCCAAAATCCCCCGTTGCAGAAACATTTAGAACGTTAAGAACTAATATACAGTTTATGAATACTAAGAAAAACTTAAAAACCATATTAGTAACATCAACAATGCCAGGAGAAGGAAAAAGTTGGGTTTCTGCAAATTTAGCTACAACATTTGCACAGTCAGGAAAAAATGTTTTAATAATAGATGCTGATATGAGAAGAGGTAGACAAGAAAAAATATTTTCTTTAGAGAGTTGTTCAGGATTATCAAACTATTTGCTAGCTGCAAGTGAAAATGCAGAGGTGGATGTTTTCAAATATATAAAAAAGACAGAAGTAGGAAACTTATATTTAATGCAAAAAGGAAGCGTTCCACCAAATCCTTCAGAATTATTAACATCTCAGACTACAATAGATATGATAGAAAAAGTAAAACAGTCTTTTGATATAATAATATTTGATGGAACACCTAGTTTAATAGTTACAGATGCAATGATAGTTGCAAGAATTGTAGATACAACTATAATAGTTACAGAGCATAATACTACTAAAAAAGAAAATTTAATAAAAGTAAAGAAAAGTTTAGAAGCAGTTGGTGCCTCTATTGCTGGAGTTGTAATAAATAAAATACCTATTAATGTTAAAAAATATGAAAACACCTATTATTATTCTTCAGCTACAGATAATAATATAAAAAAAGTAGAAAGTAATAGAAACAAAGAAAAGGAAAAGTATGATAATGAGAGTAAAGTAGTTAAACAAATAGAAGAATATTTTAGTAATAGAGAAAAAGAGGATTAATTATATGATAGATGTACATTCACATCTTATTCCTAATGTTGATGATGGTTCTAGGTCAGTAAGTGAAACTGTTGAATTAATAAAGGAAGCAAAAAGAGCAGGATTTTTAGATATAATATTAACCCCACATTTCATTTTAAATTCGTATGAACCAGATATACAAGAACTGTTACTTTGGAAAACAAAATTGCAAGAAGTAATAGATAAAGAAAGAATATCTGTAAATTTACATTTAGGAATGGAAGTATATATAACAGAAGAAATTATTAATTTAATAAAACAAAATAAAATTTTAACATTAGAAAATAGTAAATATTTATTAATGGAATTACCTTTAAATTCAAGTGTACAATATTTAGATAATGTAATTTTCAAATTAACTCAAAATGGAATAGTACCTATAATAGCTCATCCAGAAAGATATAGAATGGTACAAGGAAATCCTGAGATAGTAAAAGCTTTAATAGAAAAAGGGTGTATGATACAAAGTAATTTTGGTAGCATCTTAGGAATATATGGAAAATCTGCTAAAACAACAATAAAATATTTATTAAAAAATAATTTAATACATTTATTAGGAACAGATACTCACAAAGAAAATACAATATATCCTAAAATCGAAAAGGCAGTAAATAAAATAAAAAAAATAATAGGAGAAGCTGGAATAGAAAAGTTAACATTTGTCAATGCAAAACAAATATTAGAAGATAATTAAAAATATTAGCTTAAAATTAGGAACATAATTCGGGGAAACATAAGTATTAAATTTCCTAAATCTATTTCCACGATAGAGAAGGAATGTGATTATTAGTATGAGTAAAAAGAAGTGTTTAATTTTTTTAATAATTTTAATAATGATAGTCAAAGTATTTGGTTTAACAGTATATTCTACAGATGTGGATGATGAACTACAAGATAATATAGCAGAAGAACCGTCTAATAATAATGAAACATCACAAGAAACAAATGATAGTGAAGAAATATCACCTCAGGAAGAACCAACGTCAAATATACCAGAACCATCAAGTGAAGCAAACACTTGGACAACACCAAATTCATCTTCATCACAAGTTGAAGAGAGGGTTAATTCTCAATCCTCAAGAAGAGAAGAAGGAGATAATATTGAACAATCAACACAAATAAACGGAACAATACCAGAGGATTCATTTGCTTCAACAGAGGTAAAAGCTAATAACAATAACTTAAAAAGTATAGAAATTGAAGGAAAAGAGTTAGAACCAGCATTTGAGAAAAATATTACAGAATATTATTTAGTTGTTGATTTAGATGTAGACGAGTTGGAAGTTGTTGCAACTGCAGAACATGTAAAATCTACAGTTGAGATAACAGGAAATACCGACTTGGTAGAAGGAGAAAATATTATAACTATAATAGTAACTGCAGAAAATGGAGACACAAAAGAATATAAAATATTAGTTACAAAAACAGATAATATAGACGCTACAAATGCAAACTTAAAAAACTTGGAAGTAAATGGGTTTAATATATTTCCTAGTTTTTCAAGTAAAATATATAATTATAACCTTACAATTAATAAAATCATAAAAGAATTAAAAATTACAGCAGAAGCACAAGACGAAAAAGCGAACATAGAAATAACTGGAAATGAAAATTTAAAAGAAGGAGAAAATACCATATCAATAATTGTAACAGCTCAAGATGGTATAACTAAGAGAACATATATTTTAAATACATTTATTTCTACTGCTAATGTACAAGTTACAGAAGAGAATAAAATGCCCGCAATGTATGCAATCGGAATATTGTTAATTATAATATTAATTTTAGGAATGTACTTATTAAATAGAAAAAATTATATGAGATAATATTAAGAGTTGATACATAATAAATTAGTTAAGTAAAAATTTAGAAAGGAATGTGATAATAATGAATGAAAAATTAATGAGTGGTATTAATAGTTTAAAGCAATTTATTACTACAAAAAAATCTATGTGTTTAAAAATAGTTGCAGTATTAATTATATTAATTGCAATCATAGTAATTGCTTTAAGTTTTAAAGGAGAAAAAATAGGAAATACAGTAGGTAACAGCAATAATTATGGTATAGCAATGCAAGATGGAAAATGGATATACTATATGGAATTTGATGATGATGAACCTGTAGGAATTTGTAGAGTAAAAAATAATGGCAAAAAAATAGAAAAAGTTGCTAGTGGAGAATTTCAAGGTTTAAACATAATAGATAACTATATATATTGTTTAGAATATGAGGATTCAGACTATAACTTAATAAAAATGAAAAAAAATGGTAAAAATAAAGAAATTCTAGCAAGAGACGTAGATGATGAAACAAGTGTAACAGTAACTGATAAATGGGTATATTATTCAAAGAATGATAATTTATATAGAGTAAAAACAAATGGAACAGAAAGAACAAAAGTTTCAGAAAGAGAGATATTATATTATCAAATATCTGATAATTGGATTTATTATATTTACGAAACTAATTCTGCTGAATACATTGCAAAAATGAAATTAAATGGAGAAGACTCTGAAAAAATAGCGAAGGTAGAAGATGATGAAGAATTTGAAGCTTTATTGGTAAAAGGCTCAAAAATTTATTACGTAAAATCAGAAAGAAATGATGACTTAGATTATGAGTATTATTTATATAAAATGAATAAAAATGGTAAAAAACAAGAAAAAGTTTGTAAAATAGATGATAATATAAGCAATATAAACATGCAAGAAGATTATATTTATTACACTACAACTAATAACTATGAAGATTATTCAATAAAATGTATGAAATATAATGGAACAGATAAAACAACAATAAAAAAAGATTATATGGTTAGTAGCATAAATGTTGTTAAAAATTGGGTAGTATATGTAACTGTTAATGGTGATAACGAGTCCATGATGAAAATGGTAAGTTTAGATGGTGAAAAAGAAAAAGAATTATAATATTTGAGAAACAAATAGTATTAGTAGTATGATAAAATTTAGTAAAATTATTTTATTTTACTAAATTTTATCTAAAACAAATACTTATTTTTTTTCAAAAAATAAGTTATATAGTAAAATGTGAACTATAATAAAGTTAGAAACTATTATAACATATCTTATGTAAGGAGAGATGTGATGAAAAATGCAAATTGAGTATAATAAAGTTTTAATAGATGTAAAGGAAGGCACAGCAGTAAAAAAATTACTAGGTAAAGAGATTGCAAGAGAAGAGTATAATCCGATTGCATGTAAATTTAATAATGAGGTAAAAAGCTTAAACTACAAAATAAAACATAATGGTAAATTACAATTAATAAATTTAAAAGATAAAGATGGAATGAGAATCTATAAAAGGGGACTTATTTATATAATTAGTAAAGCTTTTTGTGAGGTATATCCAGGTTCTTTAATAACAATAGACTATCAACTTTATAACTCTATGTTTTGCAATGTAGATAATCTAGAAATAACAGATGAAGTTATTAAAAATGTAGACAAAAGAGTGAAAGAAATTATAGAGCAAGATTTACCAATAGAAAGACGTACAATGACAAAAAAAGAGGCAGAAGAATTTTATGAAAGAGAAAAAACTTTAAAAGGAAAACTACAATTAGACTTAAAGGAAAAAGAAGTTGTAACATTATACTACTGTGAAGATTATTATAATTATTTTTACGGGGTTTTACCAATATCAACAGGTTTTGTAACTAATTATGAAATAGAAAAATATAAGAATGGCTTTTTAATAAGATATCCTAACAGAGCAAACCCAGATAAGTTGATTGATTTTAAAGAAACACCAAAACTATTCTCAACTTTACAGGATTATGAAAACGTTCATAAAATATTAAATGTAAATACTTTATATAAACTAAATAAAATTGTAAAAGATGGCAAAATAGAAGAATATATATTGCTAGATGAAGCTTTGCATGAAAAGAAAATTGCTGCGATTGCAGATAACATTGCTCAAAACAAAAACGTAAAATTAGTGGCAATCGCTGGTCCATCATCATCTGGCAAAACAACATTTGCAAAAAGGTTAGAAGTTCAACTAAAATTAAATGGAATAAAACCAGTAACAATATCCGTAGATAACTATTTTGTAGAAAGAGATGAAACACCATTAGATGAACAAGGAAACTATGATTTTGAGAGTATAAATGCAATAGATACAAAATTACTAAATAATGATTTATTAAAAATGTTTAAAGGAGAAGAAATTGAAGCTCCAACATTTAATTTCCACACTGGACATAAGGAGTATAAAGGCAATAAGATGAAACTTGCAGATGATGAAATACTAATAATGGAGGGTATACATTGCTTAAATGATGAACTTACATATCTTATTCCAAAAGAACAAAAATATAAAATTTATATAAGTGCATTAACAGTATTAAACATAGACTATTATAATAGAATTTCAACAACAGATACAAGGTTAATAAGAAGAATAGTAAGGGATAATCAGTTTAGAGGATATGATGCAGGGCATACATTAGAAATGTGGCCATCTGTAAATAGAGGTGAGGTAAACAATATATTTAAGTTTCAAGAAGAAGCAGATGCAATGTTTAATTCATCACTTATATATGAATTAAGTGTTCTAAAAAAATATGCAATGCCATTGCTAAAGGAAATACCACAAAGTTCATCACTATATTCTGAAGCCAAAAGACTATATGCAATGCTTTCATATTTTGAAAATATACCAGATGAAGCAGTACCTTCACAATCATTATTAAGAGAGTTTATTGGTGGAAGTATATTTAAGGAATAGTGTAATTAAGTTCTTAAAATAGTTAAGTTGCTTTAGAAAGGAATGAGATAATTTTGGATAGTTTATTTACAGAAATTGATGAAGAGTTTATATGTGAAAATTGTGGACATACTGTACCCAAATTAGGATACTCGTGTAGAAACCATTGTAATAAGTGTTTATATTCAAAACATGTAGATAAAAATCCGGGTGATAGGCAAGAAACTTGCCATGGCTTACTAGAACCAATAGGAGTAGAGATAAGTCCAAAAAAAGGATATGTTATAATATATAAATGTAAAAAATGTGGAGCCATTAGAAAAAATAAAGCAGCAAAAGATGATAATATAGATTTAATTATAAGTTTAAGTACCAAAGATTTATATGGTAAAATGTAAAAAAAGAAGTTTAATATTTTCATTTTAGAAAAGATTAAACTTCTTTATATATTTATTTAATATTTTCAAGAGCTGCAATTCTATCATCAATGCTTGGATGTGTATCAAATAATCCGAGCTTTTTTTCTGCCATTTTTATTATTCTTAAAAGGACTTACTATAAATAAATTTGCAGTTGCTCTATTAGCAGTTTTTAATTCATTATCATCATTATCTAATTTCCTTAAAGCAGATATCAAGCCTTGAGGGTTTCTAGTAATTTCAGCAGCAGTTGCATCTGCAAGATATTCTCTATTACGTGAAAGTGCAAGTCTCATAATCTCTCCTAGAATAGGTGAAACAATTAAAAGAATTAAACCAATTATCATTAAGATTGCATTTCCATTATTATCATCATCATTATCTCTTGCGCCACCCCAGAATAAAGAACGAGAGAATAAGTCAGAAACCATAACCAAGAAACCAACCATAACAGTTACAATAGATGTAAGCAGAATATCATAGTTCCTTATATGGCCCATTTCATGAGCAATAACTCCTTCTAATTCATAATATTCCAATTTATCTAAAAGACCTGTAGTTACGCAAATAATGGAATGTTCAGGATTACGACCTGTTGCAAAAGCATTAGGCTGAGGATCTTCAACTACATATAAATCAGGTCTATGAGAAAGTCCGGAAGATATCATAAGCGCATCTAATATGTGAACTAATTTCCTATCTTCTTCTAAAGTTGCAGGTCTTGCATTTGTAACAGATAAAATGATTTTATCACTATTATAATAAGAAGTAAAACTCATAGCTATTGAAATACCCATTGAAAAAATTATAGCAACTGGTCCACCAAGATCTAATGCCATACAAATATAATATATAATTAAAGTAATAATAAGAATAAAACCACTAACAATAATACCAGATTTAATTTTATTTTTTTTAATATCTTCAAACATATTATCTCCTTTCTTGCTAAATAAGAATAGTTTAAATTCTTATGCAAAATTTAATTACCATAATTAATGGAATAACCACGAAATAAATACATATATATTTGTTTTGTATCTAAAATGGTAACGAATTATTATATAATATTTTAGATAGATTATAACATAAATCGACTTAAAATACAATTACAATTTACAATGGATTTTTACCTCTTGAACTGTAATAAAAATTATAATGATTTTACTTCAACTAAAATTACATCATCTCCAATACATTTAATATCTTGCCATGGAATAACTATATCATTAGAGGAAAAAACATTAAAAAATTTATTGTTACCAGGAACAATAATAGAAGTTATAATTCCTGTTTCTAAATTTGCAGTAACATCTTGCACGAACCCAAGTCTCTTACCATCTACAATATTAATAACCTCTTTATGTTTAAAATCTAATCCCTTATTGTTCATAAAGCAATTCATTCCTTTCTATAAAATAGCATAATATAATTTAAGTTAAAAAAATTAAAGCTTTATATTGTTATAGTTAATAATATATTCAAAATCAAATAAAAAAATTCAAAATATTATGGAAGGAACATTTATTAATAAGAAGGGTAAGTTAAATGCAATACTCGTTAAAAAAGATTCTGAAATATCTACTGCATTTAAAATAATGCTGACTTTGTAGTTACAAATAAATAAGAGATATGAACTTTTATCAAATGAATTTTAAATCGTTTTATTGAAAAGATAATGATTTATTGGTAACTTAAGTGGATGATTTAGTAGTGAAAAATTTGATTATAAAAAATAATAAAAAATTTTTTAAAAAAGTGTTGACAAAGGGAAGAAAAAGTAGTATTATAAAAAAGTACCAAGCAATATGAAGACTTAAAATTATATAGAAATGTATATAATTAGTAATATTTTGGGCAAAAGA
>CANRAB010000039.1 GCA_947628475.1 uncultured Clostridia bacterium
TTTCAAGTTCTTTATCATATCTTTGAGCCCATTTTAATGCTTCAGCGTATATTTTTTCTGCTGTAAATTTTGAAATTACATTTTTAGAAACATCTAATAATTTTACCATATCAAATACTGCGCCACTTACACTCATTTTATTTAGTTGTAATTCAAATTTACTTATATCTGCATCTTTATTTGATCTTCTCCAAGGTTCAAAATTTGAGTTAGCAATGTTTAATAAATATTCTACAACTGCCTCTTGTGGTATACCTTCTTCATGATAATAACTCACTGCTGCTTCAGGATCTTTTCTTTTACTAATTTTTCTTTTACTACCATTTTCATCTTTCATTATTGTTGCAGTATGTGCATATTTTGGAGGTCTAAAGCCTAAAGCTTTAAATAGTTCTAAATGTAATGGTATGGAAGATACCCACTCATCTCCACGAATTACATGTGTAACTCTCATTAAATGGTCATCTACTGCATGTGCAAAGTGATATGTTGGAAGGCCATCCGCTTTTATAATAACTATATCTTGGTCATTTTCTGGAAACTCTATGTTTCCTTTTATAATATCTTTATGTTTTATTTTTCTATCTTCTCTACCCTGTGATTTGAATCTTATTATATATTTTTCACCATTTTTTATTTTGCTAACCGCTTCATCTATTGGAAGTGTTCTATCTTTTGCCCATATTCCATAGTAACCGGGTCTTATTTTCGCTGCTTCTTGTTTTTCTCTTATTTCTTCTAATTCTTCAGGTGTACAGAAACATGGATAAGCTAGTCCTCTTTTAATTAATGATTTTGCATAAGCTTGATATATATCTTTCCTTTGACTTTGTTTATATGGACCATAGTTTCCTTTTTCTTCAGTTTCAGAAATCATACCTTCATCTGGTTCAATTCCAAAGTCTTTTAAGCTATTTACTATTTGGGCTGTTCCATTTTCAATTTCTCTTTTTTGGTCTGTATCTTCTATTCTTAATATAAATACACCATTTGATTGTTCTGCTAACTTTTTATCTATTATGCCTCCAAAAAGTCCTCCTATATGAACAAATCCTGTTGGACTTGGTGCAAAACGTGTTACCATTGCTCCTTCTTCTAAATTTCTTTCTGGATATTTTTCTTCATAATATTCTATTTCCTTTGCATTTGGAAATATTAATTCTGCTAATTCGTTATAGTCCATATTGTTTAATCATTCCTTTCATTTTATCTTCATTTTCTTCAAGTTGTTTTATAATTTCAACTTGTGCTTTTACTCTTACTAAATTATGGTCTGGTATGTCTTTATTTACTGCATAATATATGTCTCCATTTAAGTAGTCTGCCAAAAATCTGGTTGTATTTTCATAAGTCATCATCCAACCACCTATGGATAATAATTCTAATTCTTCTTTTGTTATGGTATTTTTCATTATACTTAAAAATCCTTTTGTAAAAGCTTCAAATCTTTCCATGTCAACATATATCTTTGATAAATCTTGCTCATCTTCTGCTGCCATAGTAATTCCTGTCCTAATACCTTCTCCAAAGTCATATACTATTGAACCTGGCATTATTGTATCTAGATCTATTAAGCATTTATATTTATTTGTATCTTTATCAAATAATATATTGCTAAGTTTTGTATCATTGTGTGTTACTCTTAGTGGTATTGAACCATCTTCTAGTTTGCTTGTTATAATATCTGCTCTTGAAGTTCTTTTAATATCTGTTAAAAATTCTATATAAGGTTTTGCTTTTTCAAAACGTTCTTTTCTTAACTCATTATTTTCTTTACTATTTATTGCAGTCATTAATTGATTTACTCTATTAGGTGTATAATGAAATTTCTCTATTATCTCATATAATGTTGAGGCGTCAAATCCATCTAACTCTTTTTGAAAATCACCAACTGCTTTTCCAGCTTCTTCTAATATTTCTAAACTTTCTGTTGATATGTATGTTTTTGTGTTTTCTATAAATTCTTGCATTCTCCAATTATTATTATATATATAACTTGGATTTTCTCCCTTTGTTTTTATAAAGCTTAAAGTTGTGCTATGTCCTTTTTTTCTTATAAATTCAGTTACTCCTTCTATATTCTTCATAAGTTCTGTAATATTGGGAAATACATTGGTATTTACATATTGTAATATATACTTTTTAGCAGTATCATACTCTACTAAATAAGTTTTATTTATATGCCCACTTTCTATTAATTTTACTTTAACTGGATTTCCTTTAATATTAAATTTTTTAGATATTTCTAATAACTTTTCTTGCTCCATAAAAACACCAACCCTTTCTTTATAGCATAATTAATAATCCGACCTATAATACTAATAATAAAGCCAGTTATCTTTAAAGCAAATACTGCTTCATTTTGATCTCCAAAACTAAAAATTTTTTTTGTTATTTGTCTTGCATCATATATACATATTATTCCTATCATTAATACTATTGTTCCAATTATTGCTACAATTTTCATTACTAACATTTCCTTTTCCAATAATTTCTACCTTAAGCATTATATCATATATTTTCTCATTTGGGTATATGTGTTATGAATTTTTATAATATTTTGAGTTATACTAATATATTATATATAAAACAGCCAAACATAGTAGCTATATATTATTCTAATTTTTCTAAAAAATATTATTAAAAAAGTTCGTTTTTAACATTTAAAAAAATTGGAGGTTTTTTGTGAAAAAATTTATATTTATTTTAATTACATCTGTTTTATTTTTAACAGGTTGTGGTGATAAGTCTGATGATAATTATAATAACCAAAAAGCTAGTTATAATACAGAACGTCTATCTACTTCTAATAAAAATTCAAATACACCTGATGAACCTAAAGAAGAAGTTTTGTCTACCTTTTCTACTAAAATTTCTCAAAAGGATCCCGATAGGCAAAATAATATAACACTTGCTTGTACTTCTTTAAATGGATTTATAGTTAAAGCTGGAGAAACATTTTCTTTTTGCAATACTTTGGGACCGGCTAAACCAGAAGATGGTTATGAAAAAGCAGATACATTTGATTCAGATGGAGACACAATCCAAGAATATGGCGGTGGAAAATGCCAAGTAAGTACTACTTTATACAATGCTGTACTTATGGTACCAACTTTAACGGTTGTAGAAAGACATGAACATAGTGGTCCTGTATATTATGTTCCAGAAGGTATGGATGCTTGTGTAAGTTATGGCTCTTGTGATTTTCAGTTTCGTAATGATAATGACTATGATATAAAGTTATATTTTTCAAATACACCAGATAATATTGATGTAAAAATTGTTAAACTTTCTTCATAATTTTAAAAGTCCTTCATAAGATTAGTAATAATCCAAATTTTATATGGATATTATTTATCGATTGGAGGATTTTATGGTTGATAAGAAAAATCACTTAACATTATTAAAAAAGTTAAATAGCAATCATGTTTTTTTTAAATTACTTTTAATTTTTATTCTAATATGTTCTTGTTTTACTCCTGTTCTTGCAACAGATAGTGTATATGTTTGGTCTGATATGTCTGCCCCAGAAGCTATTACTACATCTAGTTTATTACGGAGATAGAGAGGGAAATTTTTTGAATTTAACTTGTGGAAGTGCTATTTTAATAGAACAATCTACTGGCACAGTACTTTATGAACATAATAGTCATGAAAAACTTAGACCTGCCAGTGTTACTAAGGTTATGACCATTTTACTTATTATGGAAGCGGTAGACAACGGGATTATTTCGCTTGAAGATACTGTAACTTGTTCAGAAGCGGCAGCATCTATGGGAGGCTCTCAAATTTGGTTAGAACCTAATGAAACTTTGACTGTAAATGAAATGTTAAAAGCTATTTGCGTAGTTTCTGCAAATGATTGTTGTGTTGCCATGGCAGAACATATTGCTGGTAGTCAAGAGCTATTTGTTGAACAAATGAATAAACGTGCAAAAGAACTTGGCATGAATGACACAACATTTAAAAATTGTCATGGTTTAGATGAAGATGGGCATGTAACTTCAAGCTATGATATTTCACTTATGTCTCGTGAACTTATTGTAAATCACCCTACTATTACAAATTATACTACTATTTGGATGGATAGTTTAAGAAATGGAGAATCCGAATTAGTTAATACTAATAAATTACTTAGAAATTATGAAGGTTGTACAGGTTTAAAAACAGGGTCAACTTCTACTGCTCTATTTAACCTTTCAGCAACAGCTACAAGAGATAATCTTTCTTTGATTGCAGTTATTATGAGAGGCGAAACTTCTGCAATTCGTTTTGCTGAAGCTAAAAAATTACTAGATTATGGTTTTAGTAATTTTGAATATTATAAATACAGCAGTAAAGGTGATATTGCAAAAAATATTTTAGTTAATAAAGGTACAACTGAAAGTGTAGAAATTGTTTTTGAAAAAGATGCTGGTAGCCTAATTCCAAAAGGTCAATCTGCTAATATAACAACTACTGTTGTTCTTCCTGAAATTATAGAAGCTCCTATAAATAGTGGCAATAAAGTTGGAGAAGTTGTATTTTCTTTAAATGATGAAACAATTGGAACTGTTAATTTAGTTGCAAACAATACTGTTAAAAAACTAAACTTTGGTAATATGCTTGCACATGTAGTTGAAAGTTGGTTTAAATTGTTAAGATAAATATATCACATTTAAAAAGATAACTAGAAATAACTAGCTATCTTTTTTAATTTTTATATTTGACTTATTTAATGTTAGAATATTTTTTACACATAGCATATGATATTATTATAAAAGTAACTATAATTCCAAATAAAAACATAATGTTTAAGTTTCCTGTATTTGGTAAGACTTTTTCTTCTGTAATCACGTTACTAGGTTCTTCTACAGGAGGTTCTTCCTCAGGTGATACAACAGGAGGATCTTTTATAGGTGGTTCCTCAATAGGAGGGTCTTCCGTAGGTGGGGTTTCTACAGGTGGTTCTTCTTTAGGCGGATCCTCAACAGGAGGAGGCTCTACTTCACTTTTTTCTTTTTTTGCATTTACAAAACTTACTTTAATTTCTTCACCATCAATAATAGTTCCTGTTGCGTTTAAACTTGTAGTATCGTAATCTTCATTTTCTTCTTCTGTAACTGTATATTCTATATCTGCTGGTAAATTACTTGCTGATTTACTTTCTCCATGCTTTAGTGATAATGAAGCTACTCCATCTTTAAATTCTATTTCACCGTATATGCCATTTATACTGTTGTCATTTAATGTTATAGTAAAGTTAAATGTCTGTTCTTTATCTGCTTGATTTTTACTCTCAATCATTTTTGAAAGTGTTAAACTTCCTTTACTCAATTTAACATTTATAAAATCTACGTTAATTTCTTCATTTCCAACAATTATTCCTGTTTCATTTGAACTTGTAGTAGTGTAATTTTCATTTTCCTTTTCTGTAACTGTATATCCAGTACCTGCTGGTAAATTACTTGCTGTTTTGCTTTCTCCATGTTCTAGTAAAAATGTAGCAACTCCTTTGTCAAATGTCATGTCTCCATATTGTCCACTTATTGTTGTATTATTTAATTTTACTGTAAATTCAAATTCTTCATTTTCACTTTCATCTGATCCAGTAACAGTTTTTGAAACACAAAGGCTTCCAGTTTTTATTTTATTTGTAAAAGTTGCTTCTGCAATTGTTTCAGCGGAAATAGTTCCAGTTTCTCCAGTTGAAGAAGTTGTATAATTTTCATCAGTAGTTTCAGAAACAGAGTAAGTCACTCCGATAGGTAAGTCTTTTATTTTTAATGTTTGTCCATGTTGAAGTGTAATGTTTGCATCTCCAGAGACAAATGAAACATGAGTATCACTTATTTTTTTATTATCATTCCAAAGTTCAGCAAAATATTCACCATTAATATTATCAATGTGAATGTTAAAGGTCCAGTTTTTATTCACATCGCCACCATTTTCAACTGTTTTTGTTATATTAAGTCCACCAAATCTAAATGTATTAGTGCAAGTAAATACAAAATCGGTTACAACACTATGTGTTACATCGTAAATATCGTTTTCTGGAGAAATAGTTACTTCGTTTGCTCCACCACTATCAGTTTCAGTAAGTGTTAAATTTAAGAAATTGTCGTTATGTATATTAACATCTGTTTTTCTTATTTCATCAGTTTTCATTTTTTGGTTACCTTTTAAAGTAAAGCTAAAGCCAATATTTGATTCTTCATATTGTTCCCAAGTTATTGCTTCTGTTACTGGAGAATTACCCTCTAAATCTGTTTTTGTAAGATTTTGTCCACTTGATGTGGGTATATTAATAATATCTGATTTATTATCTGCCATAGTAAAATTAAATTTAAAGTCTCTATTACTAATTTCTTGTTTCTTTTCGTCTGAACATTCTCCTTCAATAATTATCTCCTTTTCAACTGTTATAGTAAAGTCAGAGGCAATAACTTTACCATTTACCTGTAAACCTCCAGCACCATAAGTAGAATTTTTTGAAAGATTACCCATTATATGAACTTTATATTCATCATCTTTTGCAGATAAAGATTTTTTAACTGAACTTCCAATGTTTGCTTTAAATCCTATAGGATCAAGTGTTTTTTCACTCTCTATTTGTTCTTCTTGACTTAAAATATTTTGTGCCCTAGTAGTATCTTCAATATTATTTATTGGCTCATCCCAATTAAAGTTTCCTGTACGCATTTCTTCGCCATTAAGACCTGTCCAATTATAATTCATACCGTTTGATGTTTTTTCAGCAACATACAATTTTGGAAGCTCTTCTCTTCTAACATAAGGGTCATATGGAACAGCAAGAATATCCATGCCATTACCTGTTCCATTACCATATATTGAAACATTTCCACTCTCATAAAAGAAAGCTTCAGCATTTGGACAAAGGCCAACACCAGTTCCAATAACATTTCCTTCGTATCCTGCTTCTACAGTATTATTTGTTATAAGAGCATCGTTAATATAAAGAGTTACACTCTCACCAATATATAATCCACCTGGATTATAATGTATAGTAGTTACAGCAACACGTGCATCTTCTTCTGTATGAGAACTATGTTTTTCTGCTGTTGTAAGATCACCATTGCTTATATTATTAATGATATCACATTCTAATAACGCTATTTTTAAGTCTGCTGTATCCCCATCTCCTGCTCTTCCCACATACAAGCCACCGCAACACGCATCAGCAGTATTTTCAGAAAATTCAGTTCCTCCATCTACGATGATGTTACCCTTATATGCGTTAATCATCATTCCTCCTCCAAAACCATGTGCAATATTATTTTTAAATTTTCCACCATAGATTTGTGCAAAAGTTTCTAAGCTACCTGGATTAAAAATACACATTCCACCACCTGAACCTTCTGCTTCATTTCCTATAAATTCACAATTTGTAACAGATATGTTTTTTATGTTCATTGCACATACAGCACCACTAGAACCATTCGTTGTTTCATTATTTAAAAATTTACAATCTATCATACTAAATGAAGAATCTATTGTTTCATTTGCAAAAACCTTTACTGCTCCTCCATCTTCATGTGATGAATTACCCTCAAAAGTACAATTTTCTAATGTAACTCCTAATTTACCATTTTTTACATTTTCAGCATAAATTACGCCTGCCTCAAGAGCAGTAGCTTTATTACCTGTAAAAGTACTGTCTTTTATATTCATTGTGTAATCATAACCTTGGTGAACTATTGCTCCTCCTGCCATAGTTGTACAATTCTCAAATGTACACTTACTAATATCTATATTTGTGTTTTTATTTGCATAGATAGTTCCGCCAGCATTTACAGTTGTATTTTTAAATTCGCATCCTGATAAAATTATTTTTGAATCAGAACATTGCACATTAAAAATTCCACCATAATTTCTTCCACTGTTATTTGTAAATTTTGCTCCATCAACATTAATTATTGTATTTTTTCCCATTACATAAAATACACCACCATGATGTCCGCTATTACTTTTAAAAACGGCTTCACTTTTAACATTAATAGTTAATTCAAAAGTATCAGAATTATTAGCACAAGCTATGGCTCCACCCATTTGTGTTGCACCATTATTTAAGTCAATAGTTTTGTTACCTTCAATAGTTCCTCCATTTATATTCATAACTTTAGGATTTACAGCCATAATTGCTCCACCAACAAGAGCTCCATTATTTAATAGGCTTCCGCTATTCATCTCAAATGATGAATTTTCAATGTAAAAAACAGCTCCACCATGATAACTTTCCCCTGATGTATATGTGTTTCTTCCATTCCTTGTATAATTATTACTAATAGTTCCGCCATTCATTATAACGGTAGAAGCACCTTTTGCAAATACAGCACCATAACTATTATTGTTTTCAAGTAAAGAATTTTTGTTTAGTATTAAAGATGAGTTTCCTTCAATACTAATCGTCCTACCATCAGTATTATTTGTTGCATCAATGGTAATATTTTCAAGTATTACTGTTCCACCATTTTGCACTAAAAACATATTTTTCTCGCTACCATTTTTTGTAATAGTATATGGTGTACTATCATCTGATTTAATAATAACTTTTACATTTTTATTAAGATTCATTTGATCAACACTAATATTTTCTGTAATATGAATTATTCCACCTTCAATATCGCTATCCATTATGTATTGACATGCTTCTTCTAAAGTTGGTTTTGCAATTGCTTCATCTGCATTGTTTTTTGAAAATGGAACATAAATATTAATTAGTGACGATTCATCGTAAACATCATTTGTAGTTTTTGCAACGTCTAAATTATCATTATTAATTTTATTTATTGGACTTTTTGCATCAATATTTCCTTCTAAAACTAACCCTACAATCGTTACAATAAAAATTAACATTAATATTGATATAGTTATTTCTCTTTTCATTTTTATTAATCTTTCCCTTCTTTTCTTTTGCTAATATAATTTTAATAATACATTTTAACTATTTTAAATATATAATAAAGTAAATATATTTGTCAATATAATACGTGTATTTCCCAAAATTTTACATCTTTTTATAGTCCACAAATCTTTAAGCATTATACTAATTTTCTTCAATAATTACGTTATCAATAGAAAAATTTTCTTCTGTTATAATCATTATTCCTGTAATACCTTTTCCATATTGTTCGTCTGTTTCACTTATACTTATATATGGTATTCTCTCTCTTTCTTCTGGTGGTTCGAAAGTTCCCATAATTTTTTTATCTGTTTTTTTAAATATAAGAAATATATTCTTTCCTTCTATTTCTTCATCGAACAATTTGACTATATTAACTATTCTTAATTTGTTACTAATTTCGTTATATTCATCTTTATTTAAGATTTTAGAATAATAAATATCTTTATCCTTATCATATTCAAAATTCATATTTTCAAAATTTTCAACATTTCTTATATAAAAACATTTACCCCTTGTTGCTGTTTCTGGAATTTCTTGATATTTATCTATATATACTATGTCTATATCGTTTTTATAATTTTCTTTAGGAATAAGGATACAAAATGATATTCGTTCTTGTAGTGTACGATCTTCTTCATAAGCAAATTCAATAGTATTGTTATCTGTATATGATAGAACATTATCTATATGTAATGCCCTTATATTCATAAATACAACTATTAAAACATTATATTTATCAAAACTTATGTTATCTATATCTTTTTCTTCATCTTTACATTCTATCTCTAGTTCTTCTTCTGCTTCCTTGAATAGTCGTTCATCATTTATATTTAATATGTAAGCGTTATTATTATGTTTTTGCATATATTCATCAATTTTGTTATCTTCTGCATTAACCTCTATATTATAGTTATCCCATTTTATTGGTTCAGCCTCTTCTGCTTCTATTTCTTTCTTATTTTGTTCTTGAAATACAGTATTTTCTTTAGCTTTATTCTCTTTCCTAATTAGTATATCTACACATATCAAGCCAATCATTATTAATACCAACAAAAAAATAATAAATAATAATATTTTAATACTCTTTTTCATTTTTTTCTCCTTTTATTTTTTTATTAATTCTTATTTATTATATCATTATAAGACAAATAATACTAGTTTTATGCAATTTTTTTTAATAAATCTAAAATATTTAATTTTCTATTTTTCCATCTACTATTCTTACTGTTTCTTCTATTTCATCCTCATATCCAGTTAAAGCGGCAAAAGGTGCAAATTGTGCTGCCCTCTGCTCCATACTAAGTCTTGGGTGTTTCTTAGATACATGGTGTGGTAGATTAATAATATCGTCATAATTTTGCATAATTTTAAATCCTTTCTATTCTCTATGTCCTCCAATTTGAGAATTTCTTTCTATTGTTGTTCCATCTTTTTCTAAATTCATTCCTTTTAAAACTGCATTCTTACCATACTTTTTCTTTATATCTATTATTGCATGTTGTAAATTATTTTCCTTTTCTCTTTCTATCTTTTTTTCTTCTTCTTCCTTATAATTAACAAACAAACTAATTTGCTCATTTTCTGCTTCCTTATCTATTTCACTTTCATCTACTAAATTATTGGCTACTACATTAACTCTTCTAACCAATAGATCTTTATTTATAATTCTCTCATATAGTTTTTCTACTGCCTCTAAAATTACTTTTGTAGATGATGTCCTTCCTTCTAAATTAATAGTTCCATGTGCATGTTTTGGGATTTTTCTTCCATATCTATCTAGTGTTATTTCTCCATTATATAATTTATTTATTGATGAATTATTTAGGTTTTCTACATCATATCCTATTGTTAAAACAAGTTGATTTGTAACTAAATGCTTATCTACTATTTCCAATACTAATAAATCTGTCATTTCTTTTACAATTAGTTTAGTTTGTTCATAATCATAAGGGCAATGTAATACCTGTCCAGAACTTAGGCTATTTGTTACAGGTTTAAATTTTTTTACATCTTTCATGGTACATGGTTCATAACCCCAAGCATGGTCTATTAAAAGTTCTGCATTTATTCCAAATATTTTATATAATAATTCTTCATTTTTTACAGAACATCTTGCAACATCTCCCATTGTAAACATATTGTATTTTTCTAATCTTTTAGCATATCCTTTTCCCACCCTCCAAAAATCTGTTATAGGAGTATGGTTCCATAATAATTTTCTATATTTCATTTCATCAAGTTCTGCAATTCTTACCCCTTTTTTATCTGGCTTTATATGTTTTGCACCTATATCCATTGCAATCTTTGCCAAATACATATTAGTTCCTATCCCTGCTGTAGCAGTTATTCCTGTTGTATCAAATACATCATATATCATTTTTGTTACCATTTGTCTAGGTGTCATTTTTAATGTTTTTAAATAATCAGTAATATCAATAAATACTTCATCAATAGAATATGGATATATATCTAAAGAAGAAACATATTTTAAATAAATATTATATATATATGTACTGTATTTCATATATTTTGCCATTTGCGGCATTGCAATTATATAATCTAATTGTAAATTAGGATTGTTTCTTAACTCTATATCATCATAAGATGAAGCTTTAAATTCATGGTTTTTTGCTTTCAATTTTCTTTTATAATTTATTTCATTTACTTTTTGAACAACTTCAAATAGTCTAGCTCTACCGGGAATTCCATACGCTTTTAATGCAGGACTAACCGCAAGACATATTGTTTTCTCAGTTCTTGATTTATCTGCCACAACTAAATTTGTTTTTAAGGGATCCAAGTTCCTTTCCCTACATTCAACAGAAGCATAAAAACTTTTTAAATCTATACAACAATAAATTCTCAAGTAATGTTCACCTTCTTACTTTAAATATTATATCATTTTTATTTATATTTGTAAACA
>CANRAB010000040.1 GCA_947628475.1 uncultured Clostridia bacterium
CTCTATGTGGTTGGCGATATATACCCCCTCTACGGACTTTCACCGTTTAGCTAAACGACATGCCTGTCGTACTAAAATTAACCTCCTACATAATTTTGTATATATTATGTAGGAGGTTTTAATTTTGTGATTATTTATTTTGCATAATCTATTGCTCTTGTTTCTCTTATTACATTTACTTTTATTTGTCCTGGATATTCCATTTCATTCTCTACTCTCTGAGCAACTTCTCTTGCCATTGTTATCATTTGACTATCAGATACTTTCTCTGGTTTTACTACTAATCTTACTTCACGTCCTGCTTGTATTGCATAAGATTTTTCTACACCTTCAAATGAATCTGCAATTTCTTCTAGTTTTTCTAGTCTTTTAATATATGCCTCTAAAGTTTCTCTTCTTGCTCCAGGTCTTGAAGCTGATATTGCATCTGCTGCTTGTATTAAAACTGCTTCTAATGATTTTGGCTCAACATCTCCATGATGTGCTTCTACTGCATTTAATATTACATCTGATTCTTTATATTTTTTTAACACATCTATACCAATTTGAACGTGTGTTCCTTCCATATCGTGGTCTAAAGCTTTTCCAATATCATGTAGTAAACCTGCTCTTCTTGCAATTTTAGGGTCTAAACCTAATTCTTCTGCCATTATTCTAGCTAGGTTAGAGACTTCTATTGAATGATTTAATACATTTTGTCCATAACTTGTTCTATATTTTAATTTTCCTAGCAATTTTACTAAGTCTGGGTGTAAACCATGTACCCCAGTCTCCATTACTGCTCTCTCGCCTTCTTCTTTTATAACTTCTTCTACTTCTTCCTTTGCTTTTTCTACCATTTCTTCAATTTTTGCTGGATGTATTCTTCCATCTTCTATTAATTTCTCTAAGGCAATCCTTGCAACTTCTCTTCTTAGTGGATCAAAGCCTGAAAGAATAACTGCTTCTGGTGTATCATCTATGATTAAGTCTATTCCAGTTAGTGTTTCTAACATTTTTATGTTACGACCTTCTCGTCCTATTATTCTTCCTTTCATGTCATCATTTGGTAACGCTACAACAGATACCGTTGTTTCTGATGTATGATCTGCTGCACATTTTTGTATAGCATATCCAATAATTTCCTTTGCCTTTTTATTTGCCGTTTCTTTTGCAGATGTTTCTGTTGCTTTTATTAAAGCTGCTTTTTCATCATTTAAAGTTTTATCTAACTGCTGTAATAATATTTGCTTTGCTTCCTCTGTTGATAAACCGGCTATTCTTTGTAATTCTGTGATTTGCTTACTATATGCCTCATCTAATGTTTTTTTCTTTTCTTCTACTTCTTGTATATTCTTCTCTAAATCCTTTTCTCTTTTTTCAAAATTATCAGCACGTCTTTCTAATGCTTCTTCTCTTTGAAATAATCTTTTTTCTTGCTGTTGTACTTCGCCTCTTCTTTCTTTAATCTCCTTATCTAATTCATTCTTTGTCTGTAAAACTTCCTCCTTAGCTTTTAGAATTTCCTCTTTTTTTACATTCTCTGCTTCTTTTTTAGCATTCGCTAAAATTATATCTGCCTCATTTTCCGCACTTTTGATTTTAGATTCAGCTGATTTTTTTCTAATAAATATTCCTACAGGAATAAAAATCGCTGCTGAGATAAGAAAGGTGATTATGGCTATTGTTACTTCATTCATAAAAACACCTCTTTACTATTAAATTTTCAATGTTCAGATTTATTATATATCTATTTTTTAATATATTAATTTTCTGTACCATTATATTTTACATTTAATATTAATTTATGTCAATAGAAAAGTTAAAAAATTCTTTTAATTTTTATCTACATTATCTTCCTTTTTTATTTTTTTTATGATAAAATATGATAAATGTTGTAATTAATATTTTAATATATATTGTTAATTTTTGATATCTTAATGGTTGATATTTATTATATTATGAAAGGATTGATGTTTTATGGAATTAAAAAAATGTGCTAGATGTGGCTGTTTTTTTGCTTCTCCTAATAATGTGTGTTCTAATTGTGAAGCTAAAGATAGACAAGATATATATAATTTGAATAATTATATTGTTAACTCTTCCTTTACTCCATCTATTGATAATTTATCTGCTAATACAGGAGTTTCTTTAAAAAATATAAATCGTTTTATTGAAAATAATTCTATATCAAACTTTTAAAAAAGTTTTTAAGTACCCACCTACAATCAAAGTTGTGAGTGGGTACTTTTTATAATTTTTGTGAAAATTTTGCAGAATGTGCATGGCATATTGCTGCTGCCATACTGTCTGTTGTATCGTCTAATTTTGGAAGTTTTTCTACATTTAATATTGTTTTTACCATTTTTTGCACTTGTATTTTATCTGCTCGACCATAACCTGCTACTGCCTGTTTTATTTGAAGTGGTGTATATTCGTACGTTGGAATATTTTTTTTACAACCAACTGTTAATATTATTCCTCTTGCTTGAGCTACATTTATTGCCGTTTTTGCATTATTATTGAAAAATAATTCTTCAACTGATATTGCATCTGGTTTATATGTATCTATTAACATTTCTACGTCATCATAAATTTTTGTAAGTCTTAGCGGGAATGATACCCCTGCTTCTGTTGTTACAGCTCCTGAATCTATTAGTTTAAATTTATTTCCTATGTAATCTATTATACTATATCCTGTTATTGCATACCCAGGATCTATGCCTAATATTCTCATTTATCCTCCATTTATAGGCTGTTCTATACATGTAAATTTTTCTTATACTTTATAATATAAAGTCTTTATTCTCCAAAAATAATTCTAAATACTTCTGCTACACTCCAACCTTGAGCTATTGCTCCTTTTGGCGCATACGGAGATTTTGAATCATATATTTCTCCTATTGAACCTATACAGCCTCTTTCTCGTAATTCTTTTAAAAATGTTTTTTTTGTTTTTTCTTTAAATTCTATAATCTTTTTGTTTAGTTCTTCCTTTTTTTTCTTGTCTTTTTCAAAATTTTTCATGTTTCTTAAGGCATCATAATATAATCCTAAAAGCCATACCCATGTTATTCCTTGATGATAACTTGAGTCTCTTTTAAAACTATCTCCTTCATACACATCTATATACTCTTTTTCTCCTTTAGCAAGTGTTTTTAGTCCATATTGATTTAATAATTTTTTTTCTATAGTTGCCATCATCTCTTGTGCAATATTAGAATTTGGTTCTAGTATTGGATATGTTAAGGATATACTAAATAATTGATTTGGTCTAACTTTTGCATCTCCTAGTACATCATATAGGCATTTCTTTTTGCTGTTGTAAAACTTTTCTTCAAATGATTTTTTACATTTTTCCGCCATTTTTTCATATTCTTTTGCTTCTTTTCTATCTCCAAATTTTTTGCTTAATTTTTCCATTATTTTTAAGCTATTATACCATAAACTATTTACTTCTACTGCCTTTCCATTTCTTGGTGTAAAGCAATGATTTGCATATTTTGCATCCATCCAAGTATTTTGTGTTTCTTCTGTTCCTGATGAAATTAAACCATCTTCGTCTAAATATATATTGTTTTCATCTATATCTATACCATTTTTATAATTTTCTATTATAGACTTTAATTTTTTGTATATATTTTTTTCAATAAATTTATAATCTGAAGTATAATCTATGTACTTTCTTACCTGTTCAAAGAGTAATAATGAACTATCAACACTATTATATAATGGTCTATTATCATAACCAGAATATCCATTTGGAACTAAACCAAATTTTATATCTCTTGTTAATGTTAAAAACACGTCTTGAGCTTTTTTATATTGTTTAGTCATGAGTAATAAGCCTTCAAATGAAATTAGTGCATCTCTTCCCCAATCTAAAAACCATGGGTAACCTGCAATTATTGTATAATATCCAAAACTTGGTCTATATACAATAAAATTATCTATTGCAATTAAAAAGTATTTTTTTATCTCTATTTTTTCTAATTCTTCTTTTGAAAGTTTTGTAATATCTGTTTTCTTTTCTATGAAATTGGCATTATACATTAATTCATTTATTCTAATTATTTCTTTATTTATTATTGTTCTTACATTTATTTCTTCTATATTTTCTTCTAATGAACATATAAAACTTAATTCTGCTTGTTCATTGGCTTCTATGTTTATTTCATAACGTCCAGGTACTGCGTGATTTTCTTCTGGAAAGAATCCTCTTTTTTCTTCTTCCATATAGTACATATTTTTAAATGTATCATTATAATGTTCTATATATTTTCCTGCTGACATGTGGATATATACTGGATAATTTGAATATTCATCTATTTGAAGTTTTACTTTTCTATCTTTAACTTCTTGTTTTACATTAAAATTGTGATTTGCATTCATTGTGTGGAAGTCTCTAAAGTTTACTATTGGAGTTACAGTAAATTTAGCATCTTTTCCGTCATTTTGTATTTTATACAAAATACAAACAGTATTTTTTCCATATTCCATACAAATAATTTTTGTTACTTTAATATCTCCCACTTTATACGTAAATACAGGCATATATTCTTTTTCAAAACTTTCTAGGTATTTATAGCCTTCTGATATATAGTCTTTACATATATTAGAATATAGATTATATTTTTTCCCTTCTATTTCTATACTTTCATCAACCTTTGATAAAATTACATGTCTCCTTGCTGGAGGTGAAAGTGGAGCTACCAACAAGCCATGATATTTTCTTGTATTTATTCCTAAAACAGTTGATGAACTATATCCTCCTATTCCATTTGTTATAATCCATTCTTTTGTTATTCCTTCTCTTAATTCTAATTGTTCTTTTCCTAATTTCATCCGTAGTTTCCTCCATTTTATTTTTTCATTTCTTTAATGAATTTTTCTTTTTCTTTTTTTTCTTCTGCATCTGTCATTTTTTTTGCTTTCTCATATATTTTTTTATTCATGTCAGTTGTTTGTTCACTCTCTCTTATTGACTCTATTCTATCTCTATATTTGCTGCTAAATTTGCTTTTTGCTCTTATCCTTTTTTGTTTTACACGTTTTGGTTTTTTTATAGATTTTGCTTTTTTCTTTGCTTCCTTTAATTTTCCATTTAATAGCACAAACTTTTCATCTGTCTTCTTGTCTTTGAATTTTAAATCACTTACTATTATATCTATTATTTGTTTTGCTACTTTATCTGGGTTATGTCTAATATATTCTCCTTCTGTTTCTGATACATCTGCACTTATAACTTTTACTCCCTTTACATTTTGCTTGTCTACATAAACCAAACTTGAACCTGCTTTACTATATTTCCTTATAATTTCAGGTATAATATCTCCATTATCACAAATACAATAATCTATTACTTCACCACCTGCATGCTCTGTAATTGCATTTATATGGTTTGATAAAGCATAATCATCTGTATGTCCATTTTCGGTCATTATATTAGATATATATATTTTATATGCTTTACTTTCTCTTATTGTTCTTGCTACATTCTTTATTAACAAATTAGGTATTACCTGTGTATATAATGAACCTGGTGCAATAACTATTGCATCTGCTTCTCTTATACTATCTACAACTCCTGGTGTTGTTCTACAATTTGTTGGTTTTATGTATACTCTATTTATTTTAGTTACTTTGCTAGTTGTTATTTCTGCAATTTTTTCTTTTTCTTCTATAACTGTTCCATCTTCTAATTCAACACAAATGTGCATTTCGTCTAACGTTGCAGGAAGCACTCTTCCTATCATTGATAATATGTTATTACTTTTTTCTACTCCATCTGCAAAACTTTTATTTGTACTTTCCATTGCCTTTAAATAAACATCACTAAAAGTTACCTCTCCCATTTGTAAATTCATAAGTTTCTCCATTTTTGAAGTATCTTTTGCTAACGCTATTATACTATGTTTTAAATCATCTGTTGCTGTTCTTTCCTTATTATTTCCATAAGTTGATACAGTAACGATTGCTGTTAAATTATTAGTATAATTTTTAAGTCCTGTAATAACTCTATTTAATCCAATTCCACCTCCGATTACAACAATTTTAGGTCCCATATCTTTAGAATCTAATATTTTTTCTACCTTTTTTGGTCCCCTAAAAACTGCTAATTCTAAGGTTCTTTTTTGAATAAATACTACACCTGTTATAAATGCTGCAATTCCCGCTACAAATATAAGAACTATTTTTATAATATCGTTAAGTTCTAATCTATCTAATACTAATATTTGTGCAATTCCATAAAATGCAAGCACCATTCCTATTACCATTAGTAGTATCCATCTTTTTATTTTTGTTCTATTCTTAAGCCAACCAAAAATCTTTTTCAAAATTATCATTCCTTTCTGTTATATATTACAATAGTTTATTTATTAATTCTTCTCTATAAAGTTTTCTAGGAACTACTTAATTAGTTTATTATTTACCCTAATATTTTTATTTCTAGTTCTAAATCAACTCCATATTGTTTTTTTACAGTACTTCTTATGTGGTCAATTAATTTTAAAACATCTTCTGATGTGGCTTTACCTTTATTTACTATAAATCCTGCATGTATATCTGAGACATACGCATCTCCTATATTATATCCCTTTAATCCGCATTTGTCTATAATTTCTGCTGGAATATATCCATTTTTTCTTTTAAAAATACTTCCTGCATTTGGAAAGTTTATAGGCTGCTTTTGTTTTCTCTTTAAAGAATTTTCTTCCATTTTTGACTTTATAATTTCTTTTTTTCCTTTTTTTAATTTTATATCTGCATTTATTATTATATCATTAGTCCCTTCAAAAATACTATGCCTATACCCAAATTCATGTTCTTTATTTGATATTGTATGTAAATTTAATTCTTCATCTAAATATGTTGTCATAACTATTATATCTTTAAATTCTCCTCCATACGCCCCTGCATTCATCTTTATTGCACCGCCTACTGTTCCTGGTATACCGCTTGCAAATTCTAAGCCTGATAAACCATTTTTATATGCAAGCTGTGCAAGAACCGGTAACTTTACTCCTGCTCCAACTTTTATTTTTTCTTCTTCAATATGTATTTCACAAAAATCTAATTTTACTACTATTCCTCTTATTCCAGTATCTTTTACTAACAAATTAGTTCCATTCCCTATACATGTTATTAATATATTTTTTTCTCTTGCTATACTTAAAACCGTCTTTAATTCTTCTATATTTTTTACTTCTACATATATATCTGCTGGTCCACCAATTTTAAATGAGGTATGCTTATACATTGGTTCGTTTTTTAATATACAAGCATTTGGAATATTTTTCTTTAAGTTATTATATATTTCTTCCATTTTGTATCACCTATTACATATATATTTAAGTACTTTAAAATTTTACCATTTATTTTCAAAAAAGTAAAGTTATGAATTATTCTTAAATTAAACCCATATTTATATGTTTGACATTATTTACATAACATGTTATAATTTTTTTCGTAAGTTTCTTAAAAAATAATAGAGAAATTTAAAACTCTATTAAAATTTATGGAGGTTTCTATGCTACCTGAGACTATCACAAACAACATCCGGATTAATACATCGAAGAATGCACTATCCTTCGATGTGGTAAAAACCCGAAGGGGAGAAATTGTGGATTTCTCTCACAAAGATTATCCCCTAAAACAAATCTCCGAAGAAGAGCTGCTCAAAGTGCGGTGCAGTTATACACCATTTTTCGTATACAAAGAGAATAATTCTCTCTATGCATCGAAAATACCAAAAAGTCTACGCTTTTTAAACATTGGTGATTCTTGCGGACATATTTGTCAGCGTTGTAACAGGGTTCTTCACTACAATAACTCTGAACAAGGATGCCCCAAAATTCAAGATCGTTTTCTTACTGAATCCCAACATTCAAGTGGGATCATAGAAAAAATCCTTGATGCCAAAAGGATTGAAAAATATCCTTTTATTGTTAATGGATATGAGTCCATTAATACACGTGCCGAATCTTTTGTTGTAACAAAATGCAATAGATTCGAGCCTATCTCCGATGTTAGGTATAAGCAGCAAAAATGAAATAAGGAAGTCATTCTTTCAACTGAGAGAATGACTTCCTTATTGTGTTTTTTTAAATAATTCTATTTTGTTTTTAATTCTTCATTTCTTTTTATCTTCATTGTTGTTGTTTTTACAAACTCTGTGTTCTTAATTTCTAATTGTTTTATCGCTTTATATGATGTTAACGTTTTATTTATTTCTTTTATTTGTTTCCAAATTATTTTATAAATTTCTTCATCTGTTATGTCTTTTCCATATTCTTCTTCAATATATTCTCTATTTGGAATTACTCTTGCTGTTATTATTAATTCTTTTCCTTCATCTTCTTTTCCATACACCATACATTCTTTTATTTCTTTTATTTTTCCTAAACTTAATTCTATTTCTTCTGGATATATGTTTTTACCATTTTGTGTTACTATTACATTTTTGCATCTTCCTGTTATATATACAAAACCTTTATCGTCCATTTTTCCAATATCTCCAGAATGGAACCACTCATTTTGTATGGCTTCTTTTGTTGCCTCTTCATCTTCATAATACCCAAGCATAAGAGTTGTACTTTTTATAAGTATTTCTCCCTCTCCTTTTTCATCTGGATTATCTATTTTTATTTCTGCACATACAACAGATTTTCCTACAGAGCCCACTGTTGGCTCATATTCTGGCGTTAAAGCAGATATTGGTGCTGTTTCTGTCAAGCCATAACCTTGTAAAAACAAAATACCTATATCTTGTAACCATTTTCCTATTTTTTCATCTATTGGAGCAGCTGCAGATACAAGGATTCTTAAGTTTCCTCCAAGATTTTCGTGTATTTCTTTAAATACTTTTCTTTTTATGTCTATATTTACTGCACTTAATGCGTTTGTAATATGTATCATTGAATTTACTAATGCTTCTTTATGACTTTTCTTTATAGTGCTATTAATTTTCTTATATATACTTTCTATTAGTAAAGGTACTGCAAGTATTAATGTTGGCTGAGTTTCTTTTAAATTTTGAACTATGTATTTTAATCCCTCACATACTGCTATTGAACTACCTGTTGCAAATGGAACCAAAAATCCGATTGTGGATTCATAAGTATGATGTAATGGCAATACTGAGAAAAATCTATCTTCTGGATATAATTTTACATAAGCAGATACTGCATTTATATTTTCTGCTAAATTTCTATTGCATATCATTACTCCCTTTGAATTTGCTGTTGTTCCAGATGTAAATATTAAAACTTTAAATTCTTCTGGATCAATTTGTATCTTCATGAAACTATCATCATGATTATCCACCTTTTGTTTTCCTTGTTTTATTAAACATTCTATCCCAATAGTTCTTGTTTCTTCATCTAATTCTTTATCTGAATACATTTCAACAAAAAGTTTCGTTTTTGTTAACTTACTTTTTATTTTGTCTATTACATCTTTTTTCTTTTTTGAATATATTATTACATCTGCTCTTGACCTATCTGCTAAGTTTATTATTTCATTTTCTGGTAATTCTTTATCAACTGGTACAGCTATAAAATTTGAGCATAATAAAGACATATATGACACATACCAATAATATGTGTTTTCACCTATTATAATGGCTCGTTTTTCTTTTAGGTTTTGTAAACTTTCTAATGCTGTTCCTAAATTTATAACATCCTCTCTAAATTTTCCAAAAGTAATTTTTTTATATTCACCTTTTTTCTCAAATTTTTCTAGTATAAAATCTCTATCTTTATATAACTTTGTATTTCTATCAAATACTTCTTTTATTGTTTTATACTTTGTTGGTTCATACGGAGTTTTTCTTACCTTTGTTTCCTTTGCTTTTTCAATATCTTCTTTTTTTATTTGTTCAACTTTTTCCATTTTTATTTTTGGAAACTTTAGTTTAGGTATTTCCATGTCTTTTAATATTCTCATGCCTTTTTCCCTCCACATACATAATACTTATTTTGTCATACATAGTATGGCTTCTAATCCTATGTCTATGTCTATCAATCCTTGTTTTGTCTTATAATCTAAGTCTATAAGCTTCTTAAGTATCTCTCTTAACTCACTTTTTTTAAAGTATGTTGACTGCCTCTTATATTTTGTTATTAAAAACATTTGATTTGGTTTTAAATTTAATACTTCTGCTGTATTTCTATTATATTTTTCTGCTAACATTATTAAATATAATTTTTTAAAATGATTATATAATGTTACAAGTATTTTTTGTATTGGCTCTTTATTATACAAAAGCTCATGCAACGTTGTTAAAGCGTTATCTATATTTTTCTGACCTAGATTATCTGTTAAATCAAATATTACGCTATCTAATTCTTTTATTGATAACTTATCTATATCTTGGGCTGTAATAGTTCCATTTTCTCCTACATATTCTATTAGTTTTCTTATTTCGTTTATCAATTCAAGCATACTTGTACCACATGTTTCTATAAAATATTGCATTGTTTTATCGTCTATTGTTACTTTATAGGCATTACAAATTGATTTAATTCTTTTTGATATTTGTATTGGTTTTAATCTTTCAAAATTACATACTATTCCTAACTCATTTATGGTTTTTTGTAATTCATTATTTCCTATCTCTTTTTCTATAAATATTATAGTTACTGTATTTTGTAAATCACTAAAATTTTCTTTTATGTATGTTGAAACTTTTTCCTGCATGCTCTCTGTCTTTGCATTTTTTTTAACTGTAGTTTCTTGTTTTTTCTTTCCCTTTGTTTCTTTTTTAAATAATCCTGTTTCTTTTGCTACTATTAGTTTTCGTGGATATCCAAATGCAGGTGTCTGTATATCATCTATTATTGAATTTATGTTTTTATCATCTATTTGTATATAGTTTATTCCATTTACTAATTCTCCAAATTGTTTTTTTATTTTTTTTACACAGGTTTCTAGTAAATATTCTTCTTCTCCATATAACAGGTATAAACTTTGCAGACTTC
Organism: uncultured Clostridia bacterium; assembly: GCA_947628475.1. Classification (GTDB taxonomy): domain Bacteria; phylum Bacillota; class Clostridia; order TANB77; family CAG-508; genus UMGS1781. Next base: position 10,962 of record CANRAB010000040.1, read on the forward strand.
CTGTTTTTAACTCTTTTTCTAATTCTTCTACAGTCATATAACATTCCTCTTTTACTGTTTTAAGTTATATCATAGTTTTTTTGTTTTTGCAATTAATTTATAAATATTTTATTGTTTTATTACCTTTAATTCTTATTTTTCCTCCATTTCGTTTATTTTCAAAATAGTTCCAATCCACAGTTTAGTAATAATAATTTTATTATTACTAAACTATGAATTGGAACTATTACTTATGAACTCTTTTTCTCTGTTCTATATAAAATATAATCTACGCTAACATTATAAAAATCTGCTAACTTACACAATGAATCTAATGGTATACTTCGTTTATTAAGTTCATAATATGAGTAGGCTACTTGCGATATGTTTAATAATTTACTAATTTCTGTCTGAGTCAAATCCCTGTCTTCTCTTAAATCTCTTATTCTTGTTTTTACCATAACTACAATTCCTTTCAATAATATATCTAAATATAAAGTATATTTAAATTATAATGAAATTTAGTTTTTATAAGATATTTTAGAACATTGTGTTGTAGTTTTTTTAAAATAAAAAACAATAAGTGATTTATTAAAATTTTTATTTTATTATCACTTATTGTTTCAAATATTATTACTTATATAATTTCTCTTATTACTCTATTTGATATTGTAGATAAAATTTCATAATTTATTGTGTTACATTTTTTGGCTATTTCTTCTATTGTTATTTTTTTATTATCCCATATATAAACTTCATTACCTATTTGTACATTTTCAAGTTCTGTTACATCTATCATAAAACTATCCATACAAATAGTACCTACTATTGGCACTTTATTTCCTTGGACTATTACATTTCCACTATTGCTTAAACTTCGTGGTAT
>CANRAB010000041.1 GCA_947628475.1 uncultured Clostridia bacterium
CAAACAAATCCAGTATTTACAGGACTTTTAAAGGCAATAGGAACTATGGGAGTAATATATCTAGTGGGTGTACTTTCAACATACTTATATGCAAGAACTATGGCTGTTGTAAGTCAAGGGGTATTAAAAAACATTAGAGATGAAATGTTTGATAAAATGCAAAGCTTTCCAATAAAATACTTTGATACACATACACATGGTGATATAATGAGCCATTACACAAACGATACAGATACATTAAGTCAGATGCTATCACAAAGTTTTCCACAACTTATATCAGCTATTGTAACATTAACTGCTGTATTTATTGCAATGCTTAGTTTAAGCATACCACTTACAATATTCATAATAGTATTTGTATTTGGAATGATAAATATAACTGGAAGAATAGCTAAAAAAAGTGGAAGATATTTTGCAAATCAACAAAAAACTTTAGGAGAAATGAACGGTTACATAGAAGAAATGATAAATGGTCAGAAAGTTGTAAAAGTATTTACTTATGAAGATGAAGCAAAAGAAAAATTTAATGAAATAAATGCAAGATTATGTGATAATTCAAGGAAAGCAAACAAGTATGCAGCAATACTTATGCCAATATTAAATAACTTAGGAAACTTAGAATATGCACTTGTTGCAATTATTGGAGGAACAATTTCAATTTATGGTAATGGCATGCTTTCAATAGGAGCAATAGCTTCATTTTTGCAATTAACTAAAAGTTTTAATCAACCAATTAACCAAATATCAAATCAGTTAAACTCAATAATTATGGCGTTAGCAGGAGCAGAAAGGATATTTGAACTTATAGATAATGAGCCAGAAGAGGATAATGGATATGTTACATTAGTAAATGCAAAGAAAGTAAATGGAAAAATAGAAGAAACAGAAGAACATACAGGAATGTGGGCATGGAAGCATCCACATCATGATGGAACTTTAACATACGAAGAATTAAAAGGTTATATTGAATTAAAAAATGTAGATTTTGGATATGAACCAGATAAAATGGTATTACATGATGTTTCTTTATATGCAAAACCTGGTCAAAAAATTGCTTTTGTAGGAGCAACAGGAGCAGGAAAAACGACTATAACTAATTTAATAAATCGATTTTATGATATTGAAGATGGAAAGATAAGATATGATGGAATAAACATAAACAAAATAAAAAAACCAGATTTAAGAAAGTCATTAGGAGTAGTATTGCAAGATACAAACTTATTTACAGGAACAATAAAAGAAAATATAAAATACGGAAAAGAGAATGCAACTGATGAAGAAGTAATAAAAGCTGCCAAACTTGCAAATGCACATGATTTTATAATGAGACTTCCACAAGGATATGACACATTGTTAACATCAAACGGAGCGAATTTATCACAAGGACAAAGACAATTATTATCAATAGCAAGAGCAGCAATAAATGATCCACCAGTAATGATACTTGATGAGGCAACAAGTTCAATAGATACGAGAACAGAAAAAATAGTTCAAGAAGGCATGGATAAATTAATGGAAGGAAGAACAGTATTTGTAATAGCACATAGGTTATCAACAGTAAGAAATTCAAAAGCAATAATGGTGTTAGAACAGGGTAGAATAATTGAAAGGGGAGAACATGAGGAATTAATAGCTCAAAAAGGCAAATACTATCAATTATATACAGGTGCATTTGAATTAGAATAAATGTAAATATTATAAAAAAATATTTGAAAAATAGCAAAACATATTGTATTTGCTATTTTTTTTTGATATAATACGGGAGGAAAAAGGAGGAATAGATGGTAACTTTAGAAGATGTAAAAAATAATCCTGAAGTACAGGAGCTGGTTATAGGAGCACAAAAGCAGTTAGATGCGTTAGGATATACAGAACATTCACAGAGACATGTTAGTATAGTATCAAATAGGGCAGGCAGAATATTAGAAACTTTAGGGTATGATAAACATAGAATAGAACTTGCAAAAATTGCAGGTTATTTACATGATATAGGAAATGGTGTAAATAGAGTAGATCATGCACATTCTGGAGCAATATTAGCGTATAACATATTAAAAGATATGGGAATGGATGTAAAAGATAGAACAGAAATAATGTCAGCAATAGGAAATCATGATGAATCAACAGGAACCGCAGTAAGTGATATTTCAGCAGCTTTAATTCTAGCTGATAAATCAGATGTTCATAGAGACAGAGTTGTAAATAAAAATATGGCAACATTTGATATACATGATAGAGTAAACTTTGCTGTAACTGAAGCAAACTTAGAGATAGACAAAGAAGAGAGAAAAGTGGTATTGGATTTAACAATAGATACAAAAATATGTCCAGTATTAGACTATTTTGAAATATTTATGGATAGAACAATGATGAGTAAATATGCAGCAAAATATTTACAAATATGGTTTGAACTTATAATTAATGATACAAAATTATTGTAAAGAAAGGATTGAATATAGTGAAAAAGTATAAGAAAACTTTAACAGTTATTATAATTTTAGTTGTTGCTTTTTTAATGTTTGCAAGTTTTTTTGGAGTTTATAAAAAGAATAAGAATGGTGATAATGTAAGTCTACTACCAGATTTTAAACTAGGAATGGAATTTGAAAAAACTAGAGTAATAACGGTAGCAGTAAATCAAGAGTCAACAAGAACAGTATATGATGCAGAGGGAAATGTAGTTGAAGAAGAAGAAGGAGTTGAATACACAGAAGAAAATGGTTATAAAATAGAAGAAACTCCAATAAATGACGCATCATTAAAAAATTTGAATAATTATAATATAGAAAAGAAAATAATAGAGAAAAGATTGAAAGATAACAAAGTATCACAATATTCTATAGATATGAACGAAATAACAGGTAAGATAAAGGTAGAAATACCAGAAGATGACAGAGCAGATGAAATACAAAACCTAATACAAAGTTCAGGCGGATTTATGCTATTAGATAGTTCAACTTTTGAAGTTGTTTTTAGTGATGACTATTTAAAAAAAGCAGAGGTTATGTATAGTCAAGGAGATATAGAAACAGGAGTATTTTTACAATTAAAATTTAACGATGAAGGAACAAAAAAATTACAAGAATTAAGTAAAATATATGTAGAAACGGAAGAGGACAAGCAAGAGAATGAAGTAAATAACGAAACAGAAGCCGTAAATGAAACAGATGGAACAGAAACAGCAAATGAGAATCAGGAAGAAGAAACTTCAAATGAAAAAACAGTATGGGTAATTGTTAATGGCGCCTTATTGGGTACAACACATCTTCCAGACATTATGTATGATGAAAAAATTATGCTAACTTATGGGGTTTCAAGTGATAGAGAAGAGTTAGAAGAAGCAATGGAAAATGCAAATGAAGCAGCAATATTATTAAATTCAGGTTCAGCTCCACTAGTTTATGAATATTCAAATGAAACCGTAGAATCTTCAATAGATGAAGGATTAGTGGTATTGTATGTAATTGGAATAGGTTTAGTATTTGTACTTGCATATATATACTTAGTTATTAAATTTAAAGCAAAAGGATTTATAACTGTATATTTTGAGATAGGTTATTTAGCAGTACTTTTATTGATTTTAAGATTAACAAATGTAACTTTAACAATGGAAGGAATGGCTGGTATTGTTATTAGCATGGTACTAGAATATATTTTCTCATACATTGTTTTAGACAACATGAAAAAAGATGTAGACGGAATGTATAAGAAAGCTAATTTAGAATTTTTCTTGTATACGCTTCCAATTTATGTAATAGCTGTTGTATTTACGTTTGCAATGCGAGCAAATATAAGTAGTTTTGGAATGACATTATTTTGGGGAATAATTCTTATATATATTTATAATTTTATATTTCCTAAATTTATATTTGAAAACTTAAATAGGAGGTCATAATGAAAACTTTTAAAAAAATATTAATGATATTATGTATTTTAATAATAATTGTAGGAATGTATATGTTAGGAGCAAAAGGTTTACATTATAAGCAAGGTTATTCAAAAAATATGTTAATAGATACTGCAAAACAATATACAGTGTTTGCCGTTATGTCAACATCAATAATATTAATATATTTTGTTATAAGATATAATAAACAAGGAATTATTAAAGTTTTAGCAACATCAATTTTAGGAATATTAGGAGCCATGATACTTGTTTTAGCAGTGCTTGCAATATCAAGAATGGAAGTAAGTAGATTTTTCTTTCCAATAATGCTTACAACGTATGTATCTAGTATAATAGTATTATCAGCTAGTTTTGAAGAAAAAACATAGATATTCACAAAATAAAAAATCCTTAATATAATATATTAAGGATTTTTTAGGAGATGAATAATGTGTTTAGAAAGATAATTAATAGGTTTTATAGACATAAAGAGAATATAACAATAAATGAAATGTTAGAAATTTTACAGTCAAATAAAAAAGCAATATTAGTTGATGTTAGAAGTTCACAAGAATATAGTGAGGGACATTTACCTGGTAGTATAAATATTCCAGTTTATAATATTGAGCGAGAAGCAGAAAAAATGATACCTAATAAAGATAATATTATAATAGTATATTGCAGTGCAGGTTTACGTAGTAGGAAGGCTCTACAAATATTAAAAAAATTAGAATATAAGAATTTATATCAGATAGAAGGCGGAGTAGAGAATTTATGAATGAAATATTAGAAAAAGCAAAACAAAATATGATATTAAAAGAGAAATTTTTATCACAGTATGCATGTAAATCAGAAAAAGGTTTATGGCTAAAAGAAGACATAGAAGATATTAGACCAATTTTTTATAGAGATATAGATAGAATAATACATTCATCTGGATATACAAGACTAATTGATAAAACGCAAGTATATTCATTTATACAAAATGATCATATAACAAGAAGAGTTTTACATGTTCAATTAGTTTCAAAAATTGCAAGAACAATAGGTAGAAGTTTAATATTAAATGAAGATTTAATAGAAGCTATGGCATTAGGTCATGATATAGGACATACACCATTTGGACATAAAGGCGAAAGTTTATTAAATGCAATATGTGAAAAAGAAAATATTGGGTACTTTTGTCATAATGCACAGAGTGTACGAATATTACAAGATATAGAAGGTTTAAATATAAGTATGCAAACACTTGATGGTATTTTAGCTCATAATGGAGAAATATTAAAAAATAAATATGAATATAACATGGACAAAACAAAAGAAGAATTTAAAGAAGATTTATATAAAACTTTTCATAAAAAAGGATATAGTAAAGAAATAATACCAGCAACATTAGAAGGAAGTGTAGTAAGACTATCAGACATAATTGCGTATATAGGTAGAGATATAGAAGATGCAATAATTGTTGGAGTAGTAAAAAGAGAAGATATACCGGAATTTCCAAGAAAGATACTAGGAGACACAAACTCAAGAATAGTTGATACATTAACAAAAGATGTTATAATAAATAGCTTAGAAAAACCATACCTAAGTTTTTCACCAGATGTTTTTGAAGCACTAATGGAATTAAAAGAATGGAGTACAGAAAAAATATATAATTCTGAAAAAGCAAACGCAAATTATGATAGAATAGAAAAATTATTTAATAGATTATTTTATTTCTATTTAGAAAAACTAAATGAAGTAGATGTTAAAGAAGAATTAAAGAAAAATACAATAACAGCCTCTGAAAGAGTATTGTATAACTTTGTAAGTAAAATGATGGAAACTGAAAATGCAGAAATTAAAAGAATAATAGTTGATTATATTGCTGGTCAAACTGATAAATTTTTCTTAAATGAATGTGAATTATATTTAGAATAAACTATTAATGTAAAAGAGAGGATAACAAGATTACTATTCTTGCTATCCTCTCTTAAATTTCGCCAAAACTTCTAATTTTTCATCGAAGGGAAATTTTTAAAAAAATAGAATATATATTTGTACAAATGAATAGGAGGGATTTTATTGAAAGTTACATATAATGAAAAGGACAAGTCTTTAACTTTGCAAATAACAGAAGAAATTGATCACCACTATGCAGAAAAAATAAGAACAAGGGCAGACTTTGAAATACAAAAATACATACCCAAAAAATTAATTTTAGATTTTTCAAAAGTAAACTTTATGGATAGTGCAGGTATTGGAATGATTTTGGGAAGATATAAAATGATGACAATGTTTGGCGGGAGCATGAATATGACTAACGTAGCTCCAAATGTAAAAAAAGTATTTGAAATGTCAGGAATATTAAAAATAATACCAATAATAGAAGAAGTAGGAGGAACAGAAATTGGAAAATGTATATGAAAATAAGATGACTTTAGAATTTTTAAGTAAATCAAGTAATGAAGCTTTTGCAAGGATAACAGTTGCAAGTTTTGCTTCTCAATTAGACCCGAGTATAGAAGAAATATCAGATATAAAAACTGCAGTTTCAGAAGCAGTAACAAATAGTATAATACATGGTTATGAAGATAAAACAGGCATTATAAAAATAGAATGTATATTATTTGCAAATTCAATAGAAATAATAATAACAGACAATGGAAAAGGCATAGAAAATATTGAAAAAGCAAAAGAACCTCTATATACAACAAAGCCGGAGTTAGAGAGGTCTGGTATGGGATTTACCATAATGGAGAACTTTATGGATTCTCTAAAAATAGAATCAGTGCTGGGAGTAGGCACAAAGGTTACCATGAAGAAGGTTATTAAAGATTTAAAAAAATCAAATGATTAATGCTTTTAGAAAGGAATGATAACTAAATTATGTATGAAATAGATACAAAAGACATTATAGAAGCACAAAACAAGTCAGAAGAAGCATTATCAAAAATTGTAGAGGCAAATTCTCGGTCTGGTATGGAGTATTGTAAAAAGATTTGCTGGTAGAGGGCATGCACAAGAAGATTTATATCAAATAGGATGTATAGGTTTAATAAAAGCAGTACAAAGATTTAATATAGAATATAATGTTAGAATATCAACGTATGCAGTACCATACATAATGGGTGAAATAAAAAGATTTATAAGAGATGATGGACCAATAAAAATAAGTAGAGGCATAAAAGAATTAGCAACAAAAATAAATGAAATTCAGAGAGAAAATATTAATAAAACAGGAGAAGAAATGCAGATTGCAAAGCTAGCGGAAAAACTAAATGTTACAAAGGAGGAAATAATAGTTGCACTAGATGCAATAAGAAAGCCAGAATCAATAGATGAAGAAATGTATGATGAGGTAGGCGGAGAAACTAAAATATCTAGAATAATAGTTAATAAAGATGAAACAAACGAAGTTGTAAATAAATTATGTGTAAAAGAATTAATAGATGATTTAAACGATAGAGAAAAAAATATAATAATTTTAAGATATTATAAAGGAAAAACTCAAACAGAAGTGGCAAATAGATTAGGAATAACTCAAGTACAAGTATCAAGATTAGAAAAGAAAATCCTTACAGAAATGCGAAGAAAAATGGGATAAAATTTAGTATTAAATATCGAAAGGAAAGTGTGGCAGTAAAAAAATGAAAAAAATTTTTATAATAGTAACATTATTTGTACTTATATGTTTTGCAATTCCAATACTGTTTGCTAATAAATCTAATACACAAGAAGTACAGACTGATAATATTCGGAGACACTAATGCTAAAGAAAATGAAGATGTGCGAAATTATACATACTCAAATTACGGTACAGTAAGACTACTTCATGCAGACACAGGAGAAGTGGAAAATTTATCCATGGAGCAATATTTATACGGGGTTGTGTCAGCGGAAATGCCAGTAGATTTTTCACTAGAAGCATTAAAAGCACAAGCAGTTGTAGCAAGAACATACACTGTATATAAAATGTTTAAAGGAAGTAAGCATTCCGAAGCAGATATCTGCGATAAAGCAGACTGCTGTCAAGCATGGATTTCTAAAGAAAATAGACTTGCAAAGTGGGACGAAAATGAAAGAGAAAGCAACTGGCAAAAAATTACAACTGCTGTAAATGCTACTGTTGGAAAAATAGTAACATATAATGGAGAACCAATAAACGCCTTTTTCCATTCCAATAGTGGTGGAACAACAGAAACAGTAGCAAATGTATGGGGAGGAAGTAATTATCCATATTTACAAAGTGTAGAAACATCAGGAGAAGACGAATATACACAATATGCTTCAACATTAACTTTAACTAAAGATGAGGTCTTGCAAAAAATACAGGAAACGCACCCAGAAGCGCAAATAGATTTTAATAGCGAAAATGCCATACAAATATTAGAGTATACAGATAGTGGAAGAGTAAAAACCGTACAATTTGGTAATGTTCAAATATCGGGAGTAGAAGCAAGAACTATATTTGGACTAAGATCAGCAAAATTTAGTGTAGATATAGGAGACACTATTACCTTTAATGTTACAGGGTATGGACATGGAGTGGGAATGAGTCAAACAGGTGCAGATGCAATGGCAAAAACAGGTGCAAATTACGAGCAAATAATAAATCACTATTATACAGACGTAAAAATAGAAAATATTTGAATAAAAGTATAAAAATAGGTACATAATTTAACTAAAGAAAATTAAAGGAGGAATTCCAATTGAGAAGAGTAAATAGTGGTTTAAAAAAAGTTTTATATGTTTATGTGGGTTTGCTGGTAGTTTTAATAATAGCTAGTATAACTGTATATGTTGTATATAACAACAAAGTAAAAGAATCAGCAAAGCAAAGCTTGCTTGCAGCACAAAAGTTAAGTAATTTAAGTTTAGATGAAAATACCTTAACAGAGGTTAGTTCAGAAATAAGCAAAGGAATAAATGAAGTAATTGGAGATGGAGTAAATGAACTATTAGAAGACGAAAATTTAGGAGAAGAAACAAATGAAGTAGATACAAATGTAAATACGAAAGAAATTGAAACAAATGTAGAACCAGAAAATAATAGAGAAATTATAGAACCAGAAATAGAAGAACCTAAAAAAGAATTAGAATTTATTTATCCTGTTCAAGGAGATATAGCAAAAGAATTTGCAATAGATAACTTAGTCTTTTCAGAGACATTACAAGAATGGATAGTGCATAAAGGCATTGATATAAAAGCACCAAGGACAACAGTAGTAAAATCATCAGAGGAAGGAACAATTGAGTCTATAAAAAATGATCCACGATATGGATTAACAATAATAGTAGCTCATAGAGATGGTTATAAAACAATATATTCAAATTTATTAACATCAGAGTTTGTATCAGAGGGTGAAACAGTAACTAAAGGTCAAAGTCTAGGAACAGTTGGAAACTCTGGAGCATTTGAAATTGCAGATGAACCACACTTGCATTTTGAAATGTTAAAAGATGAGGAAAGTGTAGATCCAAAATTATATTTAAAATAGTAAATGAAACTTCATATAATAATTAAAAAGTGCATAAGTTACTTTAAAATTATTGTCTAAAAATCTTGCTTTTTTTGCTTTAAAATAGTATAATAATTACATTAAAATTTAATTGTGTTTTAAAAAGAAAAAAGTAATAATTTTATAGTTACAAAAAAAGAGAGGTAGTGGCTGCTGAAAACTACTAGCATATAAAATTATGAATTACATTTCTTATAGCAATTAACGTGTAGCTACGAATAAGCAAAAAGAGGTATAAATTAAAGATTTATATAAATAAAGGTGGTACCACGAGTCAAATCGTCCTTTAGGGAGTGATTTGACTCGTTTAAAATTAGGTTTATTTTAATTTTATAAAGAAAGGAATGATTAAAAATGACACTATACGAAGATTTAAAATGGAGAGGACTTATAAAAGATATTACAAGTCCAGACTTAATAGAAAAATTAAACAAAGGAGGTTTAACATTCTACATAGGAACAGATCCAACAGCCGATAGCTTGCACGTAGGGCATTTATCTAGTTTTTTAATATCTAAAAGATTAAAAGATGCAGGCCATACACCAATTCTATTAGTTGGTGGAGGAACAGGCATGATTGGTGATCCAAAACCAACAACAGAAAGAGCAATGATTACCAAAGAACAAGTAAACAAGAATATAGAAGGATTAAAAAAACAAGTAGAAAAAATATTTGGTTTTGAAGTTGTAAATAATTATGATTGGATAAAAGATATAAACATTTTAGACTTCTTAAGAGATTATGGAAAATACTTTAACATAAATTATATGTTAGATAAAGATATAATTAGAAGAAGATTAGATACAGGAATTACATACACAGAATTTTCATACATGATTTTGCAGGCTCTAGATTTTAAATATTTACATGAACATAAAAATGTTAACTTACAATGTGCAGGTTCAGACCAGTGGGGAAATATTACAGCTGGAATAGATTTAATTAGAAAGTCAACAGGAGATGAAGTCTATGGCTTTACTATGCCGCTTGTAACAGACTCACAGGGAAGAAAATTTGGAAAAAGTGAAGGAAATGCTTTATGGCTTGATAAAGAGAAAACTTCAAGTTATGAACTATATCAATTTTTCTTAAATGTTGAAGATGCACTTGTAATAGATTACCTAAAAATATATACATTTTTATCAAAAGAAGAAATAGAAGATTTAGAAATAAAAAATAAAGAACATCCAGAATTAAGGGAAGCACATAAAGCATTAGCTAGAGAAATAATTACATTTTTACATGGAAAAGAAGAATATGAAAAAGCAGTTAACCTAGCGGAGCATTTATTTAATAATAAATTTAAAGATTTATCAAAAAAAGATATAGAAAATTTATTTAAAAATCAAGATATAAAAAATGTAGAAACTAATGTTAATATTATAGATTTAATAGTAAATTTAGAAATTGCAAAAAGTAAAAGAGAAGCAAGAGAATTTGTACAAAGTGGAGCAATTTCCATAAATGGAGAAAAAGTTACAGACATAAACACTATAATAGATGATAATATGTTTATTGAAAATACATATATCATAGTTAAAAGAGGAAAGAAAAATTATTATATAGGGAAAAAAGAAGTTTAGTAAATAATATCATATATTTCAATAAAACAGAAAGGAATGAACTACAATATGAAAGAAAAATTAAAAAATTATGAAAAGATATTTTGGATTTTTATGCTAGGTTGTGTTTTAGGTTATATGTATGAAACAATAATTGTACTATTCCAAAAAGGCTACATTGAATCAAGACAAGGACTAATATATGGACCACTTTCACCTGTATATGGAATAGGAGGAGTAATATACTATAAATTTTTTAAAAGTATAAAAACAAGAAATAAATTAGCAGTATTTTTTATTGCTATGTTATTAGGAGGAGTTACTGAATATGTTTGTTCATTGTTTCAAGAGGAAATATTTGGAACAATATCATGGGATTATTCATATTTGCCATTTAACATTAATGGAAGAACAAGTTTATTACATTGTACATACTGGGGAATTGCAGGAATAATATATGTTACTTGTATAGAACCAGCAATAGATACAATAGAACCATATATGCAAAAAAAATGGGTTCATGTAATTACCATAATTTTTGTAATTTTTATGGTATTTAATATATTTATATCAGCCACAGCTTCAATTAGACAAAAAAATAGAATGTATAATATACCAGCTAAAAATCAATTTGAGGAATTTTTAGATAAATACTACCCAGATGAATACTTAAATAGAATTTATGCTAATAAGAAAAATGTGTAATAATATGGTATTTTTTATAATTGTAGTGTTACAATTGATGTGAAACAAAAATAGAATAGAAAAAAAGTGATTCAAGTAGTATAATTGAATTGTTAAGA
>CANRAB010000042.1 GCA_947628475.1 uncultured Clostridia bacterium
GTGGAAGATGGGACTCGAACCCACGGCCTCTGGTGCCACAAACCAGCGCTCTAACCAACTGAGCTACATCCACCAGCTTGGTGTATTTTGTTAAACACATACTCTATTTTAAATAATTTTTTATAATTTGTCAACACTTTTTCTAAAAAAAATCAAAAAAATTCAAATACCACTTGCATATATTATAATTTTGTGATAAGATAAAAAAGTATTTGATAGGGGTATAGTGTTAATGGTAGCACATCGGTCTCCAAAACCGCTTGTGAGGGTTCGAATCCTTCTACCCCTGCCAACAGTAGTAACATTTTTAAGTGTTACTTATTTTTTATCTAAAAATATCAAAGTCAAGAGAACTTATAGTAATAATATTCCCTTGACTTTTATTAATATTCTTCTTTTTTTACTTTTAGCCTGCTAATAATCTAAACTAACTCTGTTTTTTCTTCTTCTACTTTTTCATCATTTCTACATTCACAATCTGGTTTACTATAATCTTTACACTCTAATCTTACACCTTTTAAACATTTTCCATGACGTTTACACTCTACACATTGTTTACAATGTTTTACTTTATTTGCCCATACTTGTATCTCATAATTTTTATCTGGACATAAAGGTCCAAATACAAATTCGCCCTCTTTATCTGTAAATGTATGTGATACTGGATTTCTTTCTTCTTTTCCGTATTCATAACATACTTCAATTAATTTAACTACAGCATCCTCCACAGGCTCTTTATAACAATCTTTTATTACACCATATATTACGTTTCTGTTGTCTTCTGGTAAATTTATTTCTAAATCAAATTGTTTTCCTTTCTCTATAAAGCCATCAACCTTTATATCTGGACATTGTTTTCTTTCTTCAAATTCCATTATCTTTCATCCACCTTTTTTTTATATTTTTATGCAATCTTTTGCATATCTAGTTATATTGTATGATATTTTGTTCTTAAAGGTGAATAATTGTTTCAAAGTTCTCTTTACTGCTAAATTATCACAAGTAACTTTACTATATATTATAGAAATAAGTTGCTTCCATATCTGCTTCATGCAATAGTAAAGCCAAAGGATATTTTTTAAAAGCTTGTCCTAAAGTTCCATATTGCTCTCTAGGTTCTGAGAACCCCATGTGCCAACGTATAGCATACTTTTCCTCATTAGTTAATTTTATATATTCCGTTATCATCATTACTGATTTTTCTCCATGTCCATAAGGTATTGTATCCTCTATTGTATAATATGGTACTTTCTCCCACTCTCCTTTTGCATTTTTTACATTTCTATAATCTACTTTATAAAAGTTTACTTTACACATATCATGTAATAAGGTTACTATTATAAGTGTTTCTTCGCTAACATCCAACTTATGAAAAGCTATTTTTTCTTTTAGTATTTCATATACTTTATAGCTATGCTCCATTAGTCCTTTCTTATATGCTCCATGATATCTTGTACTAGCAGGTGCTTCAAAATAATCTGATTTTTCTAAAAAATCTATTAATTCATCCATTCCAGGTCTGTTTATCTTTTTTAATAGTTCTTTTACTTGTTCTTCCATTTTTCATTCATTCCTTTCTTAACTTGATGAACATTATATCTTCGACTTGATAGTAGAGCCCCATTTTAAGGGACTCTACTAGACTTTAAATATACTTTTAATTAATAACTTTTAACGAAAAAGTTAAATAGCTTTTTTATTATGCTGTTTCAGTTTTATTTGATAACCTTGTTTTTCTTTTCTTTATAATTCCTCGTTTTGGGTCTATCTCATTTTCTTTACATAGTTCTAATATAGGTGGAGCTTTGTTTATTACAGTATCTTTTGTTATTATACATTTTTCAATTCTCATGTTACTTGGTATATCAAACATTATGTCTCGCATAATTTCTTCTATTATTGAACGTAATCCTCTTGCTCCTGTATTTCTATCTATGGCTTTATCTACTATTGCATTTAATGCTTCTTGTTCAAATTCTAATTCTACACCATCTAATTCTAATAGCTTTTTATATTGTTTTACTAATGCGTTTTTAGGTTCTGTTACTATTTTTATTAGAGCTTCTCTATTTAATTCTTGTAGTGTAGCAATTATTGGCAATCTTCCTACAAACTCTGGAATTAAACCGAATTTTAATAAATCTTGTGGTAATAGTTGTTCAAAAATTTTATATTTATCGTGTGCATCTTTTTTACTTTCAATTTGAGCACCAAAACCTAGAGCTTTTTTATTGGTTCTCTCTTTTATTATTTTATCTAAACCTTCAAATGCTCCGCCACATATAAATAATATATTAGATGTATCTATTTGTATAAATTCTTGATGTGGATGCTTTCTTCCTCCTTGTGGTGGAACTGAAGCAACCGTTCCTTCTACAATTTTTAATAAAGCTTGTTGAACGCCTTCTCCACTTACATCTCTTGTTATAGATGGATTTTCTGACTTTCTTGTTATTTTATCTATTTCATCTATATATATAATTCCTTTTTGTGCTTTTTCTACATTAAATTCTGCAGCTTGAATAAGTTTTAGAAGGATGTTTTCTACATCTTCTCCAACATATCCTGCTTCTGTAAGTGTAGTAGCATCTGCTATTGCAAAAGGTACATTTAGAATTCTTGCTAAAGTTTGTGCAAGTAGAGTCTTTCCACACCCAGTTGGTCCTAATAATAATATGTTGCTTTTTTGAATTTCAACATCATCTATAATTTCTTTACAATTTATTCTTTTATAATGATTATATACTGCTACAGCCAATGTTTTCTTTGCTTCATCTTGACCTATAACATATTCATCTAAAATATTCTTTATTTCTTGTGGTGTTGGTATTTCTTCTGTTTTAACATCTTCATAATCTAATTCTTCATCATAAGCTTCACTTTCTATTATATTATTACAAACATTAATACATTCATCACAAATATATACAGATTTAGGTCCAGCAATTAGTTTTTTTACCATTTCTTGTGCTTTACCACAAAAAGAACATCTTATTTCACTTAAATCTTTTTTATTTGACATATATTATTCATTCTCCTTTATAATATATTTCTTTATTTTCTATAATCTAGTATACCATCTATTAATCCATAATTTAAAGCTTCCTGTGCTGTCATGTAATGGTCTCTTTCTGTGTCTTTTTCTATTTGTTCTAAAGTTTGACCAGTTTTTTCACTTAACAATTTGTTTAACTTTTCCCTTGTTCTTACCATGTGGTCTGCATGTATTTTTATTTCAGTAGTTTGACCTGCTAATCCCCCTGAAATTAATGGTTGATGAATTAATACTTCTGCATTTGGTGTTGCAAATCTTTTTCCTTTTTCACCACAAGCTAATAATACAGAACCCATACTTGCTGCTAAGCCTACACATATTGTTGAAACCGGACATTTTATATAATTCATTGTATCTACTATAGCCATTCCATCTGTTATAGAACCTCCAGGACTATTTATATAAAATGATATTTCTTTATCAGGATCTTCTGATTCTAGAAATAACATTTGTGCAACTACTAAACTTGCTGTTGCACTGTTTACGTCTTCACTTAAAAATATTATTCTATCTTTTAAAAGTCTTGAGAATATATCGTATGATCTTTCTCCTCTACTTGTTTGTTCAATTACATAAGGTACTAAACTATTTTTTTCCATAATTATCATCCTTTCTTTTACATAAGTATGTTTTAAAACTTACATTAAGTTAAATTTTAGTATATGTACGCAAAATATTTACTATTAAAAATAGTGGGCTAACACAAAGGTGCTAGCCCCTTGTAAATTATGCTTATTTTATTTTAGCATTATCTACAATATACTGAATTGTCTTTTCTGTTTTTAAATTTGATTCTACATATTTTCTTAATTGAGCATTTCCTTTTACTGTTTCTTCATTTTGTCCATACATATCTGCCATTTCTTTAATCTTTGCTTCAATTTCTTCTTTTGTTACTTCTATTTTGGCATCTTTCATTATTGCTTCTAATACTAAATTTGTTTTAACTTGTTTTTCTGCTTGTTCTTTATATTCATCTCTAAATTCTTGTCTTGTTTTTCCTATTGCTTTTAAATACTGTTCCAATTTCATTCCTTGATATTGCATACGTCCTTCCATATCTTGCTCCATATTATCAAGCGCTGTTTCAATCATTCCACTTGGAATATCTATATTAGTATTTTTGCACACTTCTTCTATTGCAGCATCTTCCATTTCAAATTTAGCTCTTGAAGTGTTTTCTTTTTCTAGTTTTTCTTTTATAGATTTTTTCCAATCAGCTAGAGTATCAAATTCACTTGCATCCTTTGCAAATTCGTCATTAATTTCTGGTAACTCTTTTTTCTTTATTTCATGTAATTTAATTTTAAACGTTGCATCTTTTCCATCTAAATTCTTTGATGGGTAATCTTTTGGGAAAGTAACTTTTATTTCTTTTTCTTCATCAATCTTCATTCCAATTATTTGATCTTCAAATCCTGGAATAAATCTTCCACTACCAATTTCTAATTCGTAATTTTCTGCTTTTCCACCTTCAAAAGCAACACCATCAACAAAACCTTCAAAATCTATTATTGTTGTATCACCTTTTTCAACTGGTCTATCTTCAACTGTTACTAATCTTGCATTATGCTCAGCAATATGTGATAATTCATGTTCAATATCTTCATCAGATACATTATACTCTACTTTTTTAATTTCTATACCTTTATACTTTCCTAATTTTACCTCTGGTTTTGTTTGAACAACTGCTGTAAATATTAAGTCTTTTCCACTCTCTATTTGAACTATATCAATCTCTGGCTTACTTACTGCTTCTATTTTATTATCATCTAAAGCTTTTCCATAAACCTCTCCTGCTACCTCATTAAAAGCATCTTCATAGAATATTTGAATACCATAAGCTCTTTCTACCATTTTGAAAGGAGCCTTTCCTTTTCTAAATCCTGGTATATTAAAATACTTTGCATTTTTCTTATATACAGTTTGTATTGCTTCATCAAATTTTTTTGCTTCAACTGTGATTTCTAGTTTAACTTCATTTGCTTTATTTTCAACGTTTTCTACTTTTACTTTCATTATTAAAATTCAATCCTTTCCATTTGCTAAAATTAACTACATTATTATATCATAAAAAATTTTTTTTGCAATACTTTATGTAATAATTTTCCAAAATGTGGCATTTAGTATTTTAAACCATTAACTCTCTTACTAACCAAAAAATCTGTTATAATTCTCATATTTTATTTGCTTTATCTCTTTTTTGGAAAAATCATTCTCTTGTAAAAGTTCCGTAATACTTCCACTTACGCTGGCTTGATTAAATATATTCATATTTTGATAATACTCTGGCTCTATTTTGTAATACGTCATATCATCTGTTGCTAAAGCAATGTTATCTACATTTTTTAATATATCTTTAATATGTAATATATGTTTTATATACTGCTCTTCAAAATTTGCATTACTATCTTTAGAACAAAAATCTTTTACTGATACAATTCCTATTATACCTCCCAAATTTGCTATTGCTTTTATCTGTTTATCTGTTAAGTTTCTTGGCACATCACAGATTGCTTTACAGTTTGAATGTGAAGCAAAAATCTTAGGTTTAATTTTTCTATTATATAAATATGAGGTTTTCCCACTTTTTTTCAAACCTATATGCTCATGTCCTTTAGTTAATTTTTCACATTCTTCTATTATATCCCAAAAGGTTTCCTCATCTGCATGTGATACATCTATTGCTATGCCTAATTTTATTAACTTTTTAATTAGTTTTTTTCCTAATTTAGTTAATCCTTTTTCCTTATTGATAATTTTTATTGGTCTTACTCCTGTTCCAAATTTATTATGATTATTCCACACAGGATTAACTGACCTCACTCCTAATTTATAAAGTTCTTCCATATCACCTATTCTTTTTAGATAATCTAATCCCTCTATTCCAAAAGTGTATTTTATATTGTTAGGAATTAAATTTTTTTTATTTATTATACTTTTTACAACTTTTAAATTTTCTATTATGTTAATATCTTTTGCTTCAATTCCAAGTTCATCGTACATTTCTTGTTCAGACATATAGAATAGATTAAATATACCACCTGTAATGTTTTCGTTAAATATTTTATTACAATGTTCTCGTACCTCACTTATATTCTCTTTATTCATATAAATATATGTAAGTAAATCGTAATGGCCATCAAACATAAAATCACCTATGGTATTATAGGCTTTAAATAAAAAAAGTGTGAAATGTTTTTATGTTTTCACACTTTTATTTTGTATCTATTTATATTTTTCTATATAAAATAGTATTTATTAATATTACTTTTTTACTTTTTCATTTAACGGAACAACTTTTATAGTATATCCCATAGGTCGTAATAATCTCATAAGTGTTGTATATTGTGGAGTTCTTACAAAATTTTCAATTTTAGCAATAGATGGTTGTATGATTCCAGATAGTTCGCTTAATTCTTGTTGCGTTAATTTAGCTTTTTTCCTTGCTTCAATAGTAGCTTTTATTATTTGTTTTTCAAGTTCTATTTCTTCAAAGTCTTCTTCTGTGAAGTCTTCTTCTATTTCTTTTTTTACATCTTTCCAATTTTTAAATTTACTCATCTTTCATCACTCCTTTTCTTATAATCTTCTAGTAATCTTTTGGCTTTTTCTATTTCTCTTTTTGGTGTTTTTTGTGTCTGCTTCATAAATACACTTAATAATACAAATTTATTATTACACCAAGTAGCAAAAAGTATTCTATCTCTCAATTCCCATATTTCAATATCAATTTTCTTTATATATGGTTCTGTAAGTGAAAGCCCATACTCTGATAGTAAATCTATATATAAATCTATCTTTTTTATCTTTTGTTTATTTTCCTTACTATTTTGTTTTTTCAGTCCTTTAATATATTCGTAAACTTCACTTTTCCCGTCTTTATCTTCATAGAATTCGATTTCATACATTATTTGTTACTCCTTTTACTACTATATTTATATTATACCCTAAAAGGTATAAAAATGTCAATACTTATTATATATTTAGAAAAACTTTGATTAATTCTTTTTATTTAATGCTTTTTTTAGCAACTCTAGCCCTATAATTATTGCTCCACCTAGCATAAAGAAAAGTATACTAAATGTTGAAAATGTTAGCATTTTTTTTGGTTCATCTAAAGTTGTTGGTCCAAGCGTTATTGAATATATTGAACCTATCATTAAACCTAAGATGGCATAAACTGTTTGTGAACGATATTTTTCTAGGCTTTTTCTTGCTATTCTTGCAAATAATACAACTCCAATTATAATTCCTAACCCAAATGTTAATAAGCTTGGAAATACTGAAAAATCTAAATGTAAGAAAGCTTTTATATTATTCATTATAGGTATGTAAATCCCAAATATTAAAAGTATTGTTGAACCTGATATTCCAGGAAGTATCATTGCTGATATTGCAAGCATTGCCACTATAAATATGTAAGCTATTGTTCCAATATTTAAGTTTTGAAGATTTATATCAAAATTTGCCTTCTGGCTTAATATTGCTATTCCAACAACTAAAGCAATGCCTAAAACTGTAAATATTATATTCTTGTATTTTCCTTTAAGACATTCCTTTTCTTCTTTAATTACTAATGGTATAGCAAATATTATAAATCCAAGAAAAAGTGAACTCATTTCATAAATTTTAGTATTAAATAAACTTGATAAAACACTTGCTGCAAGCAAGAATCCAATTGTCCAACCTATGCCAATTTTTATTAAATAAATAAAAGCTTTTTTCTTAGTTTCTAAATTTTCCCTAAATAAATCATCAAGTGAACTTATAAATTTATCATAAAAACCTAGTATAAATGCAACTGTTCCACCAGATACACCTGGTACACTATCTGCTAAGGCCATACACAAGCCATTTATAAGGTTTATTATTATTTCTTTTACCTTTTTCAAATCATTCATCCTTTCTTATATAACCAAGGGGGTCATACCCTTGGTTCATACTCTATACATAATCTACAACATCTATCCAGTGCATTAGAAACTTCCTCTCTTCTTCACTTGCTTTTGATAAATGTGCTGCTGCAACTATTGGTATCCACCTTTGAATATATGTTTTTGGTGTTCCAGATTTTTCAGAAAACTTTTGTAAATATTCTTCTGCTTCTTGTTTTTTACCATCTAAATTAAATAGTAAGTAAGTTCTTGCAACATCTGCTGAAGCATTCCCTTGTGTTACATGTGCCCAGTCTATTACATATACTGTTCCATCTTCTTTTACAAGTACATTACTAGGATTAAAATCCCCATGACAAATTTTATTATGTTTTGGCATACCAGCAAGTCTTGTGTTTAAATCATATTTTATTGTATCTGATAAATCACTTTCTTCTATTTTTCTTTTCATTTTATCTTGTAACTTATTAAGCATTGGGCAAGTTTTAGATAATATCTTTAATTGAATATCTATAAACATATTCATATATTCTTCTTTTTTATCTGGATTTTCTTCCATTAATTGCTGTAAATTTTTTCCGTCTATGTGCTCAGTAATTAGTGCCCATCTATTTTCCATCTTCTTAACTTCTAATAATTTAGGAATATTTACACCTGTTTCTTCTACTCTGGCTTGATTTAAAGCTTCATTTAATATATCTGGTTTTGAATAATTCTCTACAAACAATTTTATTGTTTTATCATTATCTTTATATACTGTTTTAGTTTTTCTTTCAGCAATAACTTCCATTACTTTTCACCTCCATAGTAAGCTTTTAAATACATGTCCTTTATCTCTTCTATTAAAGGATATCTTGGATTTGCTCCTGTGCATTGATCATCAAAAGCTTGTTTACTCATTTCATCTAGTTTATCTAAAAACTCTTTTTCATCTACTCCATAATCTTTTATAGTTTTCTTTATTCCTATCTTCTCTTTTAATTCATCAATAGCGTTTATTAAGTTATCTAGTTTTTCTTCATTTGTATGTCCACCTAGGTTCAAGTAGTCTGCAACTTCTGCGTATCTTTCAAGAGTATGAGGATAACTATATTGTGGGAAAGTTCCCATTTTTACTGGTGTTTTACTACTATTAAATCTTAAAACTTCATCTATCATTAGAGCATTTGCAACACCATGTGGCAAGTGGAAAAACGCTCCTAGTTTATGAGCCATGGAATGGCATACACCTAAAAATGCGTTTGCAAAAGCCATACCTGCCATTGTTGCTGCATTTGCCATTTTTTCTCTTGCCTCTACATCATTTGCACCATTCTCGTAGGCTCTTGGCAAATATTCAAATATTACTTTTAATGAACGCAAAGCTAAACCATCTGTATAATCTGTGGCAAGCATTGAAGCATAAGCCTCTAAATCATGAGTTACAGCATCTATACCAGAAGCTGATGTTAATCCCTTTGGTGCATCCATCATCATATCACTATCAACAATTGCCATTTTAGGCATTAATTCGTAATCTGCAAGCGGATATTTTACACCTGTTTTTTCATCTGTTATAACTGCAAATGGTGTAACTTCTGAACCTGTTCCTGCAGATGTTGGAATAGCTATAAAATATGCTTTTTCTCCCATTTTAGGGAAAGTATATACTCTTTTTCTAATATCAACAAATCTCATTGCCATGTCCATAAAATCAACCTCTGGATGTTCATACATTACCCACATAATTTTTCCAGCATCCATTGCACTACCTCCACCAATTGCTATTATACAATCAGGTTTGAAACTTTCCATTGCTTTTGCTCCTTCTTTTGCACTTGCAAGTGTTGGGTCTGGTTGAACATTAAAGAATGTTGTGTATGATATTCCCATTTCTTCTAATTTATTTGTTATTGGTTTTGTATATCCATTTGTGTATAAAAATTCATCCGTTACTATAAATACTCTTTTTTTACCCATTACTGTTTTTAGTTCATCTAATGCAACAGGTAAACAGCCTTTTTTAATATATACCTTTTCAGGTGTTCTAAACCAAAGCATATTTTCTCTCCTCTCTGCTATTGTTTTTATATTTAATAAATGTTTTACTCCAACATTTTCTGAAACTGAATTTCCACCCCATGAACCACATCCAAGTGTTAAAGAAGGTGTTAGTTTAAAATTGTATAAATCTCCTATTCCACCTTGTGATGATGGTGTATTAATTAATATTCTTGATGTTTTCATTTTATGTGAAAACTTTTCTATTTTTTCATTTTCTGTTATTGTATTTATATATAATGAAGAAGTATGTCCTAATCCTCCATCTTCAATCAATCTTTCTGCTTTGTCTAGGGCTTCATCAAAGTCTTTTGCTCTATACATTGCTAAAACTGGAGACAATTTTTCATGTGCAAATTCTTCTGAAATATCTACACTTTCAACTTCTCCTATTAATATCTTTGTATTTTCTGGAACATCTACTCCTGCAAGTTTAGCAATTGCATGTGCTTTTTGACCTACAATCTTTGCATTTAATGCTCCATTTATAATCATAGTTTTTCTAACTTTGTCTATTTCTTCACCCTTTAGAAAATAGCAACCTCTATCTTCAAATTCTTCTCTGACTTTTTCATAAATTGAATCTAAAACAATTACAGATTGTTCTGAAGCACAAATCATACCATTATCAAAAGTTTTTGAATGTATTATTGAATTTACCGCAAGTAATATATCTGCACTTTCATCTATTATGGCTGGCGTATTTCCGGCTCCTACTCCTAACGCTGGTTTTCCACTTGAATAAGCTGCTTTTACCATTCCTGGACCACCTGTGGCAAGAATTGTATCTGCTTCTTTCATAACCATATTTGTTAAATCAAGTGAAGGAACATCTATCCAACCAATAATTCCTTCTGGTGCTCCTGCTTTTACTGCTGCTTCTAGTACAATTTTTGCTGCTGCTATTGTAGAATTTTTTGCTCTTGGGTGAGGGCTTATTATAATACCATTTCTTGTTTTTA
The DNA here is from genome assembly GCA_947628475.1 of uncultured Clostridia bacterium. Lineage (GTDB taxonomy): Bacteria > Bacillota > Clostridia > TANB77 > CAG-508 > UMGS1781. The sequence goes on from CANRAB010000042.1 coordinate 10,956, forward strand.
ATGCAATTAAGGTTTTAAATATTGCTGTTGAAGTTGGATTTGTTGTTGGAATAACTGCAGCTATAACTCCTATTGGTTCAGCAAGTTTTTTTATTCCATAGGCTTTGTCCTCTTCAATAACACCACATGTTTTAGTATATCTATATGCATTATATATATATTCTGATGCGTAATGATTTTTTATTACTTTATCTTCTACTATTCCCATTCCAGTTTCTTGTACTGCCATTTCTGCAAGTGGGATTCTTGCTTGATTTGCTGCTATTGCTGCTGCTTTAAATATTTTATCTACTTGCTCTTGACTGAATTTTCCAAACTCTACTTGGGCTGTTCTTATCTTTTGTAAAGCTTTTTCTAAACTTTCTACACTGTCTACTATATCATAATCTTTACTCATATTTCTTATCATTCCTTTCTTCATTAGTATATACCATATTATTTCTTTTTTTTCAATATTTTTTAAAAAAATTATACCATAATAAAAAAACATAAAGAGGAAGCAATATAAAGCTTCCTCCATTACATATTATTTATTTTCTAATTTTTCTATCTCTTCTATACTTAGCCCTGTTACTTCTGCTATATCTTCTAATTTCATTTCCTTTTTTAACAGATTTTTTGCTATTTTTATTTTGCTGTTATGCTCACCATTTTTCTCTCCCAATCTCATTCCCTGTTCCAATCCTCTTTCTGTTGCTAATGCCATGGCTGATTGTTCATCTCTTATTGCCTTTTCT
>CANRAB010000043.1 GCA_947628475.1 uncultured Clostridia bacterium
CAGTACACCCGCCCCGAGGTGTGGGAGGGCCGCGCCGTGCCCCCCGCGCTGCTGACCGGAGACCACCAAAAGGTGGGATCCATGGACCTTCGCCAAGATAAAGGCGGGGGTATCAGCGGAAGTAGTGCTTGGAGCACATAGCTTCTATAGTCAGTGTGACTGGATGGCATTCGGTAGAATGTCTCCAGAAGCACAAGCAAACTTGGTAGCAAGTTTGCAAAGCTAGAAAAAAACCTCTTTGAAGGAGTAGAATGAAAATTTCTGCTCCTTTTTTCTTAGACAAATTTAAAATAAATATATAACTTCTTTCGAGTTTTGCGGATTTTTAAATGTAGATATGTGTCGTAACTAATTATATAGGACACATTTTAAATAAAAACGAACTATTTTTACAAAATATAACAATTATCTTTAAAAATATTTACTTTAATGATATAATACAAAAGAAAATAGAAGAAAGGAATGTTAAAAAATATGGCGATAATTTTAGATGGAAAAGAAGTAGCAAGAAAGACAAGAGAAAACCTAAAAAGTAAAGTGGAAGAACTAAAGAAGAAAAATATATTTCCAAAACTTGCAGTAATAATGGTTGGAGAAGATGGAGCATCAAAAATATATGTAAAGAACAAAAGTAAAGCGTGTGAGGAATTAGGAATACAATATGAAGAATTTTTACTAGGTGAAGATATTACACAACAACAATTGTTAGATTTAATAAATACATTAAATAACAGAAAAGACATACATGGTATTTTATTACAAAGTCCTATTCCAAAACATTTAGATATAAATGAGGCATTTAGAACAATATCGCCAGAAAAAGATGTAGATGGGTTTAACCCAGTAAGTGTTGGAAAATTGGTTTTAGGGCAAGAAACATTTATATCTTGCACTCCATTTGGAGTAATAAAACTTCTAGAAGACTATAATATAAAAATAGAGGGAAAAAATGCAGTAGTAATAGGAAGAAGCAATATAGTTGGAAAACCAATGTTACAATGTTTATTAAACAAACATGCAACAGTAACAATTTGTCATTCTAAAACAGAAAATTTAAAAGATATAACTAAAAAGGCAGATATATTAGTTTCAGCAATAGGAAAACCAAATTTTGTAACAAAAGACATGGTAAAAGAAAATGCAATAGTTATAGATGTTGGTATAAACAGAAATGAACAAGGCAAAGTTTGTGGGGACGTAAATTTTGAAGAAGTTAAAGAAGTGGCAAGTTATATAACGCCTGTCCCAGGTGGTGTAGGTCCAATGACGGTAGCCATGTTAATGACAAATATTGTAAAAGCAGCAAAATAAGGCGACATTTTGCTAAAAAGATATATAAAATATGGGGGAACAAATTCAACAAAAAGGATGTAGATATTTATGAATAAATATTGGATTTGGTTCTCAAAATTAAATGCAATAAGCGCAAAAACAAAAAATGATTTATTAAAAAAATATAAAAATCCAGAGAGAATATGGAATTTAACTGAAAAAGAATTGCAAAATTCAAAAGTTTTGAAAAAAAATGATATAGAATTAATACTAAATAAAAAATGTAGAGAAAACTTAGAAAAATATATGGATTACATGAACAAAAATAATATAAAAATGATAACAATTCAAGATGAAAAATATCCAAAAAATTTAAGAAACATATTTGACCCACCAGTAGTATTATATGTAAAAGGAAATTCTCAACTTTTAAATAATAAATCTATAGCCATTATAGGAACAAGAAAGTGCAGTAATTACGGAAGAATAGTAGCTAAAAAGTTTGCATATAATCTATCAAAACATAATATAAATATAATATCAGGACTAGCAATGGGGATAGATACATATTCGCATATTGGAGCCATTGAAGCCGGAAAGGTAACGATTGCAGTTGTAGGGAGTGGACTAGATATAGTTTACCCAGAAGAAAATAAAACTATATTTCAAAAAATAATAGAAAATGGAGCGGTGATTTCGGAATATATAGTAGGTACAAAACCAGAAAAAACAAATTTTCCAGCAAGAAATAGAATTATAAGTGCTCTTTCCAATGGAGTTTTAGTGGTGGAAGCAGCCAAAAAAAGTGGTACATTTATAACTGTAGATTTTGCTTTAGAACAAGGAAAGAATGTTTATGCAATACCTGGGAATATAAATAATAGTATGTCTTTGGGTACAAATGAATTAATAAAACAAGGCGCAAAGCTTGTAACTACAGAAAGCGATATTTTAGAGGATTTTTCTTGAAATTTATGGTAATATGTAATATAATTATTAGGCATGAGTTTAATAATAAATAACTAAAAAATATTATTAAATTTTATAAATAAGATAAAAAATTGTACTATTTTATGTAACAAATTATAGAATGGAGGGTAACATGAAAGAAAAAAAGAAAAAAAATACAAAGAAACAGACTAAAACGATACCTGAAAATAATAACGAAATGGATGCAACAAAAAAATATCAAATAAAAGGAAAGAAAAAGCATAAAGTTAGAAAAGTTATATTAATTATACTATTACTTCTATTAGTAGCAATAATCATAGGAGCAGGAGTAGCAGTAGGAATATTATACGGAATTTGCAAAGATGCAAAACTAGATATGAAAGAATTAGTAATTAGCAATGAAAATTCTGTAGTATTGGATATAAATGGGGAAGTAATAGCAGAACTTAGTGGAGATGAGAATAGAGAAAACATAACAATTTCAGAGATGTCTCCATATATACCAAAAGCTTTTGTTGCAATCGAAGATGAAAGATTTTATGAACACAACGGTGTTGATATAAAAAGAACTGGTGCAGCAACAGTAACATACCTTTTGAATCGTGGCAATTCTTCATTTGGAGGAAGTACAATAACTCAACAGTTAATAAAGAATATAACAGACGAAGATGATAGAACATGGCAAAGAAAAGTAAAAGAAATGGCAAGAGCATATTATATAGAGCAAGAAATGTCAAAATCCCAAATACTAGAGTTATATTTAAATCTAATCTTTTTGGGTGGTAGAGCTTATGGAGTAGAAGTTGCCTCAAATTATTATTTTAATAAGAAAGCTAGTGAACTAACTTTAGCGGAGTCAGCATTTTTAGCAGGTATAAATAATTCACCAAATGCTTATTATCCATTCTCAACAGAACCAGAAGATATAGAACAAATAAAGAAAAGAACAAAGATAGTAATTGATAAGATGTATGATCTTGGCAAAAAAAATCCATCACATAAAGCAGCAATAACAGAGGAAGAATATAATGCAGCAATCGCAGAGTTAAATACTGGTATAGCGTTTAATAAAGGAACAATTTTCCAAGGTTCTTATACTTACCATACAGAAGCAGCCATTACTCAAATAAAACAAGAATTAAAAGAAAAAAATGGTTGGACAGATGAGTATGTAGATTATTATGTAAAAGGTGGAGGACTTACAATATATACAACGCAAAATACATATATACAAAATTTAATGCAAGAGGAAGTAAAGAGAGATAAATATATTGAATATTCAAAAGTAACAACAGATGAAAATGGAAATGCAGTTACAGCTCAAACAGCAATGGTTGTTATGGATCATAAAACAGGATATGTTTTAGCAACTGTTGGAGGAATTGGCGAGAAAACCGAAACTTTTGGATTAAATAGAGCAACACAAAGTAAAAGACAGCCTGGTTCATCAATGAAACCGATTGCAGTATTGTGTCCAGGAATAAATGCAGGAATAATTACAGCAGGTTCAGTATTTGATGATATAGACTATGAATATACACCAGGTCCATACTATAAATTCCATAATTATTCAGACTATAAAGGTTTAACAACTGTAAGATATGCGATAGCTTCTTCACAGAATATTCCAATGCTTAAAGCAATGAATGAGATAGGAGTAAGTAGATCAGTAGAGTATTTAAGTAGTATTAATATGCCTGTACCAGAAAGCCAACAACATATAAACTTAGCTTTAGGAGTTGCAGAAATGACACCTTTACAAATGGCAGCAGCTTATGCAACTATAGCTAATGATGGTGTATATATAGAGCCAACATTTTATACTAAAGTAGTAGACTCTGATGGAAATGTAGTTTTACAAACAGAACAGGAAACAAAAACAGCAATATCATCATCAGCAGCGTATGTAGTAAAAGAAATATTAACGGAAGTTGTAAGATCAGGAAATGCAGCGTATGCTGGACTTTCTGGAATAAGTGTGGCAGCAAAGACTGGAACTTCAAATAAGGATGTAGATAGATGGTTTTGTGGTTTTACACCATATTATACAGCAGTAACTTGGTTTGGATACGATAAGAATAGTGAAACAGTTAGAGCAAAAGTTTGGAACCCAGCAGGATATATTTGGGATGGTGTAATGGAACCTATACATCAAGGTTTAGCGTCAGCGAAATTCTCAGATACAAGACCAAGTAATATAAAAACTGCAACAATATGTAGAGCATCAGGTAAACTAGCAACAGATGCGTGTAGAAATGATCCTAGAGGAAATCAGGTTTATACAGAGTATTATATAGCTGGAACAACTCCAACAGAAAGTTGTACAACACATGTAATGGTAGATATATGTTTAGATACAGGTTTAGTAGCTGGAGAATATTGTCCAAATAGAGTTTCAAAATCATTTATTACCAGACCTGCAAGTGAGAAAGGAAATTGGTCTGTGGCAGCTGATGCTAAGTATATGCTACCTGCTGAAACATGTACGATACATACAGCTCCAGCAGTAGCTCCGGAACCACCTCCAACAACTCAGCCAGGAAATAGTGGAGCACATACAAGACCAGAGGATCCTGGAGAACACGAAGAACCAGAAGAACCGGAGGAGCCAGAGGAGCCAGAGGAACCTGAAGAACCAGGAAATACAACAGGTGGTGGCAATAATACAACAGGTGGAAGTAGTGGCAATACTTCTAGTGGTAACAATACAGGAGGAAATACAACAGGCGGTGGAAATACCAGCTCGAACAATTCAACTGTAAACTAAGTAAGATAAAATTATAAAATACTAAATATGGCAAGATAACCTTGCCAATTTAGTATTTTAAGGAGAAGTAAAAATATTTTGTGAAAGGACGATAGTAATTTGGATATAAATTTTTATAATACTTTAACAAAAACAAAAGAAAAATTTGAACCTTTAGAGGGAAATACTGTTAGGATATACAGCTGTGGACCAACAGTGTATAAAGATGCAAGTATTGGAAATATGAAGTCATATATATTTATGGATACACTAAGACGAGTTTTAAAATATAATGGTTATAAATTAAAACATGCAATGAACATAACAGATGTTGGACATTTAGTATCAGATGCAGATGAAGGTGAAGACAAAATGATAAAAGCAGCAAAAGAGGAAAAGAAAACACCTTTAGAGATAGCAGAATATTATACTAAAAAATTTCTTGAAGATTTTGATAGATTAAATATAGATAGACCAGAAATAATATGTAAGGCAACAGAACATATTGAAGATATGATGAAATATGTGCAGAAGTTATTAGAAAATGGATATGCGTATGAAACATCAACTGCAATATATTTTGATGTTTCTAAATTAGATAGATATGGGATACTATCAGGTATAGATTTAAGAAACCAAAAGGCAGGAGCAAGGGTAGAAATTGATGAAGAAAAAAGAAACCCATATGATTTTGCTTTATGGATAAAAGCACCAGAAAATCATATAATGAAGTGGGAAAGCCCTTGGGGACTATGCTATCCGGGATGGCACATAGAATGTTCAGCAATGAGTAACAAATATTTAGGAGAAGTGTTTGATATACACACAGGTGGAATAGATTTAGTACCAACACATCATGAAAACGAGATAGCTCAAAGTAAAGGGTGCACAGGAAAAATACCTGCAAGATTTTGGATGCACTGCGAATTTTTACTAATTGATGGCGGAAAAATGTCTAAAAGTTTGGGAAATACATACTTAGTACAAGATTTAATAGATAAAGGATATGACCCACTTAGTTATAAAATGCTATGTTTTACATCTCATTATAGAAATAAACTAAACTTTACATGGGAAGGATTAGCAAATGCACAAAATTCTTTAATAAAATTAAAAGAAGGATATGAAAAACATAAAAAAGGGACAGAAGAGATAGAAGAAAGTGAGATAGAAAACTACAAAACAAAGTTTTTAGAAGCAATCAATGATGACTTAAACATGCCAGTAGCTATGAGTGTTGTTTGGGAAGTTGTAAAAAATCCAAGAAAATCACAGAAGCTAGCAGATTTATTGTTAGATTTTGATAAAGTATTAGGAATAAAAATAGAAGAAAAAGTTTCACAGAAACAAGAGAAGCTTCCTCAAGAAATTTTAGATTTAATAGAGCAAAGAAAAAATGCAAGACAAGAAAAAAATTGGGAGTTATCAGATAAACTAAGAGACCAAATAAAAGAAAAAGGATATGCAGTAAAAGATGGTAAAGAAGGAATGAGTGTAGAAAAAATATAGTAAAGGCAAACATAGGATTTTGCAAAAAAAGTTATTAAAATGAAAATAATAAAAAAGGAGTAAAAAAATGCCAAAAAGGGAAAACTATATAGGATGGGACGAATATTTTATGGGAGTTGCATTATTGTCAGGAGAAAGAAGCAAAGATCCAAATTCTCAGGTAGGAGCATGTATAGTAAGTGAAGATAACAAAATATTATCAATAGGATATAATGGCTTTCCTAAAGGTTGTTCAGATGATGAAATACCTTGGGAAAGAGAAGGAAGTTTTGCAGAAACAAAATATCCGTATGTATGCCATGGAGAATTAAATGCAATACTTAATTATACAGGTTCAACCTTAAAAAATAGTAGAATATATGTAGCTTTATTTCCATGCAATGAATGTGCTAAAGCCATAATACAATCAGGAATAAAAGAAGTAGTATATAAGGAAGATAAATACGCAGATACAGATAGTGTAAAAGTTTCAAAAAAATTATTTGATATGGGTAATGTGAAGTACAGAAAATATACGCCAACATCAAGAAGTATAACATTGGATTTATGAAAGGAAAAACATTATGCAAATTTTAACTGAAAAGGATAAGGAAGCCTATAAAGAATTTCTTGTAAATAGTGAGAGATGTAATTTTGGGCAATCTTTAGAATGGGGGGAAGTAAAACAGGCGTGGAAAAATGAAGTAATATTATCAAGAGATGAAAGTGGAAAAATAGTAGGAGCTATAAGTGTTCTAATTAGGAAGATACCTATGTATGGAAATTTTATGTATATATCAAGAGGACCAGTATGTAATGTACATGATGAAAATGTATTAAAAGATTTAGTAGAAGGATTAAAAGAGTTAGCAAAAAAATATAAAGCGTTTACTTTAAAATGGGAACCAGATATAAAAAGTAGTGATAAAGAATTTAGAAAAATTGCAGAAAGACTAGGTTTTAAAATAAAAGATGATGCTAAGGACTTTAGTGATGGAATACAACCAAGGTATGTATTTAGATTAGATTTAAAAAATAAAACAGAAGATGAAGTGTTTGCCGCATTTCATCAAAAGACAAGATATAACATACGTCTAGCAATAAAAAAAGGAGTAATTATTAAAGAAGGTACAAGAGAGAACTTAAAGGATTTTCATAAAATAATGGAAGTAACAGGGAAAAGGGACAATTTTATGATAAGACCATTGTCGTATTTTGAAACAATGTATGATAAATTATCTCCTAATCATATAAAATTAATGATGGCATATTATGAGGACAAGCCAATAGCAGGAATAATAGATATAATATATGGAAATAAAATTTGGTATTTATATGGAGCAAGTAGTAATGAACACAGAAACTTAATGCCAAATTATCTTTTACAATGGGAAATGATAAAATATGCTATACAAGAAAAAAAGGATATATATGATTTTAGAGGAGTAGTAGGTATAGTAGATGAAACACATCCACAATATGGATTATATAGATTTAAAAAAGGATTTAATGCAGAATTTACAGAATTTATAGGAGAATTATATATTAACTATAAACCAATAACGTATAAAATGTATAAATTTACTGAAAAACTGTATAAGAAAATGGCAGGAGTAAAAAATACAATAAAAGGAATAAAAATTTCTTAAGAAGGTTTTAAAGTAAAAGGAGACGTTAATTTGAAACAACTGGTAATTTGCTCTGAGGATTTAAGACATAATATAAATAAAATTAAAAACTATATATATAATATTTCTCCAAATACAGAATGCACAATAATTGCGGTAGTAAAAGGAAATGGATATGGTTTAGATTTAGTAAAATATTCTAGATTTTTAGTAGAAAATGGAATAGAGTATTTAGCAGTAGCAACGTTAGAAGAAGCTCTAATATTAAGAAAAGAGAATATAGCAAAAAATATATTAATGTTATCAGTTATTAATGATGAAAAGGAACTAGAAACAGCAGTTGAAAATAAAATTACGATTACAACAGATTCAAAAGAAAATGTTAAAATGATAAACAAATTAGCAAATAAAGGGTACAATATAAAAGTGCATATAAAAATAGATACAGGATTTGGAAGATATGGTTTTATATATAATGATTATGAAAATATTATAAACTGCGTAAAGAGTTTGCAAGATAATAAAGTAAAAGTTGAAGGCATATTTTCACACTTTTCGCTTGCATATTATAAAGACAATAAACATACAAAAAATCAATTTGAAAGATTTAAAAAGGTTTTAGACTTGCTTAAGGAGAATAATATAAATATAAAATTAAAACATATTTGCAATTCATCTGGGATATTAAATTATCCTGAAATGCACTTAACAGCAGTAAGAATAGGCTCAGGGTTTGTTGGTAGAGTAGCAGCTAAAAATAGTATAGGCTTAAAAAAAATAGGAACATTAATAGCAAATGTAGCAGAAGTAAAGCAAGTACCTAAAAATTTTAATATAAGTTACTTAAATGTATATAAAACCAAGAAAAATAGTAAAATAGCAATTCTTCCAGTAGGTTATAAAGATGGGTATAACGTATCTCAAAGAAACGATATGTTTAAGTTAGAAAATAAAATAAGAAGAATTGTAAGAGCAGTAAAAAGTTTATTTAAAAAAGAAAAGTTAATAGTAGTGATAAATGAAAAAAAATATGATATAATAGGTAGCATTGGAATGTATCATGTAATAGTAGATGTAACAAGAAGTGATATAAAAAGCGGGGATATAGCAGAATTAGAAATAAATCCAGTATATATAGATAGAGCAATAAATAGGGAGTATAAATAAAAAATATTTAGTACTGCATTTTTTAGAAAGGAATGTGATAAATAATGAATGATAAAAAAGAAAATCAAGATAATAAGAAGGATAAAGTATATTATATAATTTTTGCAGTAGTTGTATTAATAACAATAATAATAATTGCCTTGATGTTACTAAATAAAAGCAATAATAGTGATGATAAAGAAATAGCGTATACAGACCTTATAACAAAAATTGATAAAGATGAAGTAGAAGAAATAGAGATGACAGTAGGAAGTACATCAATAAAAGTTAAATTAAAAGGCGAAGAGGAAGAAAAAAATGCAATCGTACCAAGTACACAAGCTTTTATAGAATTAATACAAGACAAGAAATTAGCAGGAAATAGTATAAATTTAAAACAGAAACCAGTTAGTATATTTTTAAGAATATCAGATACAGTTTTAAATTTATTACCTACAATAATGATAGTTGTATTATTTATATTAATATTTAAAATGCAAGGGCTAGGAGATAAAGGAAAGGTATATGATGCAGAAACAGAAAAAACAAATATCACATTTAAAGATGTTGCAGGTTTAGACGAAGAAAAAACAGAGTTAAAAGAAATAGTAGACTTTTTAAAGGAACCTAAAAAATTTCATGAAATGGGAGCAAAAATTCCAAGAGGAATATTGTTATATGGAAAACCAGGAACAGGTAAAACTTTAATTGCAAAAGCCATTGCAGGAGAAGCGGGAGTTCCATTTATATCAATGAGTGGTTCAGAATTTATAGAAATGTTTGCAGGACTTGGAGCTTCAAGAGTAAGAAAATTGTTTGAAAAAGCAAAAAAAATATCACCATGTATAGTATTTATAGATGAGATAGATGCAATCGGTGCAAGACGTACAGGTGGAAGTGGAGCAGAATCTGAGAACAATCAAACATTAAATCAATTATTAGTAGAGATGGATGGTTTTAATACTAATGAGACTGTAATAGTACTTGCTGCAACAAACAGACCAGAAATGCTAGATAAAGCTTTACTAAGACCAGGAAGATTTGATAGACAGATAACTATAGCTGTACCAGATGCAAAAGGTAGAGAAGAAATTTTAAGCATACACTCAAAAAACAAACCATTAGGAGAAGACATAAGTTTAAAAGAAATAGCTACAGATACAGCAGGATTTACAGGAGCAGAACTTGCCAATGTTTTAAATGAATCTGCTATAATTGCAACAACAAGAGGACATAAAAAAATTATTATGGATGACCTAGAAGAAGCAGTAAAGAAAGTAACTGTTGGATTACAAAAAAATAGTAGAGTAATATCAAATAAAGATAAAAAATTAACGGCATACCACGAAGCAGGTCATGCAATAGTAAGCAAATACCTAGAAACACAGCAAGATGTTAAAGAAGTATCAATAATACCAAGGGGATTAGCAGGTGGGTACACCATGTATAAAACAAATGAAGATAAGTACTATATTTCAAAAACAGAGATGGAAGAAAAATTGATTGCACTTTTAGGAGGAAGAGCAGCAGAAAAAATAGCGTTAAATGATATTTCAACAGGAGCAAGTAATGATATAGAAGTAGCCACAGATCTTGCAAAAGACATGGTTAAAAAGTATGGTATGAGTGATAGAGTAGGACCTATTAACTTAGAAGCAAAAGAGCAATATGAGTTACAAGTATTTGGTAATAATATAGAAGATATAATAGGTGTTGAAGTAAAACAATTAATAGATACTGCATATAAAAAGGCACAAGATTTAATTATTGAACACATGGATAAGTTGCGTGCTGTTGCTGAAAAATTACTAGAAAAAGAAACTATTACAGCAGCAGAGTTTGAAGAAATATTTAAAAATAATTAAAAAGTTTTTAAATTAATAGATGGAGAAATTTATGTCAAAAGTAAGTACAGTTTTTGTTTGTAGTAATTGTGGAAATGAATCACCAAAATGGTTTGGTAAATGTCCTGCATGTAATGAGTGGAACACATGTTATGAGGAAAAACAGACATCAATAAAAAGTAATGGAAAGGTTCAAAATAAGGAAATACCAGAACCAACACTTTTAAATAATATAAAAAAACAAGATATTATTCGTAGTTCAACAGGATTTGAAGAATTAGATAGAGTATTAGGAGGAGGCCTTGTAAAAGGGTCTCTTACTTTGCTAGGTGGAGAACCTGGTATTGGTAAATCTACGTTAATTTTGCAAATATGCGATAAAGTACAAGGTGAAGGTAAAGTTTTGTATGTTTCAGGAGAAGAATCAGCAGAACAAATAAAGATAAGAGCAGATAGGTTGGGTATAAATAATGAGGATATACTTTTTTTAGGTGAGACA
>CANRAB010000044.1 GCA_947628475.1 uncultured Clostridia bacterium
CTCCAGTAATACCAAGTCAAGATGAATTTCCTTATACAATAAGAGTTGTATCAGAAGTATTAAGTTCAAATGGTTCAACATCACAAGCAAGTATATGTGGAAGTACATTAGCTTTAATGGATGCAGGTGTTCCAATTAAAAACCCAGTAGCAGGTATATCTACAGGATTAGTAACAGATAGTGAAAATCCAGATAACTATATAATGCTTACAGATATACAAGGATTAGAAGATTTCTTTGGAGACATGGACTTTAAAGTTGGTGGAACAAAAAACGGAATAACAGCTATTCAAGTTGATATTAAAGTTGATGGGTTATCATATAAAATAATAGAAGAAGCTTTTGCAAGAACAAGAAAAGCAAGACAATATATTTTAGACGAAGTTATGTTAAAACAAATAGCAGAGCCAAGGAAAGAAGTTTCTAAATATGCACCAAAAATATTAACCATGCAAATAAAACCAGATAAAATAAAAGATGTTATTGGTACAGGTGGAAAAGTAATTAATAAAATAATAGAAGAAACTGGCGTAAAAATAGATATTTCTGAAGAAGGAAAAGTTGTAGTTTATTCAATAGATAAAGAAAGTGCTGAAAAAGCAATAGAAAAAATAGAAAAAATAGTAAGAGAAATTGAAGTTGGAGAATATTATGATGGAGTAGTTACAAAATTAATGCCATTTGGAGCATTTGTAGATATTGGTGGAGGAAAAGAAGGCTTACTTCATATTTCAAAAATATCAAAAGAAAGAGTAGAAAAAATAGAAGATGTTTTAGCAGTAGGAGATAGAGTAATAGTAAAGGTTCTTGATATTGATAAACAAGGAAAAATAAGCTTAAAGAAAATTGGAGAACAATCTTAAATAAAAAAGATATAATATAAAATATTATATAAGATAAACAAAAATAGGAGGAAAATACCATGAACGTAACAATTTTAGGAAAAGATGTATCTGCAACAGAGGCAATAAAAGACTATGTTTACAAAAAAATGGACAGATTAGAAAAATATTTTGGAGAAAATTTTGATGTATCATTAACATTAAGAACAGAAAGAAATGAACAAATAGCAGAAATGACAGTAAAAACAAGTACAGATACATTTAGAGCGGTAACAGCTCATAATGATTTATATGCATCAATAGACAAAGACCTAGATATAGTAGAAGGTCAAGTAAGAAAAATGAAAACAAAGAAAGAAAGAAACAATAAAGAAGATTCAATAAAAAATTTACAAGTTGAAACACATACAGTAGAAACAGAAGGGGAAATAATAAAAACAGTGTACTACGATTTAAAACCAATGACTCCAGAAGATGCTGTATTAAAATTACAAGAAAAGCCAGCAGATAGATTTATAACTTTTATAAATGCAGAAACAAATAAAGTAAATGTTTTATTCAAATTAAAAGATAATAAAAATTTTGGAATAGTAGAACCAGATGTATAAAAAACAAAGAATGAATAGTAAATAATTATATTATTTACTATTCATTTTGTGTCATAAAATGAAAAATTTTTAGGAGGGAAAATATGTACTGGGATGAAAAAATTGTTCAAAAGTTAGAATGGAATGGAGAAATTAGTAATTTAGAAGAAAAACAAGCGATTGCACAAAAAATTGCAAAAGTAGCAAAAAATGGTGATGTAATTGGTGTGGGTTCTGGATCCACTTCATTTTTAGCAGTACAGGCTATTGCTAAAAGAGTAAAAGAGGAAAACTTAAAAATAAAAGTCATACCAACATCAAGAGAATTAGGAATGATTTGCAACTATTTAGGTTTACAAGTAGAAACATTAACAACAGCAAAGCCGGACTGGTGTTTTGATGGAGCAGACGAAGTAACCCCACAAAAATGGTTAGTAAAAGGTAGAGGAGCAGCCATGTTTAGAGAAAAATTGTTGATTGCAAATTCAAAAAAAAGTTACATTTTAGTTGATAAAAGTAAGTTTGTAAGCAAACCATGTGAAAAATTCCCTATACCTATAGAAGTGTTTCCAGATGCATTATATGCAGTAAAAGAAAAACTATTTGAATTGGGAGCAACAAGCGCAGAACTACGTTTAGCAAAAAAGAAAGATGGACCAGTAATAACAGAGAATGGTAATTTAATTGTAGATGCAAAATTTGATAACGTAGATGAAGCATTTGAAACAAAATTAAAAAACATTGTAGGTGTAATAGAAACAGGACTATTTATAGGATACAATGTAGAAGTAATAAGTTAACTGTTATACAACTTTTTTAAGTCATCTGGAATTTCAGCAGTAAATTTCAGATGATTTTTTGTAATTGGATGCAAAAATGAAATTTCGTATGCATGTAAAGCTTGTCTTTCAATTAATGGAGATGCTTTTCCATAAAGCGTATCTCCTAATAATGGATGACCAATATATGCCAGATGAACTCGAATTTGATGAGTCCTTCCAGTTTCTAATACGCACTTTACAATAGAATAATTGTTTAAAGTTTTAATAACATGGTAATGAGTAATAGCAGCGTCCCCTTGTTTAGAAACACATCGCTCTATAATGCTAGTTTCTTTCCTTGCAATCGGCGCATTTATGCTTCCAGAAGTATTTTCAAAAACTCCATCACAAATAGCAATATATTCTTTTAAAAATTCTTTAGTTTGCATTTGTTTTACTAAACATTCTTGAATATACTCATTTTTTGCAAAAATTACTAGACCAGAAGTGTTTTTATCAATTCTATTAACAGGTCTAATTTTCTTTTTTAATCCTATTTTATCAAAATAAAATCTAATACCATTTGATAGACTATCTTCATAATGTTCCATAGAAGGGTGAACGGGAATTCCGGCAGGCTTATTTATTATAAGCAATGCCTCATCTTCATAAATAATTTCTAAATTCATTTTTACAGGAACAATGTTAGAAGTATCCTCTATAAAATCAATAAAAACAGAAACAAAATCTCCAGAATGTAAAGGCGCATCAACAAAAGCTTTTGTATTATTTACAAAAAGCTTTTGTTCGTGCTTTAATTTTATAAGCAATCTATCTGAAATTTGAAAGTAATTTTTTAATAAATCTCTTAAATTAATAAAATTATCATTTTTTTGTATTTGGTAATTTAAAGTCATATTATACTCCTATGGAGAAATTATAATTATTATAGCACAAATGGGGAACAAATTAAATACAAAACTTTATAAAAACTAATGAAACTTTACTATATTCGTGGTATAATTATAAACAGCATAAATTTGGAATAAAAAATATAGTACAAAAATAGATAAAATATTATATTTATAACCTAAGTTAATTTTAGAAAGGAATGTTAGTTTTATGAATGACAATATAGTAGTAAAAGGAGCAAAAGAACACAATTTAAAAAATATTAATGTAACAATACCAAGAGATAAATTAGTAGTAATAACAGGTTTATCAGGCTCTGGAAAGTCATCACTTGCATTTGACACACTATATGCAGAAGGGCAAAGGAGATATGTAGAAAGTTTATCATCATATGCACGTCAATTCTTAGGATTAATGGAAAAACCAGATGTTGAATCAATTGAAGGACTTTCACCAGCAATAGCAATTGACCAAAAAACAACATCAAAAAATCCACGTTCAACAGTAGGAACAGTAACAGAAATTTATGATTATATTCGTCTTTTGTATGCAAGAATTGGTGAACCACATTGCCCTAAATGTGGTAAAAAAATAGAAAAACAGACTTTAGACCAAATAGTAGAAAATGTAATGAAATTAGAGCAAGGTACAAAAATACAAGTACTAGCTCCAGTTGTAAGAGGGAAAAAAGGTGAATATAAAGCTCTTTTAGAAGGTTTTACAAAAGAAGGCTTTGTAAGAGTAAGAGTTGATGGAAAAGTATATGAACTAACAGATGATATAGATTTAGATAGAAAGAAAAAACATAATATAGAACTAATAGTAGATAGATTAGTAATAAAAGAAGATATTAGAAGTAGACTTGCAGAATCAATCGAAATATCTTTAAAATATGCAAATAATTTAGTTGTAATTTCTACGCCAAATGAAGAAATGTTATTTAGCCAAAACTATGCCTGTCCAGATTGTAATATAAGTATAGAAGAATTAACACCTAGAATGTTTTCATTTAATAACCCATTTGGTGCATGCCCAGAATGTACTGGTATAGGATATTTAATGAGAATGAGTGAAGATTTAATTATACCAGACAAAAATAAAACTTTATATGATGGGGTAAAAGCTTTTGGTGCAAGTACAATGAAAAAAGGCGACACAATGGCAAAGATGTATTTTGAAAGTATAGGAAGACATTATGGAGTAGATATAAAAGTTCCAATAAAGAAATTACCAAGAGAATTTTTAGATAAAATATTATATGGAACAGGAGATGAAGAAATAGACTTTAGATATACATCAGCAGCAGGAGAAAGAAAATTTACAGCACCATTTGAAGGGGTAATACCAACATTAGAAAGAAGATATAGAGAAACAAAATCACAGGGAATGAGAGAATTTTATGAATATTATATGCAAGAAAGTCCTTGTGAAGCCTGTCATGGAGCAAGACTAAGAAAAGAAAGTTTATCAGTTACAGTTGGTGGTAAAAATATACAAGAATTAACTGATATGCCAATTAACAAAATACAAGACTTTATGAATAATTTAGAACTAGATAAAACAAAAACATTAATAGCAAATCAAATTCTAAAAGAATTAAATAAAAGATTACAATTTTTAGTAGATGTAGGACTAGAGTATTTAACTTTATCAAGACCAGCAGGAACCCTATCAGGAGGAGAAGCACAAAGAATTCGTTTAGCCACACAAATAGGAGCAGGTTTATCAGGAGTTCTATATATACTAGACGAACCAAGCATAGGCTTACATCAAAGAGATAATGATAAATTAATAGCTACTCTAAAAAAACTAAGAGACTTAGGAAATACAGTCATAGTTGTAGAACATGATGAAGATACCATGTATGCAGCAGATTATATAATAGATATAGGACCAGAAGCAGGTGTTCATGGAGGAAATGTAATAGCAGTAGGCGATGTGGAAGACATTAAGAAAAATCCAAATTCAATTACAGGAGCATACTTAAGTGGAAGAAAGCAAATAAAAGTACCAGCCAAAAGAAGAAAATCATCTGGTAAATCAATAGAAATAAGAGGAGCAACTCAAAATAATTTAAAGAATATAAACGTAAAAATTCCTCTAGGAGTATTTACTTGTGTAACAGGAGTTTCAGGTTCAGGAAAAAGTACCTTAATAAATGAAATATTATATAAAAGCCTAGCAAAAGAGCTATATGGTTCATCAGAGATACCTGGAAAACACGAAAAAATATTAGGCATACAAAATATAGATAAGGTAATAAATATAGACCAATCACCAATAGGTAGAACTCCAAGATCAAATCCAGCAACATATACAGGAGTGTTTGATTTAATAAGAGATATATTTGCCGGAACAAATGAAGCAAAATTACGTGGGTATGAAAAAGGAAGATTTAGCTTCAATGTATCAGGTGGAAGGTGTGAAACTTGTCAGGGTGATGGTGTGTTAAAAATAGAAATGCATTTTTTACCGGACTTATATGTACCTTGCGAAGTATGTCATGGAAAAAGATATAATAGAGAAACTTTGGAAGTAAAATACAAAGGTAAAAGTATAGCAGATGTGCTAGATATGACGGTAGAAGAAGCTTTAGAATTTTTCAGTAACATACCAAAAATAAAACAAAAAATTCAAACTTTATATGATGTGGGATTAGGCTATATAAAACTAGGACAACCATCAACCACCCTATCAGGAGGCGAGGCACAAAGAGTAAAACTTGCAACAGAACTTTCAAGAAGAGCAACAGGAAAAACATTATATATATTAGATGAACCAACTACAGGACTACATATAGCAGATGTTCATAAACTTATAGAAATATTGCAAAGGCTAGTAGATACAGGAAATAGCATAGTAGTAATAGAACATAACTTAGATTTAATAAAAACAGCAGACCATATAATAGATTTAGGTCCAGAGAGTGGAGAAAAAGGTGGAGAAGTAATAGCAATAGGAACACCAGAGCAGATTGCAAAAAATGAAAAATCGTATACAGGAAAATTTTTGAAGAAAATGTTAGAAAAATAAAACAAAAAACTCTTGAAAAACTAGAGAATATATAATAAAATATAGCGTGAAAAACAAAGGAGGAAAAAGAATGGCTTATATAAACGACATACATATTTTAGTATATGTAGCTTTAGCATTCATAGGTGGCATAGTTGGTCAATTTGTAGATTATATAAATGTAGCGTTTTTAAATGATAGAAAAATTTTAGAAAAACAAACGCTTGAAGAATATAAAAAAGTTCGCAAAATAAACTATCCAATAATTATAATAAATGCAATAGCGTATGTGGTACTATTATATAACTTTAAAATTAGTTTTAATTTACTAAGGTTTAGCATACTTATACCGATGTTAATATCCGCATTTGTGGTAGACTATAAAATACAGATAATACCAAACAGATTAAATTTAAGCATATTTGAAACAGGGTTAGTATTTGCATTTATATTTGGAATACAAAACCTAAATATTGCAAAAGATATGATGCTTGGAATGTTAGTTGGTGGAGGAATATTCTTACTTATAACACTAATTGGAGGAGCAATCGCAGGGAAAGAAGCCATGGGACTTGGAGATGTTAAACTAATGGGAGCTTTAGGGTTATATTTTGGAGTAGTAAACATAATTATAATATCAGTTTTGGCTTTTCTAATAGGTGCAATTATAAGCATAATTATTATAATAGCTAGAAAGAATAGAAAAGATGGATACATACCATTTGGTCCATTTATAGTTCTAGCAACGGTTGCAACAATATTTATTCCAACTAATACATTATTTACATTTTTAATGGAGGTATTTTCACTAGGATTGTATTGAAAGTAAAAGGAAGGTGTTTTCTATGAATGAAAAAATAAGACTTTTACGCGAGAGGTTAAGAAAACTAAAAATGGATGGAATGATAATAACAAATCCATTAAGCATAAAATACTTAACCAATATAGAAAACGAAGGAACGCTCTTAATTACAAGAAAAGAAAACATATTTTTAACATATACAATGTTTTTAGAAACTGTAAAAAGTACATTAACAATTAACGATGAGATAATAGTAGCAGATTTTAGAGATGTTAGTAAAGAAGATTTTGAAAATTTCTTTTTGTTCTGTGAAAATGTAGGATTTGAAGAAAACTATGTAACATATAAACAATATCACTATTTAAAACAAAAATATAGAACTAATAATTTAGCAGAAACAGATAACATAGTTGAAAAAATAAGAGAAGTAAAAGATTTAGCAGAAATAGAAAAGATAAAAAAAGCGTGTGAGATTACAGATAATTGTTTTGAACACTTACTAGAATTTATAAAAATAGGAACAACAGAAAAAGAAATTGCATTAGAAATAGAAATGTTCTTTAAGAAGAATGGAGCAGAAAGATTAGCTTTTGATACTGTTGTAGCAGTAGGGGAAAATAGTGCTAATCCGCATTGGGTTCCAACAGATAGAGCAGTAAAAATGGCAGATCCTATACTAATAGACATGGGATGTGTTTATCAGGGATATTGTTCAGATATGACAAGAACTATATTTATGGGATGTATATTAGAAGAAATAAAACCAATATATGATTTAGTGTTAAAAAATCAACTACTTACAAATAATGAAATAAAAGAATATGCTAGTATAAAAACAATATCTAAAATGGTAGAAAGTGATTTTAAGTTAAAAAATTATGATTTAATTCATTCACTAGGACATGGTATAGGAATGGAAACACATGAAACACCGTATATTAATTCAAAGAACGATACTTTTTTGAAAGAAAATATGGTAATAACAAATGAACCTGGAATATATTTACCAGGTAAATATGGAGTAAGAATAGAAGATACTATACTTGTAAATAAAGGTTCATGTACAATTTTAACAAAATCACCAAAAAACTATATAATAGTATGAATAAAAACTTGATTTTTACGCAAAAATATAGTAAAATAAATAAGTTAGTGTAAATAAAATGAGAAATTATAGTGTAAAAATGAACTAAACTTACACTATGTATAAGAAAGGAATGATTTGAAAAATGGCAGAAGTATATATGGCAGGAGATGTAAGAAATGGAACAACATTTGAAATGGATGGTTCAGTATATAAGGTAGTAGAATTTCAACATGTAAAACCAGGTAAAGGAGCAGCATTTGTAAGAACAAAATTAAAAAACGTAATAAATGGTTCAGTTATAGAAAGAACATTTAATCCATCAGAAAAATTACAAGGAGCAGATATTGAAAAAAGAGAAATGCAATATTTATATAATGATGGAGATTTATATTACTTTATGGATAATGAAACTTATGACCAAATTCCACTTAATAAAGAGGAATTAGGAGATATGTTAAGATTCTTAAAAGAAAATATGATGGTAAAGACATTGGCTTTTAAAGGAAAGATATTTGCAATAGAACCACCAATGTTTGTTGAATTAGAAGTTACATATACAGAACCAGGATTTAGTGGAAATACAGCAGGTGCAGGAGCAACAAAACCAGCAGAACTAGAAACAGGAGCAAAAATTAATGTTCCATTATTTGTAAACACAGGTGATAAAATAAGAATTGATACTAGAACTGGAGAATATATGGAAAGAGTATAGTCGGTAAAATTAAGCAGTTAATAGAAATAAGCTATTTAGTTAGCTTATTTTTTACCTTAAATTTATACCGAAGGAAGGAAGAAACTTGAAATGGCAAATTTTAATTCAGAATTTAAAAAAATTTTAAAAAACTTAGAGGATAACATAACAGATAAAGAAGCTTTAGAAGCGGCAAAGGTGGAAGTATTTAACCTATATAATCTTTTCTTTGATGAAATTACAAACTTAGAACAAACAATAAACAATAGAATTGTAACAATAGCAGAGAGTCAATTGCATGTAGAAGAAAAATTAAAAGATATGGATAAAAGTCTAAAAAATATAGAAAAAGATATTTACTTGGATGATGATACAGAAAATGAAGATTATGATGTAGAAATAAAATGTCCATATTGTAATGCAACCTTTAATGCAGAAATGAATGATTTAACAGCAGCAGAAATTGTATGCCCAGAATGTAATAATACCATAGAGTTAGATTGGGGAGATGAATGTGATGATTCCGACTGTGCCGGAGGATGTTGTTCACATGATTGCCACCATGACGAAGACGAAGATGATGATATGTAATTTGAATACCTAAGGTGTTTGTAAATGGAATTTAAAAGCTGGTAATATATGGAAAGTATATTACCAGTTTATTTTTAAAATAAAGATATAATATTTATAACACTGAACTTTTACGAGAAAAAACATCAATAATTAAGAAAAGCTCCATAAACATATTGAATAAATAAATTAATTGTAGTAAAATAAAGAAATGTAGAAAAATTATATAGAAATTAATGTAATTTTAATGAATATAATATATAAAATAACTTTGGAGGTTGAAATTCAGATGATAAAAGAATTGGCAAAATCAGTAAGGGAGTACAAAAAACCAGCAATAATGACACCATTATTAGTAACATTAGAGGTCATAATGGAGGTAATAATTCCACTTTTAATGGCAGATTTAATTGATAAAGGAATATATACAGGAGAGATGAGCGAAATATTAAAATTGGGGTTAGCTTTAATTATATCAGCGATTTTATCATTAGCTTTTGGTATACTTTCAGGAATAACAGCAACGAAAGCTTCTGCAGGATTTGCAAAGAATTTAAGACAAGACTTGTATTACAAAGTACAAGATTTTTCTTTTGCAAATATAGATAAATTTGAAACATCAAGTATAATAACAAGACTTACAACAGATGTTTCAAACATACAAATGGCTTTTCAAATGCTTACAAGAATTGCAGTAAGAGCACCACTTATGCTAGTGTTCTCATTAATAATGTCATTTACAGTAAATACAAAATTAGCTTTAATATTTTTAGCTTTAATACCAATTGTTGTAACAGCATTATACTTCATAATGGGAACAGTTCACCCTATATTCAAAAGAGTATTTAAAAAATATGATAAATTAAACAATGTTGTAGAAGAAAATGTATCAGGCATAAGAGTTGTAAAATCATATTTATTGGAAGAAAGAGAAAAAAGAAAATTTGGTCAAATTTCAGATGAAATATATAAAGACTTTAGCAAAGCAGAAAAGATAAATGCATTAACAATGCCAACAATGCAATTTGCTATATATTCAGCAATACTTCTTATTTCATGGTTTGGAGCAAAAATAATAGTAAATACCAATATGACAGAACTTACAACAGGTGAAATAACAAGTTTGATAACTTATGGAATACAAGTATTAACAAGTTTAATGGTTTTAGCAATGCTTGTAATAATGAGTACAATGGCAAGAACATCAGGAGAAAGAATTGTTGAAGTATTAAAAGAAGAACCGGACTTACATAATCCTAAAAAACCAGTAAAAGAAGTAAAAGATGGTTCAATAGAATTTAATAACGTTTCATTTAGTTATGTAAATGAAAAAGACAAGGAATGTTTGAAAAATATAAAATTAAAAATAAAATCAGGAGAAACAATAGGAATAATAGGTGGAACAGGTTCAGGAAAATCTAGTTTAGTAAATTTAATACCAAGACTATATGATGCAACAGAAGGAGTAGTTAAAGTTGGAGGACTAGATGTAAAGAAATATGATATAGAGACATTAAGAAATGAGGTTTCAATGGTACTGCAAAAAAATGTATTATTTTCTGGAACTATTAAAGAAAATTTGCGCTGGGGAGATAAAAATGCAACTGATGAAGAATTAATAAGAGCAAGTAAATTGGCACAAGCAGATGAGTTTATACAAAGTTTTCCAAATAAATATGATACATATATAGAACAAGGAGGAACTAATGTATCAGGAGGACAAAGACAAAGATTATGTATAGCAAGAGCATTATTGAAAAAACCAAAAATATTAATATTAGATGATTCTACAAGTGCAGTAGATACAAAAACTGATAGTTTAATTAGAAAAGCATTTAAAGAAGAAATACCAAATACAACAAAAATAATAATTGCACAAAGAATAGCGTCTGTACAGGATGCAGATAAAATTATAGTTTTAGATAATGGAACTTTAAACGGATTTGGAACGCATGAAGAATTGTTAAAAACAAATGAAATATATAGAGAAGTATATGAATCACAAGTGAAAGGAGGAAATGAGGAATAATGCAAGCAAACAGAAATAGAGGCAGAGGAATACCACCTGGAGTTAAAATAAACAAACATGTAGCAAAAAGATTAATAAAAAGAATAACAAGTAAATACAAAAAACATCTTATATTTGTAGTGGTATGTATTATATTAAGTTCAGTAGCAAATGTTGCAGGTTCTCTTTTCCTAAGGACTTTAATAGATGATTA
>CANRAB010000045.1 GCA_947628475.1 uncultured Clostridia bacterium
AAAAGAAGAATACAATTTAAATGACGAAATGTATAATGAATTATACGAAAACGGAGGGCTAGCATTTCACTTAAAATTTATGTACCCACAAACTATCACAAACAGGTGGATGTGACATTGGAACAAGGCCAATAGATTTACATTTAAAGGGCTTTCAAAAACTTGGAATAAAAATTGAAGAATCAAGTGGCTTTATAAAATGTTCAGCAGATAAGTTAGTAGGAAGTGATATACATCTAGATTTTCCATCTGTTGGAGCAACAGAAAATATAATACTAGCTTCAGTTTTAGCAGAAGGGGAAACAACAATAACAAATGCAGCTATGGAACCAGAAATATTGGATCTTCAGGAATTTTTAAATAAAATGGGAGCAAAAGTTAGTGGGGCAGGAACAAATATTATAAAAATAGTAGGAGTAAAAAATCTAAGAGATGTAAGCTATAATATAATGCCAGATAGAATAGAAGCGGGAACTTTACTATGTATGGCAGGAATAACGGGAGGAAATGTTTTAGTAAAAAATGTAAGGTTAGAACATATAAGTCCAGTGCTACATAAACTAGAGGAAGCTGGAGCGAAAATTACGCTAAGCAAAAATGCAGTAGCTATACAAGTAACAAAAAGGTTAAAGGCAGTTGATATAAAAACAATGCCGTATCCAGGCTTTCCTACAGATATGCAGTCAATATTTACAAGTATGCTTACTGTAGCTAAGGGAAGTTCAATGATAGTTGAAAATATTTTTGAAAACAGGTACAAATATATAAATGAATTGAAAAGAATGGGTGCAAAAATTTCAACAGAGGGGAAAGTAGCTATAGTAAAAGGTGTAAGAAAGTTAGTAGCAGCAGAAGTTGCTGCAACAGATTTAAGAGGTGGAGCAGCAATGTGTACAGCAGCGTTGGTGGCAAGAGGTAAAAGTAAAATTGATAATATAGAACATATACTTAGAGGATATGAAAATCTGGATAAAAAGTTAAATAATTTAGGTGCAAATGTAAAGATAGAGTATAAATAGTAAAAATTTTCCAAAATACATTGAAAAATTAAATTAAATATTATAAAATATCATTGGTTGAATATGTAATCAATGATATTTTTCTGCAAAAAATACAATGAAAGAAAGGAAGAAAAATTGAAAGTAGGGGTTAAAGATAGTAGTGAAAGTAAGGTAGAAGATAAAAAAACAAAAGTTGCAAGCAAGAAAAATAAAAAGAAATCTTCTAAAAAGAAAAAAGGTAAAAAAAAGATATCAAAGGCTTTTAAAATTACAGTAGTAATAATTCTATTTTTAGCTATAATGGTTGCTATTTTCTTATCAGACTTATTTAATGTAAGAAAAATTACAGTAGTAAATAATATAAGGGTAAGTGCAGAAGAAATTATACAAAAGTCAACTTTAACAGTTGGAAAAAATATGTTTAAAACTCTCACTTATAAAATAAAAAATGGAGTAAAGTCAAATCCGTATATTGAAAATGTAAAAGTAAGGAAAAAGTTAACAGGCGAAGTTATAATAGAGGTAGAAGAACGAACATGTACATATATGTTACAGATGGAAGGGAAATATGCGTATATAAATAATCAAGGTTATATTTTAGAAATAACAGAAAATACATTACAAGTACCTATTATAAAAGGATATTTAACAAAAGAACTTGTACCTGGTAATAGATTAGATGTTAAAGATTTAAAGAAACTTGATGTAATAATACAAATAATGGAAACAGCAAAAGGTAATGGAATAAAAGATATAATTACAGGTATTGATATAACAAATGATAATAATTTTATTTTAGAGATACCAAGTGAAGGAAAAATAGTTCAATTTGGAGATGAGTCAAATCTTAATATAAAAATACTATGGATAGTAGATTTAATAAATAGAGAAAAAGGTGTAGAAGGCGAAATTATTGTTAATGTTCCTGATATAAAGAAAGTTTATTTTAGAGAGAAGGTGTAATTTTGAAAAAAATACAAAAATTACCTGTTATATTTGGTAGTGTATGTTTTATTTTAACAATAGCAGTTTTTGTACAAATAAAAACAGTAAATAGCATAACAAACGATGAAGGTATATCTTTAAATGATAATGCAGAATTGAAAGATGAGGTTTTAAGGTGGAGACAAAATAATAAAGATGTATATAAGCAATTAGAAGAAGTAGAAGCAAGACTAGAAGAAGTTAGAAACCAAGCCGCTACAAGTAGTGAAGTAGATAAAGAAGTTGAAAATCAAATAAAAAGAAATAATGCGTTATTAGGATTAACAGAAGTAAAAGGAAGCGGTGCAATAATAAAGTTAGACGAAAATAGAGAGGAAGATCCAGAGAACATAATTGATATAAATTCTTATTTAGTTCATGAAGGAGACCTAATAAATATAGTTAATGAACTATATAATGCAGGAGCAGATGCAATATCTATAAATGGAAAACGAATAGTAAATACTACGTCAATACTTTGCGATGGAAATATAATAAGAGTAAATGGAGAAATTGTAGGTGTGCCAATTGAAATAAAGGCAATATGTTATCCACATGCTTTATATAATTTAAGAAGACAGGGAGGCTATTTATCTTTGATGGTAAGTGGTGGTATTTTGGTTGAAATGGAAAGTAGTGATAATATAACAATTCCAAAATATGATGGAGTTTATAAGCATGATTATATATCATCAAACTGGTAAAAATTTTACAAGAAAAATAAAGTATATTTTAATTAAGTTATACTAGAAAGGAATTTCAAAGATATGAAAAAAGGGCAAATAGTAATGACAGTTACAATAGGCATTATGTGTTTAATACTTACAGCATTAATTTTTATGCAGGTAAAAACAATAAGCCAAACTAATATTTCAGAATTAGAAATTATGAGAGAAAGTGAATTAAGAACAGAGTTAACATCATTAAAATCAAAGTATGATGAAGTTATAGCAAAAATACAAGAAACAAATGAAAAAATATTAGAATATGAGGAAGCGGCAATTGATGGAAGAGAAGCTTCTGAATTACTGCAAGAAGAGTTAAAAGAAACAGAAGATTTGTTAGGAAAAAATAGTGTATCAGGAGAGGGTATAATTATAAAAATGTCAAACAATGGAACAAATAAAATAAATGCCCAAGACTTATTAGAATTAGTAAATATTTTAAAAAATGCAGGTGCTGAAGCCATTTCTATAAATGAGCAAAGAATAGTTTATGATAATTATATAGTAGATATAAATGGATCAAGTTTTATAAGTGTAAATAATGATAAGATATCTGCTCCATTTACTATAAAAGCAATAGGAAATACAAGTTATCTTGAAAGTTCTGTTGCACAAAAAAATGCTGGATATATAGATACAAAGACATCAGAAGGAAAAGTAGTAACTTTAGAAAGAGAAGAAAATTTAACTATACCAGCATATACGGGAAGTTTAGATTTTGAGTATGTTAAGGAGGGCGCATAATATGATAATAATCGCTATATTAATAGGTTGTATTTTAGGTGCAATAATAGGTATAAATGGTCCTGTTATTTCATATACATATTCTGGATACTTAGCAATAGCAATAGTTGCAGCGCTAGATTCAGTATTTGGAGGTATAACATCAGTTCTAAAAGGAAATTTTGAATTAAAGGTATTTATATCTGGTTTCTTTGGTAATGCTGTGTTGTCAATACTTCTAACATGGCTAGGAGTAAAATTAAATGTAGATATATATTTAGCAGCAATAGTAGTATTTGTTGGTAGAATGTTTACAAACCTAGCAATAATACGTAGATATTATATTGATAAATGGAGTGATATGATAAAAAAAAGAGGTGGATTAATAAAATCCAAAAAACAAAATGAAACAAAATAGTTGTTTTATGATACAAGAAAATTAATAAAAATAGAGTAGATAAACTACTCTATTTTATTATGAAAAAGTAAAGTTTCTTAAGTATATAAACCACAATTTCAATGTGGATAGTTGTTTATAAACTCTACAATAATAAAAGAACTTACATAATAAAACTTAAAATAATATTATGGTGATATAATACAGATCCTATTGTAGAATTATTTATACTATTTAATATAGAAGGATCTAGTAATGGAGCAATCAATGAAATTACAGCAAAACCAACAAATACAATAAATAAGCCTTCTAATATTCCATATAAAGTACCACCTAACTTGTTAAACTGATTTAAAATTGGTAATTTTGCAACCAAATCAGCAAGTACTGTAACAAATTTTAAAACTATTTTTATACCAATAAAAATAATTAGGAAACAAGAAGTTTCGATTAATGTATTACTAATAGATGTTGCAATACTATTAACTGTATTTTCGCTATTTTTTAATATTATATCAGGCAAATCAAATGATAATTCTACCTGTTCATCACTACCTACACCTTCTGGTAGAATTTTACTAACGATTGCTTCTTGGATATTTTCATCTATACTAGTATTCTCAATTATTGCATTAGCAACTAATTTATAAAATAAAAACGCAACAATGATTGCAATAACAAATGTACATAATTTAATGGCAACTTTAATTAACCCTCTTTTATAACCTAAAAAGGTAAATAAAAGTATAACCGCAATAATAATTAAATCAACAACAACAGACATAACTTTTCACCTCCTTATAAAGAAAGAATTTCTATTTTATCTTTATAAATAATCCCAGCTATCTCATTAGAAAGTACAATAGATTGAACCTCATGAGATGAAGTATAACTTTTTATAAGCCATCCTGAATTATTTATGAACAATATTTCTGTACCAAAATTAATAGCTACAACATTACCAAAAACTTGAATTGACTTTGGTTCTTTTTCTAAAGTATATACTTTTTTTTCAAGGTTAGAAGCATCTAAAATTTGAACTTCAAATTCTGAAGATAGTAAATTGGTACTATGTTTTTCAACTTGTATTAGTTTATTATTCATGTCTGCAAAAAGAATATTATTATCTGCGAAATTTGTTATAGTACTAGGAGTCTTATCCTTAATAATATCTATATGGTTATCATATAAACATAATAAATTATCATTAAAATAGTCTATATTAATAATAAAATCATCTGCAGGAGCAGAATAATTATAATAAATTGTATCTTCATTATTAACTAACGCTTTATCAATAGAAATAACTTTAATATTAGACTGTATGGTAATTCCCGAGAAGTTAGCTTCAGCAAGTGCCAAAAATTTATTATCATTTGAAATAGATGAATCAATGATATAAGAGTTAGCAAAGTAACTAGTAAAAAGTTCAGTTCCATTTTCATCGTATAATGTACAAATAGTTTTATGACTTGTATTAGATATAGAAACATTAACATACCCATTTTTATTTATAGATAAATTACTAATTTGACCTTCAATATTTTTTTGCCATACAATATTTCTATTAGAAATTACATAAATTTTGCTACCATTTTTTTCAGCAATACATAAAAAATCTCCATTCGCTTCAAAAATAGGGTCTGCTATTTCAACATCTTCAATTGAAAAAGACTTATCAGCAGACTTATTGTAAAAATCTAAGACATTATTATCTAAAACTACTAAATAATCTTTAAATGCAAAACTGTGAACGTTTTGAATAGATACACTAGGTAAAGTATTTTCTGTTACATTTTTTCTAAAAATATATTTATCAAAAAAAACTCGCACTGTATCGTTTTTTTCATATAATATGGAGAAAATTATAGTTAGTAAAGCAATGCAAAGTATTATGCTTATAATTATAAGTTTTTTCTTACTTAATTTTTTAATCATAGAAAATACCATTCCTCTCCATAGAAAAGTCTCTACATACTTATATCAATAAAAGCTAAAATTTTCAAGATTATTTAAAAAATAATATAAAAATAATTTGTAGAAAACCGTAGTAATCCTAAAATAGGATAAAGAAGGTTAAGTAGAGAACTAAAGCCTATATTGCTTAAAGCAATCGCAAGTAAACACATGGATATAATGGTTAGTATGTATAATTTTTTATTATGGAGATTTAGGTTGTTTAGAAAACTATAACCGCTTGATATGGCGGTTGTAAAAATGGCTCCTAAAATTACAAAACCTAATGTGTATTTATAGAATATGCCCATTTTGGAAGCAATATATATTATGGGTAACTCTGTATGATATATTTCAGTAAAGTAATAGTTAATTAGTAAAAATAAAGTAGTAGCAATCACAGCTAAAATGGATGTAACAAATAAAGAGATAATTTTTGCTTCTTTTAATGTGGGAACATATTTTTTTACACTAATTAAAATAGGAAATATAACAATTAAATTATAACTTGCATAAAGTAAGGAGCTTATGAACCAGTTAAAATTAGAAGGTAAAGTATGGTATTCAATAGGTGTAAAAAATACTGAATTTTTTAAACCAAGTAAAAGTATAATAAAAATAAGAAATGGTATAAAAAATTTATTTATTTTTATAATTCCATTAATATTATGTAAGAAAGTGAAAAAAGATAGTATACATATTAAAAGTGCACCAAAAATATATGAGATGTTAAATTCTTGAGAAAAATATGCAGAAAATCCTGCAACCATTACAATAAATGATATTAACAAAAAAATATTAATAACATTACAAATTACAGTATTAATAAAATTAGACTTCGATATAATGGTATTAATAAATTCAGGGTAACAGGTAATATTATAACGAATTATTATTCTAAATGTTTTATAAATAATAAGGCCAATAAGAATAGTAGAAAATAATAAACCAATTATGCCGTAAAAACCATGAACATTAAAAAATGTAAAAATTTCTTTACCAGAAGCAAAACCTGCTCCTATAATTGTTCCAATAATAACTAATATAACTTTTAGCATATATATCACCAATTTAATTTTATGAAGTGGTTTGAAAAAAATACGGATAAATGCTATAATTATAAAGGTGGTAAATTAATGAAAAATAAAAAAGTTATATTAATTATTATAAGTATAATATTAATAATCTCTATAATAGCAGTTGTAATAGTAGTGCTAAGTGGTAAAAAAAATGATGAGGGAGAAGTAGAACAACCAATAAATGAAACACAACTAGAAATGGAATTTAATCAAAAATTTAATAATCCTCAAAATGAATATGTTTCAACACTATATCATGTAGAAGCAACAGATACTGGCAGATATAAAATAAATGCAGATATTCCATATACACATTTATCAAGTGAAATTGATAGTGAAGTAAATAAACAAATACATAATGTATTTGCTCAAAAATTATTAGAAGTTTATAATACAACACGGAAGTTATACAATATTAACCATAGACTATGCTTGTTCGGTTAATAATAATATTTTATCATTAGTTATAAGATGTATTTTAAAAGAACAGAGTAATCCACAGAGAACTATTATAAAAACTTATAATTATAATTTAGAAAGTAATGAAAAAATAGAAATAGTAGATTTAATACCAGAGGGAAAAAGAAAAGATGTGCAAGATAAAATAAATGAAACGATACAAGCTAAAATAAGAAGAGAAAATACAATAATAGAACAAGGCTATGCAAGTCAAGGGTACAATGTTTATAGAAGAGATGCAACTAATGATATGTATCTACTAGAAAATGCAACAGAATTTTTTATAGAAGATAATATATTATATATTATTTACAGTTATGGGAATAATAATTATACAAACGAAGTAGATTTAATTATTAATAAAATCTAGTTCGTGTAGAAAGGGAGAAGGTAAATGAAAGTTATAACCATATCTGTTGATAAAAGAGAAAAAGAAGTACCAGATGTACAAGCAATTTTAACTAAATACGGAGAAGAAATACATTCAAGAATAGGGTATCATAATATAGAAAAAGATAGAAAAGGATTAATAGTTATAATATATACAGGGGAACATTCAAAAGAATTTTGTGAAGAATTAAATGAAATAAATAATATAAAAATAAATTGTATAGAAGCATAAAATAAAAGTAGCAGTATATTTATACTTTTGGTTTAGTATAAAATAAATACTGCTACTTTTATTAATTATCATAATCATTAATGGTTCCTCTGTTAAGTTTAAATAGTTTCTTTAACTTTATAATAAAAGTACGGATGAAACCAATTTTTTCTTTTGACTTATCTACAATAGTTAATGCTGTACATTCTTGTTTAAATAAACTAATTTCTCCATATTTTAATAATTCTGCAGTTTTGTTTTCTAACGCATTCATAAAATCACAATAAAAATCATTATAAAAAGTGTAACCATCAGAAATTCCAATAAGATTTTTAAAATTGTATAATTTATATTTTACTTCTTTTAAATCTTCCATAGTGTTTATATTATTAAATTCATGAGCAAAGCAATTTCTAATTATAAAATTTTGAATATTAAAGAACAATTCTTTTATTTCTTGTTTCTTTTCTGCAACAATACTATTTAATTTTTTTATGTCATTAATTTTTTCAGTAAATTCAAGTTCATTTATATAACAAGTAAGCTCAGATTCAGTATGCAATAATTTATCAAGTTGTCTTACAATTCTGTTATAAATTCTTTCATTAAATTGAGTAATAAAAGTATTTTTAAAAACGTCATTACTATTCAAAAGACTATGATATAACGGATAAGTACCTGTAAAATAAGCAACTTGATTTACCAATGTACATTCTAAAGGATAATAATTTGGGCTTATAGTTTTTAAAGTTATATCAAAATATTTTTCTTCAACTAAATCACTCATATTTGCTTCAGATGCCATAAGTTGTATAGTAGCTTCATTAAGAGCAAGACCAGAAGAAAATGAGGTTAAACCGTACAAATTTACTTTTATTATTTAATCTTCCTTCTTGTAAAAAATGTATACATTCATGCATAGCAACGTCAGGAATATCAGAAAAATCCAAATTTTCATTGAAATATATAGAGTTATAACCAGATACAAATTTTGCACCACTAGAATCTTTAGGCATAGTGGCAGTGTACATATCTAAAGAACAGAAAGAATTATATAAAGCTTGTCTATCTAAATCATGTTCAGGAAAAGCAAGGCAAAGCTTTATTGCTAAATCTTTAGATATAGTTTTAATTTTTGCAGTATCTAATTCTTTGATATTAGTTATTCCTTCTTTTTTCAATAAATAATCTATATTCATTGGTAGCTCCCTTTCATTCATTTGTACATAATAATTATACAACAAAAATTACCAAAAAATATTACAATTGTATTAATTTTATGTTACAAAAATATTACAAAACGACAAAAAAAACATAAAAATGTAATAAAACTTGAAAGGCTCATGGCTCTAAATAAAGAAACAAAAAAGGTAAAATTATGTATTGACTAATTGTAGAAATATGTCATAATTAATATGAATATTTGTATTAATAAGGAGTGTGGAAAATGATACAGCGTACTAAAAAAAGAGTGCTATTAACAACGATAATAACTGCAATATTAATAATAGCAATGATTATTGCAGGAGTTTTTATAATTGGAAATAAAAACAACAAAGAAGCGGAAAGTTTATCGTCAGAAATAGCAAACCTAAATTTTGAAACAAAGTCATTAATTGTGAAAACAACAGGTGAAGTAAAAAACAACTATAATGCAATATCAGTAAAAGAATTAATGAAAAACATGTATTTACTAAAATATGAGACTGAAGATGATGCCATAAACGCATATAAAAAATTAAAAAAAGATAAAACTATAGAATATGTAGCACCAGATTCAAAATATGAAGTAAATAAAGTAAAAGATTATGTAATAACACTAAGCGATATAGAACAAAATAATTATACATCATGGGGAGGAACAGCAATGGGAGCAGACGTGTTACAAACATACATAAGGAGAAATCTTGAAGCACCTGCAATAAAAGTAGCAGTTATTGATTCTGGAATAGATGAAAACATGAAAACAACATTTACCCAATTTGCAACATTTTTAGAAGGTTATAATATTATAGATGAAAATAATGATGTTACAGACGAAGATGGACATGGAACTTCAATGACTTACGCCATATTAGATGCTGGTTATCCTAATATAAATATATTACCAATTAAAGTATTAGACAATGAAGGAAGAGGAGACTTTGCAGATATTATTTCAGGTATAAGTTATGCTGTTGAACAAGGAGCAGACGTTATAAACTTAAGTCTAGGTAGTGATACCAAAAATGCTGCTGCGATTGCTCCTTTAGTTACCGAAGCCATTAACCAAGCAACAACTGCAGGAGTTATTGTTGTTGCAGCTGCAGGAAATGGAGACGACGATGGTGTTGGGCTTGATATGGACGTAGAAAGTAACAAAGTTTACCCTGCTTGCGTACAGTCTTGTATCACAGTGGGTTCTGTAAAAAATAATTTAATTCAATTTGAAGAAGTTCCTATAGAAGGTGAAGATCATCAAACAGCATTACAGATTAGTAATGAATTTGAAGAGTATGCTAAACCTACAATGGAAGACTTAACTTTATCATCATTTTCTAATTATGGAGACATTGTTGATTTTGTTACACCAGGTGAGTGCATACTAGCAGTAACAAAAGATGGATATATGAGTTGGGCAGATGGTACATCTCCAGCTTGTGCATATATGTCAGGCATAGTTGCAGATGTATTATCATATAATAAAGATTTTACAAATGATGAAGTATATGAAATTTTACAATACTATGCTTCAGACTTAGGTACTGAGGGAAAAGATAAATACTATGGCAACGGATTTATAAACTTCAACAATGCACAAGAATGTACCTGTGCATGTGAAGATTGCAATAAAATATATTGTTTTAACTGCGACTGTGACGACTGTTTATATCATGCAGCACCAGAAAAAGTACTAGAAAGTATTGAAATAACAAATAACCCAAGTAAAATGACATACACAGAAGGAGAAAAATTTGACAAATCAGGCATGGTAGTTACAGCAATTTATAATAATGAATCACGAGAAATTGTAACAGACTATACATACTCACCAATAGAAGAACTAACATTAGAAGACACCACCATAACAGTAGATTACCAAGGACAACAAGCAACCTTAGAAATAACAGTAAATCCAAAGCCAGCAAAAACATTACGAAGTATAGCTATAACAACAAACCCAAGCAAAATGATATACACAGAAGGAGAAAAATTTGACAAATCAGGTATGGTAGTAAAAGCAACTTACAGTGATATGTCCAGTGAAGAAATATCAGACTACACATACTCACCAATAGAAGAACTAACAACACATGACACCATCATAACAGTAGATTACCAAGGACAACAAGCAACCTTGGAAATAACAGTAAATCCAAAACCAGCCAAAGTATTACAAAGTATAGCTATAACAACAAATCCAAGCAAAATGACCTACACAGAAGGAGAAAAATTTGACAAATCAGGTATGGTAGTAAAAGCAACTTATGATGATGCGTCAAGCGAAGAAAT
>CANRAB010000046.1 GCA_947628475.1 uncultured Clostridia bacterium
ATGAAATTCACAATAATATTAATGATACCGAAAATATATTGAATAGTATTAATACTACAGATGCAGTTGAGTTTTCAAAATGGACTAAAGAAAAAGCAAATTTAAGATATAATGGACAACTTCCTAAATTTCCAATATACAATAATTTTATTTATTGGTGTAATCTTGGTATAAATGTTGGAAGTGAACAAAACAAGTTAAGACCTGTCTTAATATTAAAAACTTCTAAAAGCTCTCCTATATGTACTATTCTTCCATTAACAACTAAAAGATTACAAGATGGCTTTTGGTTTCATATTGATTTAGAAGAAGTTGACTCTACTGTTTTAGTTGAACAATTAAAGGTAGTTAGCAAATTAAGAATTACAAATCCATATAGAAAAAAAGGACAATTAGCTACTATTTCACCAAACGATTGGGACAAGATTAATTCGCAACTTGAAAGTCTATATAGGCTAAGACCACTGAAATCCGAATAAAAATTTCAAATTTTACTTGACTTTATAGCATTAAATAGTTTATAATTAAATTAATAAAACATTAGTGTCCGTTCTGAAAAGAACGTAATCATTATAATCCGATAGCTCAAAAAGCTATCGTTTTTTATTGCATAAAATTTGTATGTGTTCATATACTATTATTACATTAGTGTCCATAGCCTTTGCTATGTAAGTCATTAATATAGGAGAAAATCTGTAATATTGATTTTCTCCTTTATTTAATTAGCTATTATTTAATTCTTCGAATTCTTTAATACTACCTATTAAATTGTATATTGGTAGAGTATTAAAGAATTGCTTCGTTTCATCATTAAAATTACTATAGAGCATTTCATATTCTATATTATAATGTAAGAGTATACATATACAGGCCTTTGCCATATCTTCATTTGTAGAATTTTTCAATAAAACTAATTTCTGTATTTCTTCTTGTGTTAAATTTCTCTTTCTATATTCTATTTGATAATAATTGATTATATTAACTTCATTTTCTCCTTGTATATTTATTAAAAATTCATTTATCTTTTGAGCAAACTCTAGTATTCTTATGTCTTTTATTTTATCATAAGTCTTAATTAACTCTAATTCAAAACTATTCAAATTTTTTTCATTTATAGGATTTTTTTCAAATTTCTTTAAAATTAAGAGTAAATCATTATATTTATTTATTATATTTGCTGATGTTAATATGGAATTTTCAAATCCCATAAATTTAGATTGTTGAAAAATTGCAAATTTAGGTTGTATATTTATAATTTTACCTTTTAATTTAAAATATATTAAACTGTCATTCATTAACTCTTCAAATAAGTCCATAATTTTATATAAAGGAGTATTTTCCTCTTTCTTAGCAAATATTGCAATATTTATGTTAAATATCTTAAGTTTACATACAAATGCTCCATACGTACATTGAAAATCTATTGTTTTTTTATTTATTATACCTTGATTTAATAGCTGTATATTCTTTATTGATTCTTTGTCTCTAAAATCTACAAATATCTCATCTTCGATTCTTAAAACTTCACAAATTTTTTGTAATTTTCTAATATAATCAATTTGATTATGTACTATGGAAACATTTTTTAATTCTACTTCAATTGTTTTATTGCCCAAAGTAAGTTTTCCGTATTTTATCAAGTTCTCTACTATTTCTATTTCTCTATCCATCATATTAAACGATCCAGCTAAATTAATATAAATATATTCTTTTGTTTCATTATAAATTATTGAATTTCCAATTTTATATATAGTATCATTTTGCATTTTTTCCATTTCTATATTAACTTTATATTCTTTATTATTAATTTCTATAGTTTCATTATCAATTTTAAAACCAACTGAATGTATTTTTCCCATACCTACTGGAATTTTTACTCTTTCCAATCCATCTGGAATAAAATACATAAACTTATCTTCATTAAACATATCGATTGTTTTTAATTCATAATTTTTAGGCACTGACCAGCTTATTTCAAACTGCCCTTTTTCATTTTTTAAATCTTGTAGTGTATAGTTTTTTTCTTTATATGAATATTGTTTATTTTTATCTTGCTGAAATTGGTAGCAAATTCGTTCTAGTTCTAAATAATCATCTTTATCAACTTCTTTGAATCTAATAGAAACATTTTTTTCATTTTTTGATTTTTTTCCTTTTCGTAATATTATATTAATTTCATAAGGTAATAATGGTTTTATATATATATTAAAGTCTTTAAAATCTTTTGTAAATGCTACAAAAAAAACAATACATCCCCCTAACTTTTTATAATTTTCTAAATCTTGTATTTCCATTTGAAAATTAATATTTTTAGCAGTAGGAAGATTTTTACTTGTCCTTCCTTTAACTTGAACATCAATGTTATTATAAAAATTTGTTTTTTTATCTGGATTCTCCAAATATATACTCAAAAAGCCATCGGTTGACTGTTCTTTATCGCCTTCTTTTACATTTTTTGATAATATTTTATCACTTTTCTTCATTATATTTCTTACTTCAATTACAGCATTTTCTTCAACTTTATTTTTACTCATTTTATATCTACCACCTTTTGACTTTTATATACGATTCAACCACCCTACATATTCCTCATATGTAACTTTACCTTTATCAAGTTTTTCTCGCATTTTCCTATTATCTTTTTTAAACCTCTCAAATTCCTTTTCATATCGTGTGTTTTCTGGATTTCTCCTTGTTCTTAATAATAATTTTTGGTATACATTTCTATAAGTTCTTAAATCATCATCATCATTAATCATTTTTTGTTTTACTTTAAATGAACCAATTTCTTTACAAGTTCTGCCCTCTTCATAAATATTAGAACAATACAATTCATCAGTTCTTTTCTCTGGAACAAAGTATTTTCTACAATTTTTGCATTTTTTGATTTCAAACTTGTCCATACAAACGATTTCTTGAAGTTCGATAATTAATAATTGACAAATATCATTGCTTTCAAAAGTGTATGGTATTGGCAAAATTTTATCTTTATTTACTTTAGCTATTTCAATTGCTTGTTCTTCACCAATAATATTTAATGGTGTATTTAATCTTGATAAATCTCCAAGTGCAATATTTAATTTATCATTTTCAAAATATGATAATCCTTTACTACTATTCTTACTCATAGTTAAAACATAAAATCTTTGCAGTGGACTTAAATCCTTTATTTCTTCTAATTGATTAATATTAAATAAGTAATTTATATCAAAAATAAAATCTTCTTTTATGCTTTCTAGCATATCTCCATATTTCTCTATTAATTCACTTATTAACTTTTCATACTCACTTGCAGTATAGGTACTTTTGGATTCCATTCCTGTTATTTCTGCAAATAGAGTTAAACTATACTCTTGTACAAAATTTTTAACACTTTCAATAGCTTTAAAATCGCAATTTAAGAAGTTACAAAGTAAAGTGCCTATACGATTATCTTTTTGTACCAAAATAGCTTTAAAATCGTCTTTAGCCTTATTATAACCCATATATGTAAGATATTCTTTCCTAAGATTCCTATCTATATATAATCTAGTTGCATTGCTAATCCTTCTATTTTTAATAAAATCAATAACATCTTCATTTAAGTTTTTCATAAGTTCACCTAACCTTTTATTTAATAAAGTTATTTTTTCATATTATTTTATCATAAACTATTGACTCTTTCAAGTATATATGTTATCATTAAGTTAGTTTTAGATATTTTTATATTTAATAATAACAAAATAACTGCACATTGACAATTTCATATTACATAACCCAAATTTAACAAATGGGTAAATAGATTAAAGGAGGTACTACAATGAATAATTTAGACAACTATCATTTAATGTTTAATAACTATCCAGACATAGTAAACATTAAACAACTTCGTGAAATGTTAGGTGTAGGAATTACAAAAGCTTATACTTTGGTAAATGACACTATTATTCCTTCAAAGAAAATTGGAAGAGAATATAAAATTCCAAAAATAATGATAATCAATTACTTAACAAACACAAAATAATTTATTTACCAAATTTACTTTAATATCTAAAACTAATGATTCATGTTAAAGTAAATTGGCTGTTATAAGGAAAGGAGATTGTAGATGATAAAAGTAACAGCAACAATTTACAAGAGAAGTAAAAACTGGGTGGCACTGCTTTATATAGTAGATGGTATCAATCCACCTCGTAGGAAATCAGTAACAACTGATGTTCCTATTACAAAATCTGAAAAGACAGCACGAAAAAGTGCTGAAAGAATTCGAAGAAGATTTGAAGAAGAACTAAACAATAATTTGAAAATGACCCAAATGACACAAAATTCTAACAATAGTATTTTATTTTGTGATTATATGTTAAATTGGCTAAAAATGATAAAACCTAATATTAGACCAACAACTTATGGTGGCTACGAAAGAATAATCAATAAAAGGATTTATCCTTACTTTAAAAACTTAAATGTTACACTTACAGAATTGAAGCCAATTCATATTCAAGCATTTTACACTTATCTTTTTAATGAACTAAAATTAAAAGGTGCAACTGTTAAAAAGTATCATGCAAATATTTTATCTGCACTTTTTTATGCGGAAAAGATGGACTTAATTACTTCTAATCCAGCAAAGAAAGTGGATACACCAAAAGCCCAACCTTATGTTCCTACTTTTTATAATAAAGATGAGTTACAATTACTTTTTAGTATAATAAAAGATACTAATATTAAAATACCAATTCTAATTGGTGCATTTTATGGATTTCGTAGAGAAGAAATACTTGGACTAAAATGGGATGCTATTGATTTTGAGAATAATTCAATAACAATTAACTTTACAGTAACAGAAGCAAGTTATGATGGAAAACATCAGATTGTGGCAGAGGCTAAAACAAAAACAAGTTCAAGTTATAGAACTTTACCATTAATTCCAGAAATAAAAAAATTATTGATTGAAGAAAAAGAGAAACAAAGAAAAAACAAAAAAATATTTAAAGATTGTTATTTAAACACAGATAATTATGTATGTGTTAATGAAGATGGCTCACTTATAAAACCAGACTATCTAACACATAAGTTTCATGAAATTATTGTAAACAACAAGTTGAAGCCAATAAGGTTACATGATTTAAGGCACAGCCTGGCATCACTTCTTCTAAAAAATGCAGTTCACATGAAAGATATTCAAGTATGGCTTGGACATTCTAGTTTTAATACAACAGCCAACTTATATGCTCATGTAGACAAAACAGCAAGTGAAAATTCTGCAAAAGTAATTGGAAACGTATTAAGTATTGCAACTGCATAAAATAAAAAAGTTATTATCTACCCAGAATAGGTAATAACATACATAAAAAATGAAAATTAAATATTTTTGTATACAAATTGTATACTGATAATATTTTTAAATAAAAAATAGACTTATCAAAAACTCTAAAAGTATTGATAAATCTAATGGTGCAGATGGCCGGAATCGAACCGGCACGGATTATTAGTCCGCAGGATTTTAAGTCCTGTGCGTCTGCCAGTTCCGCCACATCTGCATTAACTGGCTTTATCTTACGACATTAATGATTATACTACTTAAAAACATTTTTTGTCAATAGTTTTTTCAAAATTTATTAAAAAACATTATAAAATAAAATTTTCATGCACCCTCTTCCATTTTTTTTAATTTTATCATATAATAGAATAATGTAATAAAACATAATTATGTTTTATTTTTTATGCTTTATTGTAAGGATATTACTTTAGAAATTTTTTAAGCACTTTAAACATATATTATGCCTTACACAAGAAAGAAGTCTAATATGAAAAAAATTATTTTTAAAGGCTGCGGGACAGCCATTATAACCCCTTTTACAAATGATGGAATTAATTTTAATGAATTTGAAAAACTAATTAACTTTCAAATTGATAATGGTGTTGATAGCATTATTGTTTGCGGAACTACTGGCGAGTCTTCTACTATGTCATTAGAAGAGAAAAAATCCGCCATTCAATTTGCCATCAAAATTGCTAACAAAAGAGTTCCTATAATTGCAGGTACTGGAAGTAACTGCACACAATCTGCTATTGAACTTTCACAATTTGCAGAAAGCGTTGGTGCTGATGCTTGTTTAGTAGTTACACCTTATTATAATAAAACAACACAAAATGGTTTAATTGCTCATTATACTGCAATAGCTAAGTCTACTAACCTACCTATTATAATCTATAATGTGCCAAGTAGAACCGGCCTTAACATTCTACCTACCACTTGTTTAGAAATCTCAAAAATTGAAAATATTGTTGCAATTAAGGAAGCCAGTGGTAACATTTCACAAGTTGCAGAAATTGCAGCACTTTGCAAAGATAATTTACATATATATTCTGGTAATGATGATCAAATTTTACCAATTTTATCTTTAGGCGGCATTGGTGTTATTTCTGTTCTTTCAAATATTATTCCAAAAACAGTTCATGAAATGACCGAAAATTTTTTTAATGGAAAAATTAGTGAAGCTATTAATCTTCAACTTAGTACTTTAGACCTTACATCTAGCCTATTTTGTGAAGTAAATCCTATACCTGTAAAAGCCGCTTTAAATATGATTGGATATAATGTAGGAATACCTAGACTACCTTTAGTAGAAATGTCTGAAACTGGTAAAGAAAAATTAAAAAAATCTTTAAAAAACTTTGGATTGGAGGTACATGAATAATGATTAATGTTTTAATTAATGGTTTTGAAGGAAGAATGGGACAAGAGGTTTATAAGCAAACCGAAATATCTGATAACTTTAAATGTGTAGTTGGAATAGATGAATTTAGTAATATTAATGAAATTACAGATAAAAAAATAGATGTTATTATTGACTTCTCTACTCCAGCTGGTAGTATGAATATCTTAAACTACGCTAAAGAAAAACAAATTCCTATTGTAATTGCAACCACTGGTTTTTCAAATGAGCAACTTCAAATTATAAAAGATTATTCAAAAGATTTGCCTATATTTAAGTCATCTAACATGTCTTATGAAACTAATCTTATGATTTCTATTGTCTCAAAACTTGCTAAAGAACTTACAAACTCTGACATAGAAATTGTTGAAACACATCACCGTAATAAAGTAGACGCTCCTAGTGGTACTGCTTTAATGATTGCTGATAGTATTAACAAGTCCTTAGAAAATTCAATGCACTACGAATTTGACAGACATAGTAAAAAAATGCCTAGAGATAAAAGTGAAATTGGTATACACTCTATAAGAGGTGGAACTGAAGTTGGTAAACACTCTGTATTTTTCTTTGGTGAAAACGAAAGTTTAGAAATTTCTCATACTACTACCTCACGAGCTGTTTTCGCAAGTGGAGCATTAAAAGCTGCTGCATTCATTATTTCTAAACCAGCAGGCCTATACGATATGAACGACTTAATAGTATAATCATGAAAGGACATAACATTAATGAAGAAATTAACTGTTCCCCAAAAATATAATAACAAAAAATTAAATAACTTTTTAATGAACACTTTTCCAGACCTTTCTATTAACACATTAAACAAAGCGTTACGTCAAAAAGATATTAAAGTTAATGGAGTAAGAGTTAAAGAAAACGTACTATTAAAAGAAAATGATACGCTTGAGATTTACATCTCAGATGATTTTTTATTTAAAAAAATTAATATAGACACTGTGTATGAAGACGAAAACATATTAGTTATAAATAAACCTTGTGGCATAGAAGTTGTTACAGAAAATTCAAATGATATATCTTTAACTACTATTCTTTCAAAACAATATAACTTTATAAGTCCTTGTCATAGAATTGATAGAAATACTATAGGTTTAGTTTTATTTGCTAAAAATGAAACCGCACTTAATATTTTATTAAGCAAATTTAAAAATAAAGAAATTAAAAAATTTTATAAATGTACTGTTTATGGTATACCTCCAAAAAATTTTGATACTTTATCTGCATATCTTTTTAAAGATAACAAAAAATCAACTGTTTATATTTCCGATACTCCTAAAACAGGCTATAAAAAGATTATAACTACTTATAAAGTATTAGAAACTGATGTTAAAACCAACACAAGTATTTTAGAAGTTACTCTTGAATATTCTGGGAGAACTCATCAAATTAGAGCACATCTTGCTCACATTGGTTTACCTATTATCGGTGATGGTAAATATGGGAAAAATGAAATTAATAAAAAATTTAATAAAAAGACTCAAGATTTGTGTTCTTATAAATTAGCTTTTGATTTTAAAACTGAAAGTGGAATTTTGGAATATTTGAATGGAAAAGAAATTATAAAGAAATAAGAAAAAAGAATTCAATAAATTAAACTTTTTTAATCTATTGAATTCTCTTTTCTTATTTTCTTAATGTTCTAAATGAATTTAAAACTGCAATCACAGTTACACCAACATCTGCAAATACTGCTTCCCACATTGTTGCAACTCCAAAGAAACTTAAAATTAATACTAATAATTTTACTCCTATGGCAAAAATAATATTTTGTTTTGCTATTCTCATTGTTTTTTTCGCAATCTTTATGGCAGCTAATACCTTAGAAGGTTCATCTGTCATTATTACTGCATCTGCCGCTTCTATTGCTGCATCTGTTCCATATGCCCCCATTGCTATACCAACATCTGCTGTTACTAATACTGGTGCATCATTTAATCCATCTCCAACAAAGACAACATTTTCTTCTCTATCTTTCATAATCTGCTCTACTTTTTTTACTTTATCTGTTGGTAAAAGTTCTGAAAATACTGTATCTATTCCAATTTCTTTTCCCACTAAGTTAGCCACTTGTTTTAAATCTCCAGTTAACATTACAGTTTGTTTTATACCTTGTTTTTTTAAATCTAAAATAGTTTTCTTTGCATCTTCTTTTATTTCATCTGCTATCACAATTTTTCCCATATATTCATTTTCGATTGCAATATATACAATTGTTCCAGCAATTTGTTCTTGCTTTATAGAAATTCCTATTTTTTTCA
This sequence comes from uncultured Clostridia bacterium, assembly GCA_947628475.1. Lineage (GTDB taxonomy): Bacteria > Bacillota > Clostridia > TANB77 > CAG-508 > UMGS1781. The sequence continues at coordinate 8,972 of CANRAB010000046.1, forward strand.
TTAATTTTTCATTTCCCACATATACCTTTTTTCCATCTAGTATAGCTGAAATACCATTTCCAGATATTTCTTCTACATGAGATACTCTGTTTTTATCTATTTTTCCATTGTATGCTTTTTTTATAGAACATGCAATCGGATGGTTAGAATATTCTTCTATATATGCGGCTATTTCTAACAGTTCGTTTTCTTTTAAACTTACTGAAGATATATTTTGTACTGTAAATGTTCCTTTTGTTAAGGTCCCTGTTTTATCAAATATTACTATACTTGCTTTTGAAAGTTTTTCTAAATAACTGCTTCCCTTTATAAGTATCCCTTTCTTAGAGGCCCCACCTATTCCTCCAAAAAAGCTAAGAGGAACTGATACAACCAATGCGCAAGGACAAGAAACAACTAGAAATGTTAACGCTCTATATATCCAAGTTAAAAAATCTTGTTTGAATATTAATGTTGGTATAATTGCAATAAAAAATGCTGATATAATTACAACTGGAGTATAGATTTTTGCAAATTTTGTTATAAATTTTTCTGTATGAGCCTTTTTATTGCTTGCATTTTCTACCAAATTTAATATTTTACTTACTGTTGATTCTCCAAATTCTTTTGTTACTTCTACTTCTAAAACACCATTTGTATTAATTGAACCACTTAAAATATCTTTTCCAGCATATACCTTTCTAGGTACTGCTTCTCCTGTTAAAGCAGAAGTATCTATAAACGCTTCCCCACTAATTACTTTGCCATCTAAAGGAACTTTCTCTCCAGGTTTTATTATTATTATCTCACCTACTTTTACTTCATTTGGCATTTTTCTTATTTCTTCATTTCCTTGTTTTACATTTGCATATTCTGGTTTTATATTCATTAAATCTTGTATAGAAGCCCTTGATTTATCCTCTGCATATTCTTCAAACATTTCTCCAACTTGAAAAAACAGCATTACAGCGATTGCCTCTGGATATTCACCCATAATAAATGCTCCAATACTCGCTATACACATTAAAAATTCTTCACTAAATATTTCACCCTTTGCAATATTTTCTAGTGCTTCTAACAATACTTCATAAGCAACTACTATATAACTTATTAAAAATAATCCTATTTTAATCCAAGTTACATTTATAAATAATGCGCTCATTAAAAATATTGTACTTACTACTATTTTTATTATATCTTTTCTCATACTTTCACTCTTTTCCTAACAAAATGTCATTAGTTTTCTTTGTATTAATTTATACACTTTAATCTCTTATTACATATTATTAATTGTATGTATAACACCTTTTTCAATTATTTCTTTTACACAATTATCTGATAATGAATAATACACATTTTTACCTTCTTTTCTAAATTTTACAAGATTTGCCTCTTTTAATATTTTTAATTGATGTGATATGGCAGATTTTGTTACATTTACTAATACTGCTAAATCACATACACACATTTCTGCTATATCTAATGCCCATAAAATTTTTAATTTTGTACTATCACTAAATATTTTATAAAATTCTGAAATTACTGTTATTCTTTTATCCTCTGGTATTTGTTCTTTTACTGCCTCTACTACTTCTCTATGTATAACATTGCAGTCACACATTTCAATTTTACATACCATATTTTATCACTCCTTTGTTATAAAAACTTACACAGGAACTTTATTTTACAATAAAACAATTGAATACGCATTCAACTATATTTATATTATAGTTGAATGTATATTCAATTGTCAATAGATTTATAAAAAATTTTTAAATTTCTGTATTTTCTATGGCTTTGTTAACGGCTTTGCTTACTTTAAATATAAAGTCTATTATATCGTAGTACCTTTTTAGCATGTTGTAATCTAAAGCTTTTTTAAATGCTTTTGGCTCAAATACATCTCCTGTATGAAATCGTATATACATTCTATTATCTTTTATTGTAAGTTCATATTGTATTTTGCTTTCTTGTCTAAAGCTTATCATAAGATCCATTACATCTGATGTTAATATTTGCATTGCTATTATTTTATTTTCTCCATAAACATCAAAGTATTTTTCAAATTCTGATGAATCCATTTCTATTTTTGTTTTTCCTTGAAACACTTTTCCTAATAATCCTTTATCTGAATGTATTTTTAATTTTGTTGTTATGTTTTTAGCACATTCAATGTATCCAAATATTCCATGGAATAATGTGTATGAAGAGCTATTACCTTCTGAATCAACCCTTTCTTCTTCAGTTATTACTTCTCCCATTATTAAATTATATTTTCCATCTAATTTACCACTTATTTTATC
>CANRAB010000047.1 GCA_947628475.1 uncultured Clostridia bacterium
AAGTCGCTTAACTTTCCTCTTTTACTCGCTTAATTTACTGCATAAGGTTACGTATATCTTTTGGGCTTTAGCTTGTTTAGTAGTCTTGCCCTCTTATACAGCCTTAGTATTAAGTTTTTGTACATCGAGCCAAGATTTTGATACGCACTTCCTTCACTTCCATTTCACAATGGATAGCTTGTGTTTCTCTATGTGGTTGGCGATATATACCCCCTCTACGGACTTTCACCGTTTAGCTAAACGACATGCCTGTCGTACTAAAAAAAACTCAAGCAACATTCGTTGCTTGAGTGTGTTGGAAGTTCTATGCGTCTTCCTGGTCATTTGGAATTCTCTGGACTTCATCAGCTATAAGCTTCGCACTAAACGAAGCTTTTTTGTGCATGATGATTTTTTGTGTCCAAATCTGTTCTCCTTCAATGTAGCTTCCCTCATCCATGTAAACCTTTTCAGCATTTACATTTCCAAAAACTTGTGCTTCTTTTTGCATGTACAAGTTACCAGAGATATTTACATCTCCTCTGTAAACTGTTCCTTTGCAAATGTACATGTCTCCTTGTACCTTTTTTTTCATGCTCGAACCTCCATTTTATAATTTGAGACAATATTATTTTACCACTAATTTCAAACATTTGCAAATTTTTTGGAAGTTTTTTCCTCCTCATTTTCTTGTTTTACTATTTTTTCTCTATTTTCTTTTAACCTTATATTATCTTTTGCTATTGTTATTAAAAGTTTTATCCTATTTATCTGGTTACTTTCACTTGCACCTGGATCATAATCTATAGGAGCTATATTTGCTTCTGGATATTTATTCCTTATTGTTTTTATTACACCTTTTCCAACAACATGGTTAGGTAAGCAAGCAAATGGTTGCAAACAAACTATGTTTGATATTCCATTTTGCATAAATTCAAGCATTTCAGCAGTTAGTATCCAGCCTTCTCCTGTTTGGTTTCCTGGAGATAATATGTCTTCTACTTTTTCTACTAGTTCTTCTATATTACATGGTGGTAAATATCCTTTTTTAGAATTTTCTAATGCCTTTTTATAATCTTTTTCAATATTATTTACAATTTTTAATGCCCATCCATACGCTTTTGCAGAAAATTTTGGTCCACCTAATAATCTTTGTTTTACAACTCCATTCATAATAACATACTTTACAAATCCCATTAGGTCTGGCATTACAACTTCTGCTCCCTCTTTGTCTAGTAAATCATTTACATAATTGTTTCCAAATGGATGATACTTAATTAAAATTTCACCTACTATTCCTACTCTTGGCTTTTCTTTTGATGTATCTAACTCTATTTTTTCAAAATCTTCTACCATTTCATATAAACTTTCATTAAATTCTTTGATACTAGCTTTAACAGATAATTCTTTACATTTTAATATCCACTTTTCAAATACTTTTTCTGTTTCGCCTTTATTTATTTCATAGGCTTTATTTTTATATAATAGTTTTTGTAATAAATCTCCATAAATTACTGCTTTTATAAGTTTTCTAACCAAACTTAATGTAATTTTAAATCCTGAGTTTTTCTCTAATCCCACAAAGTTAAATGAAATTACTGGTATGTTTGGATAACCTGCATCTCTTAAAGCTTTTCTAATAAATCCTATGTAATTTGTTGCTCTACATCCTCCTCCTGTTTGAGACATCATTAAAGCTAATTTATTTGTGTCATATTCTCCAGATTCAACTTCTTCTATTAATTGACCTATTGTTAATATTGAAGGATAGCATGCATCATTATTTACATATTTTAAACCTGTTTCTACTGTGTGTGCAGTACATTCTCTTAAAAGTTTTACATTATACCCTTCTGATTTTAAAACATCCTCAAATATTTCAAAATGTATTGGTGCCATTTGTGGAACAAGTATTGTATAATCCTTTTTCATTTCTTTAGTAAATTCAACTTTTTGTATCTCGTATTTACCTACACACTGTGGTGTTATCTTTGCTCTTTTATTCATACTAGCTATTAATGAACGAATACGTATCCTTATAGCGCCTAAATTGTTTACCTCATCTATTTTTATTAAAGTGTACATCTTACCAAAACTTGCAAGTATCTCTTCTACTTGGTCTGTTGTTACTGCATCAACTCCACACCCAAAAGAATTTAACTGTACCAACTCTAAGTCTTTTTGATTTCCAACTACATCTGCTGCCCTATATAACCTTGAATGAAATACCCATTGATCAACTACTCTTATAGGTCTCTTTACCTGTGATAAATGAGCTATACTATCTTCTGATAGCACACATAATCCTAATGAAGTTATCATTGTATCTATTCCATGATTAATCTCTGGGTCTACATGATAAGGTCTTCCAGCTAGTACTATTCCTTTTGTATGGTTATTTTTTATATATTCTAGTGTTTCTTCACCTTTTTTTCTAACATCTGCTTTGTATGCTTGATATTCTTCTTCTGCTTTTTCTACTGCTTCTTTTACTTCCTTTTTTGTAAAATTATACTCTTTAAATTCTTCTAGTTCGCATAACCTCTTAGCTAAAGCTTTTTTATCAAACGGTAAGAATGGATTTAAAAATTTTATGCCCTTTGTATTTAATTCCTCAACATTGTTTTTTAAAACTTCTGAATATGATATTACTATTGGGCAATTATATTTGTTATTTGCCCCAGCATCTTCTTGTCTTGAGTACATCATACAAGGATAAAATATTGTTTTTATTCCTGCATTTATTAAACTTATTATATGACCATGACTTAATTTTGCAGGATAACATACTGACTCAGATGGCATTGACTCCATCCCTTTTTCATAAGTCTTTCTATCACTTTTTTCTGATAGTATAACTCTAAACCCTAAGTTTGTGAATAACGTAAACCAAAATGGATAATCTTCATACATGTTTAATACTCTTGGAATTCCAATTGTTCCTCTTTTGGCTTTTTCTTCTTCTAATGGTTTATATTGAAATAATCGCTGATATTTATATTTATATAAATTAGGAATTTGTGTTTTACTTTTTTCTATTCCTGCTCCTCTTTCACATCTATTTCCAGATATAAATCTTTTTCCACTAGAAAATTCATTTATTGTAAGCAAACAATTATTTTCACATCCATGACACCTTGTATGTACTACTGTTACATTTAGATTGTCTAAATCTTCATTTCTACATATTCTTGAAACGTATTTTTTATCATTATTCAAATCAAATTCTTCTTTTGCCAAACATGCAATTCCATAGGCTCCCATAAGTCCTGCAATATCCGGTCTTATTACATTTTTTCCAACTATTAATTCAAATGCTCTTAAAACAGCATCATTGTAGAATGTTCCACCTTGAACAACTATATAATCTCCTAAAGTTTCAACATCTCTTATTTTCATAACCTTTTGAATAGCATTTTTTATAACAGAATAAGAAAGTCCTGCTGATATATCTCCTACACTATATCCTTCTTTTTGAGCTTGTTTTATCTTTGAGTTCATAAATACAGTACAACGTGAACCTAAGTCTACTGGTCTATTTGCTTTTATTGCCTCTTCTACAAATTCCTGTACTTTTAAGTTTAAACTTTTAGCAAATGTTTCTATAAATGAACCACAGCCTGATGAACAAGCTTCATTTAGCATTATGTTATCTACTGCCCCGTTTTTTATCTTTATGTATTTCATATCCTGTCCGCCAATATCTACAATACTCGTAGCATTTGGCATAAATTTCTTAGCTGCTGTATAATGTGCAATCGTTTCAATTTCTCCAATTTCTAAGTTAAAAGCTGTTTGCATTAACTTTTCACCATAACCTGTTGAACCAGCATACCTAATTACTGCTTTTTTTGGTAATACACTATACAACTCTTTTAACATTCCTATTACTGTTTGCAAAGGTTTTCCTTCATTATTTTTATATGAAGAGTATAACAAATTTGCTTCATTATCTATTAATACTAATTTACTTGTTGTTGAACCTGCATCTATACCTAGAAAACAATCACCTACAAATTTTTTTAAATCTTTCTTTGGAACAGTATGTTTAGCATGTCTTTCTTTAAACTCTTGATATTCACTTTCTATTGTAAATAATGGTTTTAGAGCTTGTGATGAGGTATCATGATAGTTTTTTAATAACTCTATTTTACTTTTTAATTTTTCTACAGATGTTGGTTTATAGTTAATAGAGTCTAAGGTTGCTCCTTTTGCAACTAGCAAGTGCGCATCTTCTGGAATTATAATTTCATCTTTTTGTAAATTTAAAGTTTCTATAAATCTTTTTCTAAGTTCTGATAAATAGCTTAAAGGTCCTCCTAAAAATGCAACGTTTCCTCGTATGGGTCTTCCACAAGCTAAACCACTTATTGTTTGATTTACAACTGCTTGAAAGATGGAAGCGGCAATATCTTCTTTTGCTGCTCCTTCATTTAATAATGGTTGTATATCTGTTTTAGCAAACACTCCGCATCTTGAGGCAATCGGATAAATTGTGTTGTAATCTTTTGCAAGTTCATTTAAGCCAGGTGTTGTTGTGTTTAATAGTGTTGCCATTTGGTCTAAAAACGCACCAGTTCCTCCTGCACAAGTTCCATTCATTCTTTGTTCTATGGATTTTCCAAAGTATATTATTTTTGCATCTTCTCCACCTAGTTCAATTACAACATCAGTTTGTGGAATATATTTTTCAACTGTTCTTTTGCACGCAACTACTTCTTGTATAAATGGAAGTCCCAAAAATTCAGAAACTGAAAGAGCACCTGAACCAGTTAAAGCTATTGTCATATCATATTCTGAAAATTTTTGTGCTAACTCCTCTAAACAATTACATACGGTATTTTTTGTGTCTGAAAAATGCCTTTTATATGTTGTATATAAAACTTCTAAATTGTTGTTCATAACTACTACTTTTACAGTAGTTGATCCAACGTCTATGCCTACATGAATAATGTCTTTCATATTAATTCTCATTCCTTTCCATGATGTAAAAAGTCTTTATATTAAAATTTTTTATCCTATGTATAATACTATATATGCTATTAAATTTAACTAAATTCTTAATATTGGACAAAATAATACTATTTTTAATACTAGTATATTATAACATACTTTTGTCGTTTTTTGTAGATTTATTTTATTTTTTAGATATGAAAAAATATGCCAATAAAAACTTAAGATTATTAGCTCTTATATGGACCTAAAACTTTAAATTTCTATTGACAAAATTTTTTAATTTACATTAAAATTAATGTGCTTTTCCAATTATTTCTTTTAAACTATTTATCTTATATTTTTCCATTTCACTTGGTAATTCTTCTATTATTTCTTTACATATATAAGGATTTTTCAAGTTTGCGCTTCCTACTTCTACAGCAGTTGCTCCTGCAAGCATCATTTCTATTACATCTCTTGCACTTGATATTCCACCCATCCCTATAATAGGTATTTTAACTGCTTCATATACTTGGTAAACCATTCTCAAAGCAACAGGAAATATTGCTGGACCAGAAAATCCTCCCATTTTATTCGCTATTATTGGTTTCCTTGTTTTTAAATCTATTCTCATTCCTAGTAATGTATTTATCATACTTATTCCATCTGCTCCACCATCTTCACATGCTTTAGCAATATCTACAATATTTGTAACATTTGGTGTTAGTTTCATATATATTGGTTTGGTAGTTACAGACTTTACAGCTTTTGTTACTTCCATTGCGGATTTTGCTTCTGTTCCAAAACTCATTCCACCATTATGCACATTAGGACAACTTATATTTATCTCTATTATTCCAACTTGTTCCTCTTTATCTACTTTCTCTGCACAATATTTATACTCATCTATTGAAAAACCACTTATATTTGCTACTATTGGTTTTTTAAAATATTTCTTCATCATAGGAAATTGTTTTTCTACCACATAATCTATCCCAGGATTTTGCAAACCTACAGAGTTTATTAACCCCTCTGTACATTCTGCAATTCTAGGAGTTGGATTTCCAAATCTTTCTTCCTTTGTTGTTCCTTTCATTGAAAATGATCCTAGTATATTTATATCATAAAAATCTTTAAACTCCATTCCATACCCAAATGTACCACTTGCTGGAATTACTGGATTATCTAATTTTATATTACTTAAAGTAACAGATAAATCTGTCATTTTTTATCATTCCTTTCATTTATTCCTACAAAATATTTTATAATCACATAATTTTTATCACTCATAAAACTTTATACTAACTACCATATTAATTCTTCTTTTTCAAATATTGGACCATCATAGCAAACTCTTCTTGGACCATTTTTTGTATTTATAGTACAACCCATACATGCTCCTATCCCACAGCCCATTCTTTCTTCCAAACTTAGTTCCCCGCCTGTTTTAATCAATTCATAAACTGCTTTTAACATATTCATAGGTCCACAAGTATAATAAAAGTCATAATCTTTTAAAGTTTTTATTATATCTGTTACAAACCCTCTTGTTCCATAACTTCCATCTACTGTTGCTACATACACCTCTGCTCCTAATTTTTTAAATTCTTGTTCATAAAATACATCTTCTTTAGAATTAAAACCTAGAACAACTATTGGCTTTTTCCCCTCTTTTATTAAAGCTTCGCATAAACCATACATAGGTGGATTTCCGAACTCCGCCTCCTATAAGTAATGGTCTTTCTTTACTTTTTTTAGTATCAAATCCATTGCCTAGACCTGTTAGAATATCTAATGTTGTTCCTTCTTTTAAATTACTTAAAACTTCTGTTCCCTCACCCACTACTTTATATATTATAGTTATTGTTTTTTCATCATAACTACAAATTGAAATAGGTCTTCTTAAATAAAATTTTTCAATTTCAATGTTTATAAACTGTCCTGGCTTCGTTATATATGAAGTATCACCTTCTAAAATCATTTTGTAAACTAAATTTGCAATTTGCTTATTACTTTTAACTATATACTTATTTTTTTTATACATTATAATCTTACCTTTCTTGTTATATTAACTAACATTAAAATATGTTTGATTAAATACAGAAATCAAACAATGCAAAACGTAACTTATTTTGCGTTCCAAACAAGGTTTCCAGAAACAAAAGTCATAACACATTTACCACAAACCTTTGCTCCATCAAAAGGTGTACTTTTACCCTTTGATAAAAAAGTATCTGAATCTATATTATATTCTTCTCTTAAATCAAATACAGCAATATCGGCTTTTTCTCCTATCTTTAATTCTGTACCTATGCCAAATATTTTTCTTGCATTTATATTCATTAATTCTATTAACTTTTCTAATGTAATTATGCCTGTTTTTACAAGATTTGTATATAATACTGGGAATGAAACTTCTAAACCTACAACACCCATTAAACTTTTTTCTAATCCTTTACTTTTTTCTTCTTTTGAATGTGGAGCATGGTCTGTTGCAATAACATCTATTGTTCCATCTTTTAAACCTTCTATTAAAGCGTTCTTATCTTCCTTAGATCTTATTGGAGGATTCATTTTAAATCTTCCATCTTCTTTAAGACACATATCATCTAATACTAGATAATGTGGAGCAGTTTCACATGTTATTGGTAAACCTTCTTTTTTAGCTTCTCTTATTAACTCTACACTCTCTTTTGTTGATATATGACATACATGATATCTACATCCAGTTTTTCTTACCAGTTCTATATCTCTTTCTATTGGCTTCCATTCACTCTCTGAACAAATCCCTTTATGATTATGTAATTTTGCATACTCTCCTTTATGAATGTACCCACCTTCTAAAAGAGAATTATCTTCACAATGTGCCGCAATTAATTTCCCTAATTGTTTTACTTTTCGCATTGCTGCTAACATCATCTCTTCTTTTTGCACACCTTTTCCATCATCAGAAAAACCGATTACTTTATCTGCCATCTCTTCTAAATCTGCTAATTCATTTCCTTCTTCCCCCTTAGTTATTGTTCCATAAGGATATACATGGATTTTAGCAGTATTTTTTATTGCTTCTAATTCCAACTTTAAATTTTCTACTGAATCTGGAGTTGGTTTTAAATTAGGCATTGCACATATACTTGTATAACCACCTCTTGCTCCTGCCATACTACCTGTTTCTATTGTTTCTTTATATAAAAAACCAGGTTCTCTTAGATGTGTATGAACATCTACAAGACCTGGAAAAATATATAAGTTATTCAAATTGTAAACATTATCAAACCCTTGCTCTGAAATAGCAGGGGCAATATTTATAATATAATCATTTTCAATACTAATATCACTTTTTTTAAATTCTTTATTTAGAAAAACTTGAGCATTTTTTAACAATAATTTCATATTTAATTCCTCCACCGTTTAAATTATTTTTCTGTTAGCATGTAGCCAACTCCTCTAATTGTTTTTATATATTTATCATATCCATATTTTTTTAGTGTTTTTCTAAGTTCACTTGTATAAACTTCAACTACATTAGTTGTTGTAAATGAATTAAAACTCCATACTTTATCAAATATTTGTTCTTTTGTTAGTATCTTATTCTTTGATATTACTAAATATTCTAATATATCAAATTGCTTTCCTTGTAAAAAAACTTCTTCACCATTTATTGTTATATTATGTTTTTGTGAATTTATTTTTAAATTTTTAAATTCCAATAATTCATTTTCATAATTGCCATTTGTTCTTCGTATTATTGCTTGTAGCCTAGCTATTAATTCTTCAACTTCAAATGGTTTAACTAAATAATCATCTGCACCATATCTAAATCCTTTTACTTTATCAGATACAGAGTCTTTTGCAGTTAATATTAATACTGGAGTATAAACTTTATCTTCTCTTAATTTTAATAACACATCATATCCTGACATTTCTGGTAACATTAAATCTAAAATTATTGCATCATATATGTTTTGCTTTGCATAGCTGTAGCCTTCATATCCATCATAAGCTTGTTCTGTTTGAAATTCTTTGCAAATACATTGTTTTATTGTATCTGAAAGAATTTGCTCATCTTCAATAATTAATACCTTCATATTTTACCTTCTTATTTATATAATGTTTGTATGCTTCCTTTTTCTAATACTGTATCATATCCATCTGAAACTTTTACAGTATAATAATATTTTGTTCCTGCCACTAAACCTGTTAAACTCCAAGTTCCAGATTGACTTGGTCCGTATGTTTTATTATTTATTGTCAAAGCATAACTTAACGTATCTCCATCATTATCTACACCTGTTGCTACTATTTTTGCTGTTGTAGTAGTTATATTACTTGGAGTAACTGTAACAATAGGTTTGCTATTATTTCTATTTCTTTCAAAGGTAGCACTCTTAGCTAACTTTCCTGGTTGTTGTTCCCAAGTATTAATTAAATTTTCTTCTTGCATTTCCTGTTCTTCCATTTGCTTATTAACTTCTTTTGCCGTTGCATCTGCTCTGTGCCATATTTTATTATCAACTATTTCAATAGATACAGTAGCTAAAATTAACAACGTAACTATTGTTACTATTAAAGCTACCAAAGTTATTCCTTTATTTGTTTTCATAAGTTTTTCTCCATTCTATTTTTCCTATATAATTGATTTTATTGGAGCATATCTATAAGCCGGGTTCTGTCTTGAACAGTCATTTATCTAGAATATATATTGCTATATATCTCAAGCCACCAAGTTAGAAGATGGCGAGCAGCCTTAGCCTTCTTTTTAGGTGTTGCTCCAAATGGGGTTTACATTGACCTAGTATGTCGCCATACCAGCGGTAAGCTCTTACCTCACCTTTTCACCATTGCCGTGTCAGCACGGCTGTTATTTTCTGTTGCACTTTCCTTGAGGTTACCCTCACTGGACGTTATCCAGCATTTTTGCTCTATGGAGCCCGGACTTTCCTCATATAAATCCTTGCGAATTTTATACGCGACTGTTCGATATGCTCTATTCTTATTTTAATTGTTTTGATGTTTATTGTCAATACTAACAGCAAAAATACATTTAGTTTTATAAATTTCATAAATCTATCTAATATTAACTGTTATCTCTCCAAATCATTATCTAAATTATTATTTATGTTATTATTTATATCATTTGCCTCTATAATTGAATTTATGGCTCCTTTATAACAAGATTCATATTCACTATCTGTTATAAATCCTAAATTATTTGCTGATGTAGCTATGTGAAAGTTCCATGTTCTAACTTTCATACCATTTTTTTCATATCTATCAAGTATTTCTTGTAAATTTTCTCCTTCAGTTGTTTCTACATACCAACCTGTATCTGTAATAATATTTACAAGAGTTACATGATAATCCAAGTCTTTACTAATATATCCAGTATTTCCTGTACCATCTGGTTTCTCTGAATATACTTGATTTTCTAATATATCTCCCACATTTGGAGTCTCGCCAATAACAATTGATTCCATATATCTTTT
>CANRAB010000048.1 GCA_947628475.1 uncultured Clostridia bacterium
CTCTTCATCGTCTGCTACCCCTGTATTTGTTAATGCTCTATAATTTGCTCTCTCTACTATACAATAATAACAGCCTAACTCTGAATCTGTATTACTTTCACTTACATAATTATCATGTAAATAATAATATTTATTATTTTCTATTTCCTCACCACTCGTTGAATCTTTTTGGGTTTGCGTATATTTTTTCATTACATATTCTGCGCTTCTATATCCTGTATATTTTATATTTTGTACCTTTTCACAATATGGTAAATGATATTTTGGATCTCCTTCTCCGCTTAAATATATTTCATTTGGGTCAACATACGCGCTGTTTACTTTACTTGTTGCTATTACGTAGTTATTATAATATTTTAGCCCTATTGGTATACCTTGCACAAAAGCAAGAATAGATACATTCTCAAACATGGTATCCCAATCATTTTCCGTTAACTCAGGCACTTTAAAATCATAATCCGCACCTTCATTATAATTTGATATTGCTAATATTAAGTTCTCTGTTATATTTTCTTTCATTACTTGTCTTTTATGCTTTGCAAACGTTGAATTTTCATCTTCTGGATTATTTCCTGCGTTTATATCAAAAACTGAATCTGTCCTAAGACCTCCACCTGGAATTACTTCACTCTGCTTAGTACTAATGTCTTTCGTTTCATATTTATTGCTAGACTCATCATATACTAACTTATGTTGAGTTGAACTACCCAAGTTTTTTCTTACCCAGTTAGTAAATGCAAAAGATTCAACGTAATAACTTATAGCGCTACAATCTTGGTACAACTCTATACTATTTAGCCCCCATGTAGAAAGTCTCGTTATCTCAGTATCTACAATTTCTTTTGTTTCATCTTCTCCTTCATCTTCCCTTATATTTATATACCATTTTCCCTTGTCTTTGCCATTTAACGCTTGATATAATTTTTTATATTCTACTATATCTCTTGCAGTCTCCGATCCTTTGCACCATAATACTGATACTGATTTCCATTTACAATTTTTTGTTGTAACTCCACTATCTACTAACCAATTTCTTCCATCATTATCGTTTAAAGTGAAAAATGTTCCTCCATCTCCATGAGTCTTGTCAAAGTATAATTTTTCATGTGTTATATCATATATATATGGGAAAGATTCTATACGTAAAACTCCATCTTCACCAATATATGCCACTTGTTCAGTTAAAGTTTCTGGTTCTATTAAAATTTTATTTACTGTTCCACAATATACCACTCTATTTGCTCTCATTTTAACAGTAACATCATCTATTTCAGCATCATCTCTACCATCAAAAACTATTCTTGGTAATTGTAAACCTTGATCACCATTCTCAAATTTGTTATAATCAAAATATACTAAATACCCGTCTTTATTACCAACCTCTCCACTATATCCATCTATATAGTGAACATAAATTCTATTATCCAGTGTATAATTTACTGTTGCTTGAAAATTTCCTTTACTATATGAAGATGTATATGATATTTTTGTACCTAGTGCATGTTTAAATACCGTTTTGGCTTTTGTAGGGTCTGTAGTAGTATTTGCAATATTTTTATTATCATCTTTATTTTCACAAATTCTTCCTAAACCATCTTTTGCTTTATATAGTATTTTGCTATTTTCTTCATCATAATTTGCTGCACTTGCTGTTACTCCATCATCTGTTGAAAATAACTGAACACCATTATCATTTAAAACGGTCTCATAAGTTTTTATTGGTGAATAAATGTAATATCCATCATACATGTTAACTGCTACCGCAGGCACATATCCTAAAATAAATTCTTTTGAAGTACCTGCCACTCCCATTTCTCCAGCCAAACTATCTGCAAATGTATTCACCATACTTTCTACAGTTCTTCTTTCAAGATTTCCAGTATCTGTATGTCCCCAGTCTACTGTATTTATTTCAAATGCTTTTATAGCATCTTTACTAGATGATATAATTTTAGTATTATATGCTTCTTGTAATTCCAACGTATCTGTTTGTCTTTCTATGTAAAATGATAAAATCATTATTATTGGTACCATTATAACAACAAATATTATAGATAAATTTTGTATTTTCATTTTGCCTCCTCTAATTTACTTTTGTATAAACTACTTAAAATTTTATTAAAATTAATTTGCAGTATATTCAACTTTAACTTCTAAATTATCAGTACCATCAATTCCCAATAAATTAGCTAGAAGTTCAACATCAAGTTCTGTTTTAGTTCCTGATTTTACAATAATTCGATCAGTATAATTTCTAGAAGCTCCACTACTAGTTAGTCTTGCCTGAGCAGTCGTCAGTTCCCCTCTCATTGGATCCATTATAGTAATAACTGCAAATTCAGTACCTGAAACTGTAAGAGTTATTTTAATTGGATCCGAACGTGATATAGTTTTTAAGTCTGATATATCCATTTTTCCATTTATTACGTCTGCATCCTGCTCTATATTATTAATATCATTTAATATTGCTAAATATAGAGCAGTTAAATCCGCCATATCACATTGCAAAAACTTGTGATTTGCAAATTCTTTCACAATGTTCTCGTAATTCTGGTACAACTCCGCATCATCTTCTCGCCCCGCTAAAATAGCATAGAACATGTCAACGTAAACAGAACAACTCCTAGCTAGTCCGTCTAGTCTTATCAACTACTCCCGGAACATAATACTCTCTAGCTCTACTAGGCGCTTTGAGGGTACCACCATCGGTCATAAATATAACATATGTCTTTCTTCCCGATGTAGCAATTCCTCTTAATTTTTCTAATAATTTCTCAAACAAAACATGTTCAAAATTCTCTGTTCCGACGTCTTTTAGCATATGGGTTGTACTCCGATAAAACTTTATCTCTATAAGAATTTCTCTCACTGACATTAGTTAAAGGACCAACTTCCGTTGTTTGAGTAGCATATATTAAAGATGTAATATAAAAATTAGTACTTTCGTCCGTAATACAATTATTCATTACAGTTTGAAATGCATTTTCTAATGGTTGTATTCCACCAGTACGAGTCATTGAATATGTTTCATCTAAAATAAATATTATATTTTTATCTCCTACATTATATGTTTTTTTACCTACTTTTGCCTTCATATTAAATGGTTCCGGTTGCTCTGGTATATCCATATTATTTACCATCTCACCTATTGCTGGTACTCCAGTATTTATTACTAGAGCTGCATCTGAACCGTCCAAGTGTATATGTATCTTTTCCTATGAATTTGTAAAATATTCCTTTTAATTGCGTTCCCAATGTTATATTAGTGTTCTTTATTGTTACTAAAATATAATCATCTTTTTTTAGTAAATATTCACCATTATTATTTACATCATCCAATATTTTATTTGTGTATACTGAATAATACTGGCTTTCTACATTATTTGAATTACCAGTACTCGTTACTACATCTTTTCTTTCTGGGTTCTCATCTAATATTCTTGCCTCTAAAATAACCTCAAAAGTATTTGATGTAGCTTGTATTTTATTTACTAATTTATTATAGTCGCCTTCTGTTACTTTACCATGTGCTGCTACTTCATTTACGAAGTCTGCCATTGCAATTTGTATAACTGTTTGAGATATGTCATCATTTTTACCTGCTACTTCCACAAGTGGAAATATAACCATTAATACAAGTGCAATAAATATTCCAATTATTGTCATTATAGTATCTTGCACCCTAGTTTCCTCCTTCTTATAAATTATGGGTAGAACGTTTTAATTTCTACCCTAATTTATTTATTTTGCAATCAATGCCGTTGAACTTGCTTCTATTGCTATAGTATCTTTTCCCATTAGGCTATAGAAAAAGTTTTTTAATTGTGTACCTGTTGTTATGTTTGTGTTTTTTACACTTGTTATTACTTTGTCGCCTTTATTTAACTCGTAAGTATATCCGTTACTTGGATCTGAAAGTGATCGTACTACATCCGCTGTATATTCTGAATAGTAAATATTCTCTCCTATTACATCTTTTTTATCTCCTTTTGCTCCTGGATTATCAGACATTCTTCTAACCTCTAATGCAACACTGTATGTATTTCCTGTTGCCTCTAATTCATCTACTAAATCTCTATATGTACTTTCTGTAATTTTTCCTTCTCTTGATACTGTATTAGTAAAATTATCTAATATTGTTTGAACTGAACTTTGCGTTATTCTATCATTTTGGTTTGCTGTAGCCATAAATGGAATTACAAACATTAATACAACTACAAGCATAATTGCCATTATTGTTATAAATGTATCAGACATTTTTATTCCCCCTTTATTACTGTTCTGTGTATGTAATGTAAACTCTTTGTGGATTCAAATTTCCCTCTGTAAAAACTGTTATTTTGGTTCCATCATCTGCTATTTTATATACACCTGCTACTGTAACTTCTTCTACTTTTTCTGTAAATATTGAGTCTTGTTTTGACTGTAAATTGTTTTTTATAATATCCTCTATTTTTTTATCACCACTATTTCTATATTCTATTGTTGTTCCACTTCCTTTAAGTTTTATTCTTACAGTAACTGTTAAGTTCTTTTGTGCTTTATATAATGCAGAAATTACTGCATCTCTTCCAACTATTCTTGAACCGTCTTTTAATTGTTCTCCTGTGTTCCAATCTTCAATATAGTGTTCTTTATCTGAGTACCATAGTATTGTATCTGCGGTGTCTTTAGTTCTTCCTAACATTGCTAATGCAACAGATAAACATATTACAAACATAAATATTCCAAATGCCATTTTTAATGCATCTGCTACATTCTCCATTTTCTCCACCTCTTTTAGCTTTTTTTAAAAATTTAATTATTTCTTTTGTTTATCCTGAGCATAAAACATACATATTTTTATTATATATGCTTTATGTTCAGGATAAGCTTTTAGCTTATCCTATAAAATTATTTTATTGTTCTGTAATTGTAACTGAATTAACATATCCAGTTCCACCCTCAGCATCGTCATAACCTAACGTAACTGTATATTTTTTATTATTTGTAACAGATGCAGATGAATCTATTATTTTTCCAGAAGCTTTTGTAATTGTAACTTGTTGTGCATTTTTTGCATTACTTGCTTTTATTGTTGAAAATAATTGACGAATCTGCTGTGGTTGTTTATCCTTACCTTCATAAGCTGTAAATTGTGCATTAAATGTTTGTACTGCTTGAGTATCTGCCAATCCTCCAACTTGACCTGTTACTGAATCTGTTGAGTTCATTATTAATACACCTACAGATATTAATAATATTGCAATTAATATAGCTCCTGCTATAATTAAAGCTTTTGAAGCATTCTCCATATATATCCACCTCCTTTGTTTATTACATTTTTTTTATTATTTTCTTAGAATTTTCATTCTAAATGTTAATAACTTTTTAATATTCTATTTGTTTAAATATAATTTTACTTATTTTTCCTGTCTTTTTATGATATTCTATGCTTGTACATTCAAATTGTATTAAATTAAAATTTTCTACAAAATTTGTCATATCATTTTTATAAAATTCTTCCATTGGATAAGTTTTTTCTATTGTTATCATTTCTACATATATTTTTAAACTATCCTCATCATTTTCTATGTAATGACCTTTTTCATTTTTTGGTATTTTATTTTGTTCATTTTGGTCTATAGCTTTATTTATTATGCTTGTAACTTCTGTTCCTAATATTGTTTTTCCTAAATAATATTCATATTTGCTATTTTCTACTTTTATTCTTCTTATTACTGTATTTTTAGTAATTAACAATCCACAGGTTGAAAATATTATAACTGCTATTGGAATTAGCAATATTAATATTGTTTTTTTCATGTATCCTCCTAAGAATATTATAATATTTTTCGTCATATTTTGCAATATTTATATAGCAAAATATTAAATTTCTATTTTGCTAAGTTTTACCCCTACTACTTTACCTGAATCACTACTTTCTTTATCTGTATTGTAAATTATTTCAACGCATTTAAAATGGACTATTTTGTTTCTATCGCCAACATTTATTGTCAAAAATTCATTTATTTTTTCCACACTATAATTTTCCACATTTGTACCATCAACTACTATTTGTACTCTTAAATCTCTTTGATTTGATTCTTCGATTACAGATACAACTTCTTGTGGTGTTATATCCTCCCTATCTTCTAATACCTCGAAAGGAGCATTATATTTTCTAAGTTCTGCTGTATCTAATTTAGTTACATACGCATTTGTTGGAGCAAAAAAACTTCCATATAGATAAACGCCTATTGATAAAACCATTATACCAAATAGCACTCCTGCTGCCATTAACAAAGCTTTTGCAGCATCTTCCATAACGCCCTAGTCTCCTTTCTACTTTTTATACAACTATGTTGTTGGTCCAAAATTCATTTCATTTACTCTACCACTTTCTGCATCTCTTCCTACATTTAAACAGGTATATATTGTATTTTTATGTTCTGATAAAAAATCTTTTTTACTTTTTCCTCCGATATTTAAAACCATTGGTTGCATCATACGTTACAGGAGAATCACTAATATTAGTAACTCTTATTTTTACTTCATATCCATTTTCATTAAACTCCTGCTCTGCTCTATTTATTAGTGTTAATACTTCTGCTCCATATAAATATTTTTTATTATAGGCTTCCCATCCAGAATTCCATGCTGCCAATTCTTCTGCCTCTTTTTTATCCGCTTTAGCATTTTGCATTATTGATATGTTATTAAACATCAGTGTAAGCATGCTTATAGTTAATATTGCAAGTAAAATTCCACCTGCAATTAAAATTGCTTGTGATGCATTCTCCATTTTCTATTTTCCCTTCTTCCTAAGATTCTTTGCTTTTAATGCTAAAAGCGAATACTTTTTAGCTTTTTAATTAATTTTTATATATTTGTTGTTTCTATTGCTGAGAAACTTTCTGACATTGAGCCAAATCCTATTACAACTAAAGGCACAATTAAGTAACCTACGAATAGAACAACCATTGGTGCAAATCCTATTACTTTTCCTATCATTCCTTTTCTGCTTATTAACTTTTCATTTGATTCTTCTCTTTTTGCTTGATAATATTCTCTTTCATTATCTAATTCATCAAAAGCTTCTCTAATTGGTATTTTTTCAACTGCTGCTTGTAAACTTTCTACAATTCTTATTAATTGTGGGAATGTTACTTCTTGCTTTAATTCTTCTAGTGCCTCCCATGCTCCAGCCTCGTAGTTATTAACGCACTTAGATATTGGTTCTCTAAATATATTAGAGTATCTTTCAATCCACTCTAATATCATCTCAACATTTACCCTCTCTATTTTCATAAGCATTAATATAATTGTTTGATATTCCATTACTTCATTTTCCATATCTAATGATCTTAAAATTTTCTGGAACATTAACATCCAGTTTGGTGAACAAAATCCTAAGTATCCAACAATAAAAGCTATTAATAATTCAAACCATTTAAAGCCCTCGCTATTTACCACAGCAAGTTTTGAAATTATCTTATCTGCTGCAGTTGCTAAAGTTCCTTCATCTGCTGTTTTATAGAATTCTGTTTTTGGTAAGTATTCTAGTATCTCGTCTCTTGTAACATTACTTTTTCCTTTAAATTTATCCAGTACTTTATTCTGTGCTTCTGTTACCTCCATTGCTTTTTCTCTATCTCTGTCTGATAAAGAACCCAGTAAGTTATAATCTGTGGTTGGTTCCTCGTAAACATAATCCTTTGCTATTTTATGTCCAAACATAAATAATACAATTGTAATTAACATAGCTGCTATACAAATTACTACTTTATTAACGTACAAAGCTTCAATTTTTTGTTTTGATGCTGCATCTTTCATTAACCTTGTTATTATTCTATGTTCTTTTGTATTTTTCTTTGGTATTATTAAATCCATTGCCTTTTTTATTATTGGTTTTTTATATAACTTTATTTGCCAAACTTTATTTGGATCTCTTTCATCTGCTTTTATACTTCCTGTATCTTTTATCTTTCTTGTTAAAAAATAACATATAAATGTAAGTATTACTAACCCTATTTGTACCATTAACCCAAGTTTACCATCGTAAAATTGAGCTGTAAATCCAAAGTTTGATATTGCCCAATTTTTTAATGGTTCCATGAATAATACTGGTAATATAGCGATTACTGATAAACTTTGGAATACATAATCTAGTTTATCTCTTTTTAATATTTCCATTTGCATTTCTTCTGTTATGTTATTTAAGTTCTTTAAATATAATGATGCTCCGTCTTTATCTGTTCTATCTCCAAATTCTCTTGTTAAATATGATATTCCTGCAAATTCTTTTAAGAAACTATTTGGAGCCACATCATAATATTTTTCTAGTTCCATTTCTGGATCTTCTGATATTAATATTTCATAAATTCTCTGCCCCTGAACTGATATTTCAAGTTCATCATTTTGTGATACCTCATAAATTGCTTCCTCAACCATGTTAAATTCATGATAAGCATGTCTTATTTCTGCAAAAAAGTCAACCTGCTGTTTTAATATTTTTGTATCGTATTTGTCTACCATTCCAGACATAAGTGTTTCTACCAAGAATAACTCAAATAACAATAATATAGATAATAGTAGAGGATCACTCTTTGTAAATAAAATTACCGCTATTGTTACAGGAATAATTATACATAAAGCTTTAGTAATTATTCTTGATGTCTGCATTCTTGTTTTATACTCATCTTGCATGTGTATTATTTCAAGTTTTCTTCTTATTTTTAATACATATCTTTTGAATAATGGTATTTGAGTATAAAAAACATATAATTTTTGATATATTATGTCTTTTGAATATTTATTTTGCTTAGTACCTTCTCTTAACTGCCTTATTTTCTTCATATCTTTTGTATCAGTTTTTGACCTAATTACAAAATATACTATCATTAATATTGCAAATAATCCACCAGTTATTCCAATCATGTAAAATAGTATTTGGTTTCGCATTTAGTTTTCACCTCATTTTTTTGCTACTTTTTTTGCATCTTTTCCCCAATTTCTCTCTATGAATGCGTCAAATGCTACTGCATCTTCTGCGTTCATGTTATTTCTCATTTGTTTAATATTTTCATCTGAAATTTTATTTGTTAATACATAACTGTCGTTATGATATTCTAATACATTTACATATCTGTATAATTCTCTATTTGTTGTTTTATGGAAATATCTTGTTGCATTATCCATAAATTTCTCAAGTTTTCCCTCTATTGTTTTTTCTTTTCTATAATCGTATGTATAATCTTCATTATCTTCAATTGGTATACATTCTGTTATTCTTTCTATGTATCTTCTTCCTCTAAAGTCTTTTACTAAGTGTATGTTAAAGTTCAATACACTAACAACTTGCTCTTCTGCAATTCTTTCATCTGTGAATGTTCCTGCTCTTAACATTGAGTTTCTTAAAGCAGTTACTAAGTTTGGAAATGTTTTAGCGTGGTGTGTAAATAAAGTAAATTTAGATGCAACTTGTGCAGATTGGATCATCCAAGATGCTACGGGGTCTGTTGCAACCTCTCCGAATTATGTTAACACTACCATCAGTTTTCTTTTGAACGTCCAAACATTCCTGTCCTGAAATTGTTTCTGTTTCACGCATTGATAAGATGTTTCTTGTTGGATATATTTTTCTTAAGTGCAACTCGAAGGCTGTCTCTGTAATACGTAAGTTCATTGTTTCGTATATATTTTCTATCATACCCATAAGCATTGTTGTTTTACCACAACCTTGCTCACCAGTTAGGGCGATAATTCTTGCACCTTTAACAAGGTATTTTAAT
>CANRAB010000049.1 GCA_947628475.1 uncultured Clostridia bacterium
GAGCAAAGGTAGAAAACTTAAAAACAATAAAAAGAATTTATAAAATTACGATGAGGAAAATACGTGGAAAACAATAATGATATTTCAGAATTAGTTTTTTGTCGTTTGGAGGCGACACCCGGATTTGAACCGGGGAATCAGAGTTTTGCAGACTCGTGCCTTACCACTTGGCTATGTCGCCATAATTCATTATATGCTAATCAATGACTAATAATGAATATTTGTTAAAAAAAATTGTAACTTTTTAATTACAATTTTTTGGAGCGGAAGACGGGGCTCAAACCCGCGACCTATGCCTTGGCAAGGCATCGCTCTATCAACTGAGCTACTTCCGCATAAATCTTTGAAAAACAAAGTATTATTATAATAACAAAAATTATATGAAAAGTCAATAGTTATTAAGAAAAAATTACAATAACCTTGGTTTATATACGTAAAAATCTTATTTCATAAAATAGTTTCTTATACATTAAAAATTGCCAATGTTAATTTACATTGGCAACTCGCAAGTTTCTTATTTTCCCTTAAATGGGTTTGGTCTCCTATAATACTCCCTTTGTGTTATTTTTCTCAGTTTCTTAATATTCGGTGCACAGTAACCGTCAAAAATACGAGCTTCCTTACATCCTTCATCTTTCAATTCTTTTACTTCATTTCGTATTTTTGCCATTCTTTTTTTCATTTCATCATACTTTTCGCATTTTGTTACAGTCTCCTCTAATGTTTTATACAATTGACTTTTAGTATACATGCTCCGACCTCCGTAATACACATTATAACCTATTACAGATTTAACTGCATCGTTTATAATATCTCGTACTCGTAAGGTCTTATACTCCTCCGTTATACATGCCTCTTTTAATAATTCAACTGAGACTGGTATAATGGTTCCATCAGGGGCCACAAGATCTTTTCCTACAAAACGAACTTGCATATAATTATATCCTCCTTAAAGATATGATTTTATTATATCATGTTTTTTACATAATTTCAATTATTCAAAGTCTTCCAATAATTGATTTAATTGTTTTTTACTATATACTTTCATACCTTTCTTCAAATTGTCTATATCCAATTCTGATAAGTATTTTGTTTGAATCTCTGTTTCTTTTACTAATTCTTTTTCTACATCATTTTTATCTAATTTATATACATTTATTTTACCAGCAACATCTTTTAATAAAAAATGCTCATCACAAAAATCTGCTACTTCCTTATATACCATAACTTCGTTTGTTGTAAATGTCTGAATTTCCCAATCTTTATATGATAATCTAAATTCTGTTTCTGTTTTATTTACTAAGTCTTCTCTCATTTCTTTTTCCGTTTGTACTAAGTGTCCACAGTCTTTATAGTATATTTTTTCTATTAATCTAGTATTGGGTGATGTTTTATTATCATTAGAGCTCGTTTCTTTTAACATTTCTTCTGCCTGTGTAATTATATCATTTGTTTTTACTTTTTTATATTCTACTTCAAACGCTATTTCTTCATTTAATTTTTTTAACTTATACACATATAGTCCTAATATAAAGCTTATTATTAGAGTTACTATTAATATAAAAATAATGTATTTCCTCATTTTTCTATGTTTCCTTTCTCCCTATTTTCTTCTTTTTATATTAACCATTTTTTACAAATTTATACAATTTATATTAATTCTTTAAACAAAAAGGTTATTTTAATATAGTTTGTACTTTTATATTTCCTTTTTGATTGACTGTTAGGGTTATTTCTCCACATAAATCTGTTCTATAAATTTTATTTCCTAATAATAAAAATCGTTCTATAACCTCTAAATTAGGATGTCCAAATTTGTTATTCCTTCCAACTCCTATTAAAGCTATTTTACTATCTACTGCTTTTAACATTTCCTCTGTTGATGATGTTTTAGAACCATGATGCGCAACTTTAATAACAGTAGATTTTAATACTTTATTATATTCTGATAAAATTTTATTTTCTGCCTCCTTTTCTATGTCTCCAGTAAATAATATACTAAATTTCTTATAATTCATCTTTGCTACTATAGAATTATTATTTAATGGATTTTCTTTTATAAAATCATTGTTATTGGGCCATATAATATTAAAATAAACGTATTTATCAATTTTTATTTTATCTCCTGCTTGTACTTCTATAATATGGACTTTGTATTTTTGTGCTGCTTTTATTACATTTTCAAATTCAAGCGACATTTCTGCTTGTTTACTTATTATAATATTTTTTATATTCAAAGTTTCTATCATTTCTATTGCTTTTCCACAATGATCTGAGTCAAAATGTGATAACATAAGATAATCTATATTCTTTATTTTTCTATCTAATAGGTATTCTACTATTGTTTTCTCTTGTTCACCTGTATCTATTACAACTATTTTTTTCTCTGGAGTTTCTATTACTGTGCAGTCTCCGTTGTCCAACATCTACTAAATGTATTTTTAACGATTGTGGAATAATTCTAACTATAGTTATTATAAGCACAATAAAAAATAAAAAAAGTAATGCGTATTTTTTTTCATAACGGATTTGTATTTTATTAATTTTTTTATATATACAATAAATTAAAATGTAATATATAGTTATTGTTATTATATCTGGGGTTTTTACTATGATAGAAGCAAATGGAATATTTGATGTTATTTTTGCCACCCATATTAATATTTGAACTAAACTATGTGTAAATATTGCTATGATTTTTCCTATTTTGATGGATAATATGCCTACGAATATATTGAAATATCCAACTATGACTATGCTACCAACTAGTGGAGCTGCTATAATATTAGATATTATAAAAACCGTTGAGATAGTATTGAAGTTTATTATTGTTATAGGTAATATCATTATTTGTGCAGATATAGTTATAGATAATATTTTGGATATCTTTTCATTTATGTATTTTAATAAAAAAGTTTCTATTTTTTTATTAAAATATACTATCCCTAAAGTTCCTAGATATGATAATTGTAAACCTATATCTTTAATTGTAAAGGGATTATCTACCAAAATTATTATTAATGATATTGCCATAGAATTTATTATATCTTGCTTTCTATGTACTACTTTTGAAAACAACATTATTATTCCCATTATACATGCCCTTACAACAGATGGACTAAAACCGAGTTATGAACATAAAAAATATAAGTACTATTATTGTTATTATATATATTTCTTTTTGTGGGAATTTGCTTTTTTGTAATAAAAAACTTATACCTAGAATTATATATGATATATGACTACCTGATATAGCTAAAATATGAGATAAACTACTTTTACTAAAATCTTTTGTTATTTCATCTTCTATTTTCTCTTTTTCTCCTACTAATATGCCTACCACTAACTCTTGCGTTTTATCTGGTAGCATTTGTCTTGCAACTTCTATTATTTTATTTCTTATGGTATTACTTAATTTTAAAATAATATTTACATTATTTCTTTTGAGTATTTTAATATCTTCTACTTTTATACTTCCATAAATTTTTTTCGTTTTTAAATAATCTTTATAATTAAAACCTTTATAATTAGTATTTTCTAAAGGAACAGTATATTCACCTTTTATATTAACTAACATTCCATATTTTATTTTTTGTTCTTCACTTTTCTTTACATATATTAAAAATTTTTTATTTTGCACTTTTGCTTCATAACTATAATAATATTCTGTTTCTTTTGCATTACCTACAATGGTTGCAGTTGTTACTAATTTTGTTGGAGTTTCTTTATAGACTTTTTTGTATTGATTATTTATGAATTGATAATAAATATTTGAAATTATAAAAGATATAAAAAATATTAGAATTATTTTTTTCTTTTTTATTAAGAAGTGTATTAATCGTTTTTTTCTTGTGTGGAATAACAAATATGTTAAAAAAATTAATATTAAAAATAATATTGATATTAGTATAATTTCTAAGTTGTTATAAGATTTTATCATTATTTTTGTAATTACAAAACCACATATAATGCCACTTAATACACCAAGTAATATAATTACAACTGGTCTTTTTATATTAAATCGCTCTCCTATTTTTGCTTTAAATCTAGGGTGATATGTTTTTCACCCTAGATATTTTTAATTATTTTCTTGTAAGTTCTTTGTAAATATAACCTTCATATATTTCCTCATCTACACTTGTATATCTTATTTTATACCATTCTTCTGTTTCAGCAGTAATTATAAATGATGTACCTTCTGTTAGTGTTGTTACTATTTCAGAATTTGTTGAAGCTTCTTTTCTTATATTTGCAAAATCTACATCTACATATGCTTTTGTTTCTTCTACTACTTTTTCAGTTTGCTCAGAATTTGATGGCTGTAAAGTATTACTTTCTTCCGGACTTTGTGTATTTGTTTCTGGATTTTCTGTAGTTTGTTGATTTTGAGGCTCATTTGTTTGATTATTTTCAGTAGGTTTTGTTTCTGGTTCTTCTTGTGGATTCTCTTGTGTATTAGGTTCTGCACTTGTTTGAACTGTATTTTCTATTCCGTAACTTCTTACCCATCCTGTAATTTCTCCTACTGATACATAGCTCCAGTTTGTTATTCTTTTTTCTATTGTTATTGTTTCATTAGCTTGTATTTCATTAATTACTGTTGATGTTATTAGTGGTATAGCGTATACTTTTAACGTACTATTTGCATTTTGTGTAGTATTATTTCCATTTGAAGAAGTTTGTGTATCTCCTTCTGCTTCATTTTCTTCTACATATCCTGCAAACAAATATCCCTCTTGATTATTATATCTTACTTTATACCATTCACCATCATCTTCTATTATATCTACTTGTGTTTTATCTGGAATTGTAGTTATTGCATTACTTGATCTATCTGCATCCTCCCTTAGTATTAATCCCATCGGTGTATCTAC
This sequence comes from uncultured Clostridia bacterium, assembly GCA_947628475.1. Lineage (GTDB taxonomy): Bacteria > Bacillota > Clostridia > TANB77 > CAG-508 > UMGS1781. The sequence goes on from CANRAB010000049.1 coordinate 4,875, forward strand.
TGTTCCTGTTTTTGCAAGGACATTTGTACTAATCATTGCTAACATTCCTAACGCAGCTATAGAAACTTTTTTTAAATTTTTCATACACCATCATTCCTTTCATATTTTCCAAAAAAAATATATAAAATGCACTATCTATTTTTCTTGTGCAAATTATATATTTTTTTACAAGGAATGTCAATATATTACTAAAAATATTAACTAAAGATTTTTTTCTACATTATGAACTTACATTCTTTTAATTAATGGTCTATGCTTTTTCTAACTTTTCATTATTTTCATGTGTTTCTATATAATCATCTAACATCATTTTTATTACACTAACTATTGGAACACCTAAAAACATTCCAAGTATACCAAAATATGCTCCTCCTACTGTTACAGCGAATATAATTAATATTCTACTTATTTCTAATGCATCTCCTGTAATTTTTGGATTAATTATATTTGCGTCAATTTGTGATAATATTACTAATACAATTACAGTCCATATTGCTTGTGAAAGACCGTCCTGTAAATAAAGTTATAATTGCAGATATAACAACAGCTATAATGGCTCCAAAATATGGTATTAAATTAAATAATCCTATTAAAAATCCTAATAATATAGCATATTTTACACCCATTATTGATAAAGCTATTGACATCATAATACCTACTATTATTGCATCTAATACTTGACTAGAAATATATTTAAAGAATATATCATTTCCCTTTATGAAATATCTATCTATTGTATTACATGTTCTCTTACTAAATAAACTATTATTTAATTTTTTTATAAATTTAATAATATCTGTTCTTTCTAACAATATATATACAGATACAACTATTGTTACAAAAGCATTAAATATTCCACTTGCAATTCCAACTGCCTTTTGTAAGTACATAACAATATTTTCTGCATCTAGTAATTTTGTAATATCTATCTGTTTTAATTTTTCTATAACATTGTTTACTATATCTTTACCAATAACACTATCTTGTGGTAAATTATTTATATATTTAATTGTACTATCATAATACTCTGGCAAATGCCCTGCTAAATCTATTACACTTTCAGATAACATTGGAAATATTGTATTTAATAATATTATTATTGCTAGAATTAACAATAAATATGTTGTTGCTACTGCTAGTCCTCTTGCTCTTTTGGCTAATTTTTTATTATTTCTATATAGTTTTTCAATTTTTCTACAAGGTATATATAATAAGTAAGATAACAATATTGCCATCAAAAATGGTTTTAATACTTTTACTAAATTACCTAACCACATTCCTATACCTGTAAAATTGTCTAATACCTTGTATATAATTACAATTGCAACTACCAAGGTAAACCAATATATCCACTTACTACTACTCTTTATATTTTTCATTCTAAATATTCATCCTTTCCTGTCATGATAAATAGATTTTGAAACGTTTTTATTATACTTTAAATAATTTATATTTCTATATCAAGTCCTACAGGACAATGATCGCTTCCAAATATATCGTTATAGATATACGTTTCTTTTATTTTACTACTTATTCTATCTGATGTCAAAAAGTAGTCTATTCTCCAACCAATATTTTTTTCTCTTGAAAGTCCCATATATGACCACCAAGTATATGCTTCTTCTTTATCTGGATATAATTTTCTATACGTATCTGTAAAACCTGAACTTAATAGTTTACTTATTTTTTCCCTTTCTTCATCTGTAAATCCTGCATTTTTTCTATTTGAACTAGGATTTTTTAAATCGATTTCTTTATGAGCTACATTTAGATCTCCACATATAATTACAGGCTTTTTTCTATCTAATCTTTTTAAATATTTTCTAAAAGATTCTTCCCACTTTAATCTATATTCTAATCTCTCTAATTCTCTTCTTGAATTTGGGGTATAGCAATTTACCATGTAAAAATCCTTAAATTCCAATGTAATTATTCTGCCTTCATTATCATATTTTTTTACATCCATCCCATAACTTACATTTTCAGGTTCTATTTTAGTAAATATTGCTGTTCCTGAATATCCTTTTCTCTCTGCATAGTTAAAATATTGTTTATAACCCGGTAATTCTAACGTCATTTGCCCATCTTGCATTTTTGTTTCTTGAATACAAAATATATCTGCATCTATTTTATTAAAAAATTCTACAAATCCTTTCTTATAAATTGCCCTTAATCCATTTACATTCCATGAAATTAGTTTCATTTTTATTCTCCTTTTTTTATCAAAATTATTCGTATATAATAGATTTTTTTAATAATGTTAAACAATAGTGTTTATTTTACCAATTTTTTAGAATCATTCTGCTATATCTTTGTATATTTTTAATTTTAATAAAATTTTATATATTTTTACTCCAAATGGTATCATATAAAATTGTTCTTTATTTAATGTTTTTGTTAATATTATCAATATTCCATATATTATTACTCCAATAAGTATTGCTATTAAAGTTGACATTGTATTTCCTAATATATTTAATAATAATTTTTGTGTTAAATATGCTATTATTCCCATTATAGTTGCAGATAAAATAGGTTTTAAAATATTTTTCTTTATATCTATATTAAGTTTTATATATTTATTCAAATAATATGTGCATATTACAAAATTTACCATTTGACATATTGTTGAACTTATTGGCGAACCATATATATTTATTTTTGGGTTACTTATAAGTATTATATTTAATACTGTTTTTATTGCTGCACCTATCGTTAACGCTATTGCTGGTATATGAACTTTACCTAATCCATACAATCCACCATTCATAACATAGCTAAGCGCTACAAATGTCATGGAAATAGCAGTTATTGATAACAAACCTGCTCCACTATATGAATTTGGATATATAGTTTTTAATATTGGCTCTGAAAGTACTATAATTCCTATTGCCGATGGTGCAATGATTATTATACTTAGAAAAAGTGAAAATGATAATCTTTTTGTTGCAGTAATTTTATCATTTTTTGCTAAAGAACCAGCAATCGCTGGCACAAGAGCTGTACAAAATGCTGCATTTATAGCAAGTGGTAGCCTTATTATTGTTTCCACCTTAGATATCATGCCTGAAAGCTCCATTGCTTTTAATTCTAATATTTCTTTTCCACCTGATAATACACCTTCAAATGCGCGTTGAATACAATTACTTACTGTTATTGTGTCTATTGTTGCATTTAGTTCTGCTACTAGTGAACCTATTGTCATTGGAATTGATATTGCAAATATTGTTTTTAAAATTTGTTTTGTTGTTTTATTTTCTGTCTTTAATGTTTGTGTTTTACAATTTTCTAGTATTTCATTTCTTTGTTTCTTATAAAAAATTATTATATATATAAATGCAATAATTATTGCTACTGTACTTGATAAATTTCCTGCTGCTGCCATAATAGATGTGTCTTGTCCAATACTCACATAAACAAATGTTATTGTTAGTAAACAATTTAAAAACTGTTCTAAAGTTTGTGTAACACTCGTTGGTTTCATTGTTCCCAATCCAGCAAAATATCCTCTTAGTACTGAACCTGCTGTAACAAACATTATTGCTGGTGCAAGCACCATTAGTGTATATTTTACCCCTTCAACATTTATTATGTGTATCGATATGGCTTTTGCTCCAAAAAATAGGCCTAATGACATTATTATTCCTATTCCTGTAAATATTTTTAAAGCTGTTTTAAATATTGTGTGTGCACTTTTATAATCTCCTATTGCTACCCTTTCTGAAACAAGTTTTGCTATGACTGTTGGTATGCCTACTGATGATAATGTTAATAGTAGTGAGTATATTTGATATCCCGTTGAATAGTATCCATTTCCTATGTCGCCAAATCCATCTATATTTATTATTACTAGTCTATATACAAATCCTAGTATTTTTATTAGTACTTGTGCTATCATTAGCATTAGCACATTTTTCATGAATGAGGTGGATTTTTTCTTTTTTATTGTTTTATCCATGAACTCCCTCTATTTTTTTCTTTTACTTATATCATAGTTTTTGAATTTTTACAATAAATATATTATAATTTATATTTTCTTCTTGCTTTTCTTCCATTATTTAAATTTGCTCCTTTATATGTACTTGTTAAAGAATGGCAATTAGGACATAATAAAATTAAATTTTCTTCACAATTATTTAAATAATTACCATCAATATGTTCTATTTCTAATGGTATATTTCCTGTATATCTATTTTTTTCTCCCCAACCACATCTAGCACATTTATTATTATATTTATTGAATAAATATGTTTTTAAATACATAGAAATTTGATAATTACCTCTCATACCATTTTCTTTACCTATTTTCCATCTTTCTATATATGTTTTATATTCATATTCTTTTTGACATCTAACAGAACAGTATTTGTTTTTATTTTTTATTTTTTTTTTACAATTCAAGCAAATCATTTTTCTCCTTTTTGACAAACATAATTGTAAAAAATAAAAGTTAAGAACTATTTCAAAACTTTTATTTTTTATTGGAGCCGCTAGTCAGATTTGAACTGACGACCTACTGATTCATACCACTACAATTTTCATTGCCTTGCAAAAGTTTGTGGCCTGGACTTTCTCTTTACCTTAGCTATCGCCTTAGGTACACCGTATAAAGTCTCTACACTCGATTTCTCTAGCTCGGGATTAGCTTATATTTTATACTTAGCTTTCCCCGACTTAGCGGTGTCCACTTTACATATTTCTACATAAAGGTGCAAGTTGAATTGAAGTTTCCTTCACTTACAAGTCAGTTGCTCTACCAGCTGAGCTACAGCGGCATATTAAATTGGTGACCCCGACGGGAATTGAACCCATGTCTCCGCCGTGAAAGGGCGATGTCTTAACCGCTTGACCACGGGGC
>CANRAB010000050.1 GCA_947628475.1 uncultured Clostridia bacterium
TTTGTATCCTTCGCTACATTATAGTTTCGTCTTTCACTTCTATTTTCTGTTCTATCTAAATCCGCAATTAAAATATTTTTATTATCATAAATTATTAACTTAGCCATCTTTTCATCCTTTCTAACTCATAAACATACTTGTTTGCCCATTTGCTAATATTCCATTTAACCTATCTATGCTTATTTTATGATATTCTGGATCTATTTCTATTCCTATGTATTGCCTATTTAATTCTTTTGCTGCTACACATGTTGTTCCGCTTCCAGAAAAGCAGTCTAAAATTATATCCCCTTCTTTGCTTGAATTTTTTATTAACGTTTTTATTATCTTTAATGGTTTTATCGTTGGATGCTTGTATTTGTTTTTATCGCTTTTATTTATTGGCATATAATAAACTGTTTTTGCTTCAGCATAACTTTGAGGATTACAATAACCATTTTTTCTAAAATATAAACAATATTCTTTATCTGTTAAATATTTGTTATTATATAATGGTGTTGTATTAGATTTATTCCAAATCAAAATATCAAATTTACAATTCAAATTTTTTACAAAATATTCTAAATAGTCTGGTATCTGCTTATGATTACACCATATATAAATATTTATATTTTTTTGTACTCTGATTAACTCTTTTAGAATCTCTTTTTGTATTCCATTTGTTAAATTCTTTTCTTTTATCTGATTATTCATATTTCTAATCGACTTAGCTAACCTAGTTCTACTACCACCATTTGTATTTTTTATAAGGTATGGAGGATCTATAATTATTAAATCTATACTTTTGTCTGGTATTTGTTTTATCAATTTATAACTATCTCCTAATGTTATTTTGTTTAGCAAGTCATTAAATAAAATACCGGTGTGTGTGTGTGTGTGTGTAGAGTATCAACACTTGCAGTATTTTTATTTTCTTCGTAGTTCATTATTAGATTCATCCTTTCTATTTACTTCTATACTTAAAGACCTTTTTATAAATTTTTCGCATGCTTCTTGTTGCGAATTTTTTATTTTATTACAAAAAGGATATTTCCCACAATTAATACATTTCATATATTTATTCCCCTAGTATTCTTCAATTTTTATATATATTCTTGGTGTTTCTGCGTATTTTTTCTCTACTTCTAATTTTGTAACCTGAGTATCATCTTTAAAAGCAAACTTATTCATTCCATCTAGTACAATTTTTATAATATTATCTATATCCGGTTTTTTAGTTGGACTTATATTATTTAACAACATTTCCGCTTCTTTCTTTTTGCTTGTACTTTTAGGCACTTCAAAATATGCAATTATAAATACTTTTACTCTATTTTCTATTGGTTTAAAATTAGGATAATTCATTAAAAACCATTGCCTTAATGAATATTCATATAATTTTGTTTTTGTTGGCGTATATGCTCTACCTGTTCTAGTATTCATTCTAGGTCTTGCCTTTCCTGTTATACTTCCTATCATTTCAAATTCATATATCATTTGTTCCACCTCTTATTTTTATGGCATAAAATATACTCTTGGTATAGTAAAAAATTTGAGTTTATGTTTTCAAAATTTACAATTCCTGTTTTATCTTGACTAACTACTATAATAATTTACTCCTCTAATCCTAATTCTTTTAAGTTATAGTAATAATTAGTCTTTTTTACATTTTGAAATTTCATATTTGGGGGATAATCTGGACAATTTTTTATACGGTTATCTTTATCAAAAAGTCTTACATCTATATCATAAAATTTAATTTTTGTAATATCATAATATTTACACATACCTTTTAAAAATTCTTTTTCCTCTTCTGTTAATAGCTCTTCATTTTCTTCTACCACTTCATATTTTGGTCGTTCTATTTTTAAAATTTCTAATGATTTTCTCTCTATTCTTTCCTTATAATCTTCTAAATCCCCATCATCTTGTATTATAGATTTATATATTTTATCATCGCCATTATTATATTTATATGTGATTCTATCTCCTTCTTGTAAATCTTGTATATTCATGATTTATCTCTCCTTTAATTTTCTATTATTTCTATACTTTTAATATGATATGTTCCGCAACTATTCCAACCTATGTATCCTCCATCATGTCCATAATTTATTTTAACTGTTTTTCCTATCGCATTTTTTAATTCTTCTGCTAATTCATTTTCATAATCATATAATAAGTATTTTGTTTCATCACTTTGTCCTGTATATCCACTGGATTTTAAATATACTTCATACCTTCTAAAATATATTCCTTTCAAATCTACTGCCGTTATAACTCCTTGATGTGTTCCCTCTGTTGCTGGATAATTAATAAATCCATGAAAACCACCAAGTAAAAGTATTATAACTGCTCCTAAAAAACTTAAAAGTCCAATAACAAATACTGAAGTTATATCGTTTACATATCCTATTATCAATAATACAATTGCTAATATTTCTAAAAAAACTATAATTCCCATTATCATAATTACCTTACCTCCATTTCAAATATTTTTAAAACTGGTTTTAAACACTTATTGCATAGTGCTAATTGTATTTCACATTTTTTAGTAATTATTCTAGGCAATACTATTGTTCCTCCAGTCATTTCATTTTTTTGTTTTAATATTTTTATTTCCGCCCCGCAATAATCACATCTATAATAATCATAGTCCTTTTCTTTTTTATAATTAACTAAATGACTTCCATCTGGATTAGGTTTCATTTTTGTATATATAGGTACTACTTTTCTAGTTGCTAGATTATAAAATTTATTCATTTTATACCTCTCTTGTTTTCCAATTCATTTTGAATACACACAATAAAATAATTTATTATTTCTTCTACTCTGTAGTCTGGTTTTTCTGTTATATATGTTTTTGTTTTTAAATATTTATGTGCTAGAATTTCCCATGTTAAATCATTTAGGAAAATCTTATATGGACTTAAATATATTTCTTTTACGCACCATAACATAATTTTTTCATCTAAGACTCTTTCTGGTGGCATAAGATTATAAGCTATATCATTGTCTATACTGAATCCAATATGCCTAAGTGAAGAAACTAAGCTTATTCTATCTTTTTCTGTTAAGCCTATTTCGTTGCCGCTTCCCTTTTTATATAAATAATTAAATAATAAGTTTAGTTTAGTTATAATATGTTCGTCCGCTTGTTCACTTGCTTGTGCGTTCGGTTGTGCGTTCGGTTGTTCATCTGCTTGTTCAAAATACAATTTTATTATTGAATATGTAGAAGCTTCATTTTGATTTACGCCGCTTCTTATATAAAATATATTGATTGTTAATTAATTCGTTTCTTGCTCTTTGTAATGCAGATAAATTTAGATTTTTTATTTTGCTCATTAGAATAGTATTTGTTACTTTAAACTCAATAAGCCAGTCTGTCTTACAATCTATTTGCAATAATAATAAATATATTGAAATAGCATTTGAAGAGATAGGTTTATAGTCTAATGTAGAATAAAATTCAGTGAGCTGTTTTTCTATATCAATTTTATCTTTTCTATTCACACTTTTGGTTTCCACTCCTTCCTTTGTAAAATTCGACAAAATATCTTGTTCCATAAAGAACTTTATACAGGAGTGTTAATTGGATTTTTTGATTTCTTTTCACAATCCATAATTTTTGGTAAATTGATTTCTGTATTTGATTGAATATATAATTTATCTTTAACCGCTTCTACTAACAAAAATAGCAAAGCAGTATTATTAATTGTATATGTTACATTAAAATATTGTTTTAGATCTATTGTTGTTGTTTCATAAGCATATCTCATTGCTCGTTCAACTCTGGATACAGTTGTTCTATGCTTTTTTGAAATCATATAATACAATTCCATCATTCTTAGATTTGGCTTATTACTTAATTCTATATCTAAAGTAATATATATTGCTGTTATCCAATATTTGAATCCTAAATGATGTATTTTAATTCCCATATCTCTTAATATCTGTTTTGCTATTGCTTCAATTTTTATTTTTGTTTCAAATCCTATTTCATTTTCTGTTTCTAATATTTTATTGTTTTTATAGTTATTTTCCATTTGTCTATTCCCCCTTTTTTATTTTTTTAGCAAGGCATTTGTATTACGTCTTTACTAATATTTATATTTTATTAATATTTATGCCTTTATTGATTCTTTCTTTTATTTCATCATATCTGCCTTTTATTAATACTAATTCTGTATAGGCTTCTAATGTCATAGTTACAAAATGTTCATTTACTATTTTTTCTTTTCCTCTTAAATAAGCAAGTTCTTCTATAAGGCTTTCATACTTTCTTTTACTTATTGTTATTGTATCTTCTTCTATTTGGAAAAAAATTTTATTGGCATTAGAAGTTTTTTCTTTAACTTCTAAATTTTGTTTAGCATTTTTCTTCATTTATACATCTTCTTTCTGTTTTTCTTGACTTATAGCAATTTTTCTGTTACAATATAAATGAAAAAGCGTTTATACAAATCTTTTTCAGGAACTAACTGTTACTTTGGTCGGTAGCTTGTGTTAGTTCTTTTATTATTTCTTTTAACAAATCAACAATTTTTTTATTCTTGTCATAATCTTTTTGCCTTTTTTCTAATTCACAAAGCCTTTTGCCTTGTCTAGTAATTATTTCGTTTTCTGATTCTAAATTTAAACTTCCTTCTTCTTGATCTGGCATTTTAATTTTTCCCTCCTTAATTCTCTTAAATTACTTTTCATTCTTGTTAATATGTAAATATGCCAATAATAGCATTTTTCTAACTTATCCATTTTTTCACCCTTCTCATTAGTGCACTATTCCATATAAAAATGCACATACATAAATTAATATTATTGCTTGTCCAATTAATACTGTTGCTACTGTTCTACGTTTAATGTACTTTTCTTCCATTCTAAATTTCATTTGTATCACCTACCTTTTTTATTGATACTTTCATTTCTAAGCCTTGCTTTTCTCCTATAATGTTTGCCATTTCTTGTAATAATACTTGGATATGTTTTTCGTCCATTACACCACCTCTCTAAAATATATGTTTCTATACTTGTCTATTTTCTATTTTTTGTACCGTGTCGCAATTTATTTTTACAATATTTAATGCTTTATTAACGGAAATGTATGTGGTGATAATTCCTCAGCTGTCGCATCAATTTTATTATCTAATAGTTCTTTTAACTCTTCTACTGTACATTCAATTTTCATATCTTGCCTTCTTATTATTTAGATTTGTTTATTACTTTCACCTATTTGTTATTTCTTTAGTTACCACACTATTAACCTTATGGTTAAAAGGGTAACTATAATACTTATTGGAATTTGTATAAGAAACATTGCTTTATATGGGTGTTTTTCTAACCAATTTGCAAACCTTATAATCCATTCTGGTAAAATCATAACCTGTCTCCTTTTTTATTTTGTAATGTTTTACGATTTTTTCGTAATTTTAAATTAAAAAATTAATGTCATCATATTTTATTTCATATACTTCTTCGATTTTCTTTATAATAGGAACATCTGGAAATGTTTTTCCTCTCTCATAATTGCTTAATGTATCAATGCTTATTCCTATTAGTTTTGAAGCTTTATTTCTGTCATATCCTTTATTCATTCTTGCTGCTTTCAATGTAATTGCCATATTTTCAGCTCCTTTCTTTACGATTTTTTCGTAATTATATTATCACGACGTTTTCGTAATGTCAATACATTTTTACAAATTTTTCGTAATTTTTTATTTTTTATATTGACTTTTTTACGATTTTTGCGTAAAATGAATTTGTCGGGAGGTTTCGTGAAATGAGTGATCTAGGAAATAAAGAAATTTTTGTAAAAAATTTAAAATATTATATGGAACTTAATAAAAAGGATAGAAATGACATCTGTAAAGATTTAGATTTTCCCTACACAACATTTGCAGAATGGTATAATGGAAAAATTTATCCTAGAATAGATAAAATAGAAATGCTAGCTAATTATTTTAATATAAAAAAATCTGATTTAATAGAGAATAAAAACAAATATGACAAGCTAGGTAATCCAATAGTAGATATTCCGCTTCTTGGTGTAGTAAAAGCTGGATATGATTATCTAGCACAAGAGAATTGGATAGGTACTGTTGAAATAGATAAAAAACTTGCAGATGGGAATGAACTTTTTGCATTAAGAGTACATGGCGATAGTATGTTCCCCGTATTAATAGAAGATGATATAGTTATTGTAAAAAAACAAGATGATTTTGAAAATGGCGACATTGTAGTAGCACTAATAAATGGAGATGAAGCAACTATAAAAAAAGGTAAGAAAAGTGAAAATAGTATATTATTACAGCCATTAAATACAAGTTATGAACCACTTATATATACTTATGATGAAATGAAATCAATTCCAGTAAAAATTATTGGAGTAGTAAAACAATTAAAAAGAGATTTTTAATAAAAAAGAGAATTATGTTCCAAAGTTTGCGACACGGTACATAATTCTCATACAAAATCCCTTTTAAAAAGGTCCTTTATGTTTTTTATTATAACATATTATAAAACCTTTTTTCAAGAGATTTAATATTTTTTTAGAAAGAAGGTATTTTTTATGGAAAAAATAATAAATAATAATATGAATGATGCTGCAAAAAAAGTTGAGGAAGTTGCTCTATACGTTAGAGTAAGTACAGAAGAACAAGCAATTAATGGAGATAGCTTAAGAACTCAAAGAGAAGAATTAACCAAATATGCACTAGCTAATCATTTTCATATTATGGGTATATATGAAGATGATGGATTTTCTGCTACTAATTTAAAGCGTCCTGCTCTTCAAAAAATGCTTCAAGATGTTAAGCAGAAAAAAATTAATAGAATATTAATTACAAAATTAGATAGGCTTTCTCGAGGTGTTAGAAATTATTATAAAATATTAGATGTTTTAGATGAAAATGAAGTTTATTGGACAACTGTTTTTGAAAAATATGATAGTTCTACCGCAAACGGAAGATTGCATATTAATATAATGCTTTCTGTTGCAGAAAATGAATCTGCCCAAACATCTGAAAGAATTAAATCTGTATTTAAAACGAAACTACAAAGCAAGGAAATTGTTAGTGGCAGCATTGCAATAGGTTATAAAAAAGACAATAAAAAACTTGTTGTAGATGAAAAAAATAGGCAATTTGTAATAGATACTTTTATGTATTATTCAAAATGCAATAGTATATATAAAACATTTGAAAATTTTACATTTAAACATGGTTTGAACTATGCACAAACCTGTAGGCTTTTGCACAACAAACTTTATATTGGCATTAAAGAAACAAGATATGGAGATATACCTAATTATTGCGAACCTATTGTATCTAATGAATTATTTTATAAGGTCCAAAAATTATTACAAAAAAATGAAAGAAAAAGAGTTAGTATTGATGACACATTGATATTTAGTGGACTTTTAAGATGTGCTGAATGTCATTATAAGTTGACTGGTAAAATATATAAAACAAATACCTCTACATGTAAATATTATTATCTATGTAACCATGCACGAACTGTAAAAAAATGCTCTAATATAAAAAACTTAAACGAAGTAAAAATTGAAAAAAGATTACTTGAAACAGTAAATGAAGAAATTAAAAAATATATCGATACTTGTGAAATCAGGAAAGTACAAATTAAAAAGAATGATACTCAGAAAGAAAAAGACAAAATCAATAGACAATTAGAAAGGTTAAGAGATTTATATGTAAGAGATATGATTCAAATAGAACATTACGAAAAACAATATAAAGAATTAACAACTAAACTAAATGAATTAAATTCATTACCTGCTGAAGAAAAAATAATTGATAACATAGAGCCACTACAATCCTTTTTAACAAGCAATTTTATACAAACATATAACAAGTTTACTCGAGAAGAAAAAAGAAGAATCTGGCTATCTATAATTGATACTATATACGTTGATACAAACTATAACCTTAAAATTATTTTTTTATGATAAATTGGTACTATTTTTTGTTACCAGAAGACGATAGAAATGTTATATTTGGAGTAATAAAAGATTGTTATAAAGATCCAGTTGCTGATGCTGTAGTTAAATTAATAGAAGTTTGTTATGAATATGGTAAAGAAGAAAGAAAACCTGTTTCTCACACATTTACAGACAAGAATGGAGAATTTGTTTTTGGACCACTTTGTCCAGATAAAACTTATGAAATTCTTGTATGGGTAAATAAGGTACGTCATGTTAAATTATGTGCTGAATGCAAACATCAAGGAAAATGCTTAAAGGGTGTATCTTTAGATTCTTGTGATTTTCATAAAGAACCTTGTAAAGACGATTGTTGCTGTGATGAAAAGCCATCTAATGATTGCAAGAAAACATTTTAACTATTTTAAGGAACGACTTGTAGTCGTTCCTTATTATGTATTTACTGGTAATAACTTATCATTTTCTGAAATTAGTTTATATATTTTCATTTTTAATCTATATTTTTTATTTTCTTGTACTACTAACATCCATAAATATCCTAAAATTAATACTATTCCTATATTTTGTATTAAAAGTATCCCTATACTTGATATTATTGTTAAAATAATAATTAATATATTAGATAATTTATATGTAATAATATCTGCCTCTTTAAAATTGCTAGTTATTTGTATCATACATTTTAAAATTCTACCTCCATCTAATGGATATAAAGGTATTAAATTAAACATTCCAATTAACATATTAGCATAAATAATATCTTCTTCCCAATTATTATATATTCCTAATATAACAATAATTAAATTAACTATTGGTCCTGCAGCCGCTATAATCATCTTTTTCACAATATATTTATTACTATAGTCTTCAAAATTTATTGATATTCCAAATGGCATTATATTAATGCTTTTTACCTTTAGTCCTAAAATAATTCCTGTAAGTAAATGTCCTAATTCGTGGATGAATGCAAAAATCATTAGTATTGTATATATTCTTATTTGTTTTGTTAGATAGAATATTATAGCAAAAATAAATATCTGTAAATTTATTTTTATTTTCATATTTAACATCCTTTCAAAAAACTATACTTCTAAAATCATTTCTGGGTCGACATATCTACCTGATTTTCGTATTTCAAAATGTAGATGTGGACCTGTAGCATTTCCTGTTTGGCCAACTTCTCCTATTTGTTGTCCTTGTATTATATTATCTCCTTTATTTACATACACTTTGCTACAATGTCCATATATAGTTAACACATCATCTTTTTGTATTTGTATGCAATTTCCATAACCTGAAAGTTCACCGGCTTCTACTACAGTTCCATCCATACTTGATAAAATAACTGTACCTGCATTTGCAGCTATATCTAGCCCTACATGATATGGAGATATAACTTCTTCAGTTTGTGTTCGTACCCCAAATCTTGAAGTAATTTGCCCTTTTATTGGATTTATTAAAGAATATTTTTGTTTTATTTCATTCGCATCTAATTGTGCTTGATTTAAACTACTTTCATCGACTTTGATTACTTCTGCATTTTCTACAGAAGCAGATAAAGTTTCTACTTTAGTTTCTTGTTCATTATTGTTTTCTTCAGTTTCTATATTGTCTACATTATCTACATCATTTGTGTTCTCTGTATTTTCAATATCATTTCCTTGTAAGTTTTCTTCTTGTGATACTTCTTCATTTTGTTGAGTAAAATATTTATAATTATTTATATAATTTGC
>CANRAB010000051.1 GCA_947628475.1 uncultured Clostridia bacterium
ACTTCTGGAATTTCTTTTTTTATCTTTTTTATTAGTTCATGTATTTCTTCTTCGTTGCTTTTTCTATTCATTCTTTTTAAAACTGCATTAGATATATGTTGTATTGGTATATCAAAATATTTGCATATCTTATTATTGTTTTTTACAACTTCTATTAATTCATCTGTAATACTTTCTGGATACGCATATAAAAATCTTATCCATTTTATACCCTGTATTTTACTAAGTTCATTTAATAACTCTGCAAGTCTTGTTTTACCGTATAAGTCTATTCCATATTTTGTTGTATCTTGTGCAATCACTATTATTTCTTCATAACCTTCTTCGGCTAATTTATTTGCTTCTTCTACAATAGTCTCAAATGGTCTGCTAATATATGGTCCTCTTATGTATGGTATAGCACAATATGTGCATCTATTACTACATCCTTCTGCTATTTTTAAGTATGTTGTTTTATTTCCAGTAGTTATTACTCTTTGCATATAATCTAAAGAGTTTGTACTTACCACCTGTTTTTCATTTATTAATTTTTCTACATTTTCCCACATTTTTTCATAATCTTTAATTGGTATGAACAAATCTACCTCAGGTATGGCTTTTTTTAATTCTTTTTCATATCTTTCAACCAAACATCCCATGGCAATTAAATATTTGCAAATTCCTTTTTCTTTATACTCTGCCATTTCCAAAATGGTATTTATCGCTTCTTCTTTTGCACTTTCTATAAACCCACAAGTATTTACTACAATTATTTCCGCTTCATTTACATCATTTACTATAGTATAGTGATGTTCTTTAAATAATCCAATCGTCATTTCTGTATCTACTAAATTTTTAGAACACCCTAATGAAATAAATCCTACCTTCAAATATTTTCATTCCCTTCAATTTACATTACTATTTTTAAATTATGAATTTTAATTTTTAACAAATATTTATTCTTTATAATAATCATTATTACACATATTTTTTCTTGTCATCTCTAATAAATTTAATTTTGTAAAGCCTGAAACTTGTGTTTTTGCTCTATCTTTTTTCAATTGTGCTTTTAACAATTCTTCAATTTGCATTTTACTTTCGTCTTTATGCATATCTATATAATCAATTATTATTATTCCACCTATATCTCTTAATCTTAGTTGTTTTGCAATTTCTACTGTTGCTTCGTTATTTACCTTATAAATTGTTTCTTCTATGTTTTTTTTGCCTGTGTACTTACCAGTATTTACATCTATTGCTGTTAAAGCTTCAGTTCTATCTATTGTTATAAAGCCACCACATTTTAGCCAAATTTTTCTATTTTCCATTTTTTCTATTTGTTCTGTTAATGAATAAATATTAAATAAATTTTCTTCTCTTAATTCTAACTTTATATTTTTAGTCTCTCCTAAAATTTCTTCTATTTCTTTATATTCTTTTACATCATTAACTATTATTCTTTCCAAACCTCTATCTATAATGTCTATTAATGTTCTTCTAAGTAATGCCCTATTATCATACAAAAGTTTTGGAACATTTTTACACTGTTTACTTTCTTCTTTTATGTTTTTCCATTTTTTACATAAATCATCTATATCTTTTTTTATTTCTTCTTCTGTTACATTTTCACATGAAGTTCTAATAATTGCTCCCATGTTTTGAGGCAGATTTCTTTTTACTAAATCCATTAATTCTTTTCTCTTTTGCTTATTTTCAATTTTTTGTGATATTGTTATTATTTCTGTTTCTGGCATTAATACAACGAACCTACCAGATAAATTTATATGAGTACTAACTTTTGCACCTTTACTTGCTGTTCCATCTTTCTTTATTTGTATTAAAATGTTGTCTCCTTGTTTTATTAATTTTTCAATTGGCTTTTTCTCTATTTCATTTTTTGTTATATCTACTTTAGGTAATACGTCTTGTACTCTTATTAAACTATGCCTTGCTTCTCCTATATCTATAAAGGCTGATTCCATACCTTTTAATACGTTTACTACCTTACCTACATATATATTGCCTTCTAATCTTTTTTGATTTTCATGTTCTTCATGCTTTTCAAGTAAAATTCCATTTTCTACTAGCATTATTGTCTTTAAATTATTTTCTTTATCTATTAGTAACTCTAGCACCTTTAACTTTCCTTTCCATTAAATTGATTCATCGCTATATCTATTCCACTTTTTAATATTCCTAAGACTGCTTCTGCTGCCTTATTTACACCTTTTTGTAGAATTTCTTTTTCTTCAGTACTTATAGGACCTATCACATAATTTATTAAATCTTCTTTATAAGCTGGTTTTCCAATTCCCACTCTTACCCTTATAAAATTATCCGTTTGTAAATAATGTGTTACTGATTTCATTCCATTATGTGTACCGTGGACTCCCCTTTTTCCTTATCCTTATTGTCCCAGGTTCTATATCTATATCATCATAAACTACAATAATATTTTCATTTGGTATTTTATAAAAATTTTTGAATTCTACTACACTTTCTCCACTTGCATTCATATAAGTTTGAGGTTTTACAAAAACAACTTTCTCCCCACTAATATTTTCTACTGTGTACAATCCCTTAAATTTAGACTGTGAAATTCTTATATCACAGTCTCTTGCTATTTTATCTATAACATTAAAACCCATATTATGCCTTGTACTTTCATATTCCACACCTGGATTTCCAAGCCCTACTATTAAATACATAACTTCTCCTTATTATTTACAAATTTATAGTTACGTTTTGGTAATACTGGAGTTTTTCCTCCTTCTTCCAATGAAGCCAAAACAGCATTAATTCTTACAGGTAAACTTTTAGTTTCATTATTTATAAAACTTAACAAATAAGGTTTTAAATTTTTAGGAGTAGTTTCATACAATTCCATTAGATAATATAACATTTTATACATATCTTTGCATCTCTTTATATTAGGAGTTGCCATTATACTTCCTTCTCGATTACGATAATAATAATAAATTGGGAATGATCCGTATTTTAACTTCTCTGCTAAAATAGTTGCTTTAAGTGAATACACCATATCTTCATAATACATATCTTCTATAAATACGATATTATTTTTATCTAAAAATTCTTTTCTCCATACTTTACTTGCAACTGCGAAGTGCATATCGCATATTATTCTTGCTTCTCTTGTTGAATTTTCTGCTGTAGGAATATGAGCTTTATTATCTCCTCCAACATATTTTACTCCAAAATATATTAGATCTATTTTTTCTTTCCCTATCGTTTCATCAATCTTAGCTAATGTCTCTTTTTCATATAAAGTATCATCACCGTCTAAATGAACAATATATTCACCATTTGCCTGTGCTATAGCTATATTTCTTGATCTTCCTAACCCTAAGTTCTTTCCGTTATCAATTACTCTTACTTTATCTTTATTATTTTTTTCATATTCTTTTAATATATTTAAAGTATTATCTTTTGAACCATCATTTACTAATATTAATTCATAATCTTCAAATGTTTGTTCTAATACACTATCGATTGCTCTTGATATATAATTTTCAATATTGTATGCACATATTATTACACTAAATCTTTTTTTCATGGCTTGTCCTCCTTATAATATTCATACCTCATCAAGTATGAAATATACTGCATCATCTTGCTTCAATCCTCTTTGTATCATTTTAAATCCTTTTTTTATATAAAACTTAATTGCCGCTTCTAATATTGTATATGTACTTAACTCTATTTGTAATATATTATTTTTACGCGCAAAATTTATTAATTCATCATATAGTATATGTGCCAAGCCCTTTCCTCTATAATCGTTATGCACATATAATTTTTTTAATTCACCAATATTATCTTCTTTTTTATCCAAACAAATTGTTCCAATAATATTTTCTTCATCGTCGATTGCTATCCAAAAATTTCCTCCATTCTCAACAAATCTCTTATTATTTTCTAAAAGAATTTCATCTTTATGGTGTGTAAATTCAAATTCTTCAACTAATATTGTGCATATAAATTCATTTATTTTTTCATTATATTTGTTATCATAAGGAATTATTTTCATAGCAACCAACCCCTTTATTTTAGTATTTCTTTTAGTCTTTTCCAAATTTCGTTTGTTTGTAGATATTCTTTATAATGCTTTTCTACATTTTTATCATATTCTTTTAAATCTTTTACTAAATCGGTAAAGTTTTCACTATCAAATAATTTATTTATTTTAGGCACGCTTTTTTCTAATTTATCAATCGCTTCCTTTATATTCTCTTTATAATTTTCCTTATTTTGTATATACATAAATAATGGCTTATATTTTATCCATCCTTTTGAAGCTTTTAAAAATCTGCTTTCTATATTTTCCTCTTCTATTTTTATTCTTCTTAACTTCTTAGGATACCTGCCTCTTATAATACTCGTATACTTCAAAAATCCATCATGAAAATGATATACTGGTATTTTTAATATTTTAGAATCCTTTAAAAGTGTTGAGAAGAATGTATCTTCTCCTCTTGCCATTGGTGGATTATAAAATGCTGGTATTTTATCTAAATGTTTTAAATTCAAACATAATGTAGAACCTGATACCCATTTTTCTTGCAACTCATATAATCCTTTACCCTCTGCAACATCTTTTTGTGCAAATGTAACACCATTATTATCAATCATTTTATGTTTTACCGATTCCCACGAAACAATTTCATTACTTATTGCTTCTATATAGTCTTTAAAGTCCTCTTCCGATATCTCTTCTCCCAATTCTACGTACGGTATTGGCGAAATATATCCACAGTGATACCCAATAGTAATATCTGCCTCATTAATATGCTCTAAATGTTTTAATAAATTATTTTGTGGTATCCATAGTAATTTGTCTTCTTCTTTTATTGTTGCAATAGGATATTCGTCATCATCCCAAAATAATAAATAATCTATTTTCCATTTTAGTGCATAATACATTACTGTATTTCTGCCTTTGGCATGTCCATTCCCTAAAAATAAATCAACTTCTTCTTTTGTAAAATTATTTCTCGACATTAATTTTTTCTTTTCTTCTTCTATATTCTCAGGTGTTATGTATTTTATCTTAATATTTTTATATACTTCTGGTATAATATTATAGAAGTCTGTTCTTATAGTATACTGATAATTCAAATCATATAGTAAAAAAATTGTTAAATTTATATTCTTCCCAGTTTTTTCTAACTGCTCTATCATATTTTTATAATAATTATTTATAATTTTACATACATTCGGTCTTCCTGAAACAAATCCTATGCCGAATTCTATTGTGTTATCCATTTTTACCCCCGACATTACTATTTCATATTTATATTTTCTATTTCTTCTATTACCTCTAATCTCTCACTATATCGTCCACCTAAAACTTCTGTACCAAGCCATGCCCTTATAATATTTATTGCAGTATCTATATTGATAAATTCTGCAGGAAGTGCAAGTACGTTTGCATTATAATGAGCTTTTGCACGTTTTGCTCCATCTTCATTAAAACAATCTACACTTCTTATACCTCTAAATTTATTTGCAAACATTGCCATACCGAAGCCACTTCCAGAAATAAAAATTCCTGATTCACATTTTTTATTTTGAATGTAGTTACAAGCTTCCTTTAAAGCTTCTGAATCATCTAAAGTTTTTTCTTCAAAAGTTCCAAAATCTTTATATTTGATATTTTTCTCATCTAAATATCTTATTATTTCTTCTTTTAATTTATATCCACTACAGTTACATGCTACTGCTATCATATTTTACCTCCTAAACTACATTTTTATATTATTTTTTATTAATCTTCATATTAAAACAATTTTCTCCATTATATTGTTCAAATTATATCATAAAATAAAAAAAAAGTAAATAATTTTTAACTTGGTAAAATTTTAATATTATATATCCTTTTATAATACTTTTTTACATATTATAAAGTTTCAATTTTTACATATAAATTTTATTGCTTTAAAAAATGCTCTTATTAGACATTATATCATAAGAGCATTTTTTTTGCAAACCTTTTTCTTTTACCACATATTAGAGTAGTTTCCTTCATCTCCATATATTTCTGTATAATCATAAATGTTTGTCCATGAACTATTTACAAGATCTCTATACGTATATTCTGTTACCCATGTTCCTTTTGTATAATATAAAGTATCCGCAACATATACATGTTCATCATCTACGCCAATGATTATACCTATATGTCCATCTAAACCTATTAAATCTCCTGCTTTTACGGTTTTAGACTCTAGTAACTCCATCGTTATTGGCTTACTAACTCCATAATCAGATAACGTAGGCAAGCCTTCGCTTAAACCACCGCCTATATCTCCAATATCAAATCCACCATTTATTAAACACCAACATACAAATCCACTGCAGTCTAAGCCATTTTTCATCTTTCCATTATCTGTACTCCATTCTGTAATATATCCTCCCCACATCATTGGACCAGCTACAGATTTTTCAAGATCTGCATATTTATCTGTAGATAAATATAAACCTCTATGATAATATCTTCCCTCACCATCTGCATAAGGACGTTGATGATTAAAATGAGTTATTCTACCATTTTCTATAAAATATGGTATTCTATACTGAAACTCTAGTGTCAAAAATCTTGCCGCTGCTACCACTCCAGCGCGCGTTTTATATCCAGCCTCATCTATTTGATAAAATAAGTAGTTGTCCAAAATTTTTGCTTCTTCTTGTGTATACTGCATATAACTTATAAATGGTTTTTTATTATTTATTTGTGGCATAGTTATAAGAGATGTTACTTCCACATTAATAATCTCTGTATTTCCATAGTTATCTGAAACTACAATTTCAGTTACACCATCATTTACACCTATTATTTCACCATCTTCTACTCTAGCTATATTTTCATCCTTACTAGCATAAGTAATACTCATATCTGGATTTCCAATAATTACTGGATCTATATCTATCTTTTTTCTTTCATCTTTTATAAGTTTTACATTACTCTTTACATTAATTTTAGCAATACACGAAATATAATTTGCTATATCATACTTTTCTCCAATATTATTCTTATCTCTTACATATATATATTTATCATTATCATCAATTTCTATATTACATTTATTATTAACTACTTTATACCATTTACTATCTATGCTAGGTGGAGTTTGACTCTCGGTAGCTATACACCATAAATCTTTATCAAAAAATGAATCCGATGTTTCAACACACGCATATACAGTCTCATCATCACAAAAAACACCACTTATATTTTTTATGCTAAGTCCTTTTTTTAACAAATTTCCATTTTCTATAATAATCTTTGCTGATGCGATAACAGTAAAAATAATAATTATTATATCTATCCACTTTAGTACTTTTATTATTCTCTTCTTTTTCATCTTAAATATTGACCTTTCTGGTAAAATTATTTCTAAGTAAAAAACCGAAAACGTATATAGATACATTTTCGGTTTTACTTAAAGTTTAACAAAACAAGATATGGACTTTTTACCACATTTATAATAAATTACCAGTCTTAAATTTATCAAGTGTTAAACCTATTCATTAAACATTTTCTTTTATATAATCTACAACGTCCCCTACTGTTACTACTTTTTCTGCATCACTATCTGGAATTTCTAAATCAAATTCTTCTTCTAATGCCATTATTAATTCAACTATATCTAAAGAATCTGCGCCTAAATCGTCTATAAAAGATGCTTCTAATGTTATTGCTGATTCTGCAACACCTAATTGTTCTATTATTATTTCTTTTACTTTATCAAATATATCTTCTGCACTCATGAGTTGACACCTCCTTTTTCTATAGCTATTAACTTCATCTCTATTAAGATATTATATCATTTAAAAAATGTCAATAGTTTTTATATATTTTTTTCAAATTCTTTTTTTATTATTTCCACAGTTCCGCTTTTAGCAAAGTTTTCCGCTTGTTTTATTGTGTAATAAAATAATTTTTCATCACTACTTCCATGAGCTTTTACAACAGGTTTTTGTACACCAAGGAATAATGCTCCACCATATTCTTTATAGTCCATTGTTTTACTAAATCTTTTTATTGCTGGCATTGCTGGCAAAGCGCATAGCATACTAAAAGCATTTTTCTTTAAACTTTCTGTTAAACTTCTTTTTACTAATTTTCCTAAACCTTCAACTGTTTTTAAGAATATGTTTCCTGTAAATCCATCTGTTATAACTGCATCTATTTCTCCTGAAAAA
The DNA here is from genome assembly GCA_947628475.1 of uncultured Clostridia bacterium. Lineage (GTDB taxonomy): Bacteria > Bacillota > Clostridia > TANB77 > CAG-508 > UMGS1781. The sequence goes on from CANRAB010000051.1 coordinate 8,203, forward strand.
GCTTCTCTTCCTTCTATATTACCTACAAAATTTATTCCATAACGTTCTGCTTCTTCTTTTAGCAATTTATAACTTTCTTTTACTAAATCATTTCCCTTTGTTTCTTCGGTTCCTATATTTAATAATCCGATTGCAGGTTTTTCTATATTATATATTTTTTGTAAATATACATTAGCCATTTGTGCAAATTGTAATAAGTTTATTGGTTTGCAATTTGTATTTGCACCCGCATCTACTAACATTACTCCTTTTTTATATGATGGTAGCATTGGTGCCATTGCTGGTCTATCTACACCTTTTATTCTTCCTACAAGTAATGTTGCACCTGTAAGTAATGCCCCTGAATTTCCAGCAGATATAAATACATCTCCTTCACCATTTTTTAGCATTCCAAAACCTACAACCATTGATGAATCTTTTTTATGTTTTATTGCCTGTGTTGGAATATCTTCCATTGTTATTTCTTCTGTTGTATTATGTATTATTAGTTTATTAGAAATTTCTTTAATATTATTTTTTCCATATATTTCTTTTACTTTTTTGTTTATAATTTCTTCATTTCCTACTAATATTATTTCTGATTGTATCTCATTTATTGCTTTTACTGCTCCTTTAATAGTTGCATCTGGTGCATTATCGCCACCCATTGCATCTAATATTATTTTCATAATAATTCAATTCCTTTCTAGGTTATTTTTTGATGTTACTATTTTATTATTTTATTTACTAAAAATCAAGTATTATTAAAAGAAAATTTTAATATAATATATTAACTCTTAAATCTTTTAATCGAGTAGAGAATAAATAATTATTTTATTTATTCCCTCTCACACCACCGTACGTGCCGTTCGGCATACGGCGGTTCAATTTATATTAAATATGAACTTTTTGATACTGGTCTGATAGAAATATCAGACCTCTTTTTCTTAGCCTGTCATTATTGATAGCAAATTTTATCCAGTCTGTTTTGCATACTAATTGATAACCCTTTCTTGTATTTGCCAAGCCATATGCTATATCTGCCTTTACTCCTAGTTGCTTTAGTGCTTTTCCTTTTCTTGCTGGTATTTTCCATTGTTTCCAGATAATCGCTCTTACTCTTGTTCTTAGGTGTTCATCTATTTCTGCTATTTTGTTCTTCATATTTGCTATCCTAAAGTAATTAACCCAGCCTCTTACCAGATAATTTATTTTCTTTATTCTCTCGTCTAGGCTTATATTCCAACTTCTTTTAGTTAATTGTTTTAACTTTCTTATTAGCTTTTGATATGACTTTAGGTGTGGTTTTGGTTTCCATTCTCCTTTTGCATTCTTCCAAAAGCTAAAACCTAAATACTTCGTTTGTTTTGGTGTACTTACTTTACTTTTCTCTGCATTTACTTTTAATCC
>CANRAB010000052.1 GCA_947628475.1 uncultured Clostridia bacterium
AATTGATAATATCTTTCTCTTGCTAGTGCTTCATTGTATGCTTTCATTTGTTTTGATATTCTTTCTTCATCGTCTGCTACCCCTGTATTTGTTAATGCTCTATAATTTGCTCTCTCTACTATACAATAATAACATCCTAACTCTGAATCTGTATTACTTTCACTTACATAATTATCATGTAAATAATAATATTTATTATTTTCTATTTCCTCACCACTCGTTGAATCTTTTTGGGTTTGCGTATATTTTTTCATTACATATTCTGCGCTTCTATATCCTGTATATTTTATATTTTGTACCTTTTCACAATATGGTAAATGATATTTTGGATCTCCTTCTCCGCTTAAATATATTTCATTTGGGTCAACATACGCGCTGTTTACTTTACTTGTTGCTATTACGTAGTTATTATAATATTTTAGCCCTATTGGTATACCTTGCACAAAAGCAAGAATTTGTGTAAAATTTAATAATAAATGTTTATAAAAATAACTAATAAAGAATTTGTTAAATAAATTTTTTATTAGTTATATAATTTTCAAAAATATGGTTATCATAATTTAAGGTGAACATATTTGAAAATTTTAAAGAAAAGTTTAGTAATTGCATTATTAACAATAATATTAATTTATACTGTAAATGTAACTGGTATGCCCAATAATGTAATTTTATTTGAAAATGAAAAATTAAATTTAAAAGGCATATTTGGTATAGAATTAAAAGAAGAGAAGAAGAAAGTTATAGAAGTATCAAGTAGTGGTAATAAAATAGAAGATAGAACAATAACAGTTAGTTTGTTTAATCTTATAAACTTGAAGAAAATAGAAGTAAGTACAATAAAAAATACTAAAGTAATACCATTAGGAAATACAGTTGGAATAAAACTATATTCAGATGGTGTACTAGTAATAGGTATGACAGAAGTTGGAGGTTGTAAACCATACGAAAATACAGGAATAAAAGAGGGAGATTTAATAACAAAAGTGGATAATGTAGGTGTAACAACTACAACAGAATTAATAGAATGTGTAAATAACTCAGCAGGTAAGAATGTAGAGATAGAATATATAAGGGATGGAGTAGAGTATGTTACAAATATAGAGCCTGTAAAAACTTCAGATAATAGCTATAAAATAGGTTTATGGGTAAGAGATGGGGCTGTAGGAATAGGAACTGCAACATATTATGAACCAGAGAGTAAAAAAATAGCTACACTTGGGCACGGAATAATAGATAGAGATACAGATAAATTAATAACAATAGAAAGTGGAGAATTAGCTACAGTTACCATAACAAGAATAAAGAAGGGAGAAAAGGGAAATCCGGGAGAAATATCTGGGATAATAAATGGGGAACGAATTATAGGCGATATAGATCAAAATACTAAATTTGGAATATATGGTAATTTGTGGGAAACAAGTATTTTAGGTATTAATGAAGAAAATGCGTTAGAGGTGGCTTTGAAAGAGGAGATAAAAGTAGGAAAAGCAAAAATATTGTTGGCTTTAGAAGATGGTATAAGAAAAGAATATGAAATTGAGATAAAAAAAATTTATAAGAATAATACAGAGAATAATAAAAGTATGCTTATAGAAATAACAGATAAAGAGTTAATTGAAAAGACGGGAGGAATAGTTCAGCGGAATGAGTGGTGCACCAATAATTCAAAATGGAAAATTTATTGGAGCAATCACACATGTTCTAGTAAATAATCCTTTACAAGGTTATGCAGTTTTTGGTGAAATGATGATAAAACAAAATTTTTCGTAAAAGTATTGACTTTTATGGAATTTTATAGTAAACTAATATAAGTGAAAAGAAGAAGATATCCACTTCTCACCTTTACCACTAGGGAAAAGGTTATATGTTTTGTAAAATAAATAAAATATATATGTGGATTACTTGTTCTAAAAAGCAAGTTTTTTTATTGTGTATGAAAAATCTTCATACAACAATTATGGAGGTGAATAACATAAAACAAGAATTACCAATTAATGAACAAATTCGCTTTAAAGAAGTTCAAGTAATTGATGAACAAGGTCAAAAATTAGGAAAGTTACCAACCAATAAAGCCATAGAAATGGCAGTAAGCAAAAACTTAGATTTAGTCTTGGTATCTGCAAATGTAGAAAATCCAGTTTGTAAAATAATGAACTATGGAAAACATAAATTTGAACAAGCAAAAAAAGAAAAAGAGTCTAGAAAAAAGCAAAAAGCCATAGAAGTTAAAGAAATAAGAGTAACACCTAATATTGAAACACATGATTTTAATTTCAAAGCAAAAAATGCGCGAAGATTTTTAACAGATGGAAATAAAGTAAAAATAACTGTTAGATTTAGAGGAAGAGAAGTTAATTATGTGAAAATGGGAGAAGATGTATTAAACGACTTTATAGAAACATTAAAAGATGTTTCTTCTGTAGAGAAAAAACCTTTCTTAGAAGGAAAAAATATGTTTATAATACTAGCTCCTAGTAAATAAAATTTAAGGAGGAAAAAATTATGCCAAAATTAAAAACAAATAAAGCAGCTGCAAAAAGATATTCATATACAGCTACTGGAAAAGTAAAAAGAACAAAATCAAATAGAAGACATTTATTAGGAAATAAAACAACACGACAAAAAAAATCAGGAAAAATTCAAAATGCTTATGCAGATAAAACATGTGAAGCAGGAATTAAAAGAATGTTACCATACGGAAATTAATTTAAAGGGGGGAAGTAAATTATGGCAAGAGTAAAAACAGCAAGAATAACAAGAAAAAAGCATAAAAAAGTTTTAAAACAAGCAAAAGGATACTTTGGAGCAAAAAGTATTAGATATAGAAACGCAAATCAAGCAGTATTAAAATCAATGTCTTATGCGTATGTTGGAAGAAAAGATAAGAAAAGTGATTTTAGAAGATTATGGATTACAAGAATAAATGCAGCAGCAAGACAAAATGGAACAACATATAGCAAATTAATGGCAGGTCTAAAAAAAGCAAATGTAAATATGAATAGAAAAATGCTTGCAGAATTAGCAGTAAATGATGATAAAGCTTTTGCAGAATTAGTTAAGCTATCAGTAAAAGCATAGAAAATAAGAAAAGTGGAAATTTATATTTTCACTTTTTTAATATTTATAAAGAAACTTTAAAAAAATAAAAATGTTAGATAATATTTTTTAGAAAGGAGCCATAAGGTATATAAAGTAATGTACCTTAAAAAGTATGAAAGAATATATAACAGTAATTGGTGGAGGACTTGCTGGATGTGAGGCGGCATACCAAATAGCAAAAAGAGGAATAAAAGTAAAATTATATGAAATGAAGCCTACTGAGTTTTCTCCAGCACATAGTAATAAGAATTTAGCAGAAATAGTATGTAGCAATTCTTTTAAATCAAATAACATAACAAATGCGTGTGGATTATTAAAAGAAGAGCTAAGAAGGTTGGATTCATTGTTAATAAAAATGGCGGATAAAACATCGGTACCAGCAGGACAGGCACTAGCAGTGGATAGAGAAAAATTTGCAGAGGAAGTAACAAATGTAATGGAGCAAAATCCAAATATTGAAGTTATTAGGAAAGAATGTACAAATATAGACGAAGATGGAATAACAATAATTGCAACAGGACCATTAACATCAGAAAAAATGTCAGAGCAAATTATAAAAATCACGGGAAAAGAAAAATTAGCGTTTTACGATGCAGCAGCACCAATAATAGAGAAAGATAGTATAAATTTTGATATTGCATTTTATGGAGATAGGTATGGAAAAGAAGGCGATAGTAGTTACATAAATCTTCCAATGAATAAAGAAGAATATGAAAATTTTTATAGAGAACTTATAAATGCAGAGGTTGTAACTTTGCACAATTTTGAAAAGAAAGAAATATTTGAAGGTTGTATGCCAATAGAAATAATGGCAAAAAGAGGAATTGACACCATAAGATTTGGACCGTTAAAACCAGTAGGTTTTACAAATCCACATGATAATACAAAACCGTATGCAATAGTTCAATTAAGGCAAGATAATAATGAAGGTACTTTATATAATATGGTAGGTTTTCAAACAAACCTAAAATTTGGTGAACAAAAAAGAGTATTTTCAATGATTAGTGGTTTAGAAAATGCAGAATTTGTAAAATATGGTGTAATGCATAGAAATACGTTTATAAATTCGCCAGAGTTATTAGATGAAACATATAATTTAAAGGAAAATTCAAATATATATTTTGCAGGACAAATAACAGGAGTGGAAGGATATGTAGAATCTATAGCTTCAGGGTTGGTTGCTGGAATAAATGCTGCCATAAACTTTAAAAATAGGAATGTTAAAGAAGAAAAATTGATATTTCCAAAAGAAACAGTAATTCGGAGCCTTATCAAAATATATATCAACACAAAATAGTAATTTCCAACCAATGAATGCAAATTTTGGAATACTTCCTCATTTAGAAGAAGAGATAAAGGACAAGCAAAAAAGATATAAAAAATTGGCAGATGTTTCATTAGAAAATTTAGGAAATATATTATCAAAAAATTCCGAAGTATTACTTCCAAAATCTTAAAATTTATAGTATAATAAATAGATAATACAAAATTTTAGAGGAGACAAAATGAACGAAATTATAAAAATACTTCCAAATTTTAAAAAGTTTAACGACTATATTGAGAATGTAAAAAATAAAACAAACCCAATAATGTTATCAGGGTTAACAGACAGTGGAAAGGTGCATTTTGCATATTCCACTGCTTTCTATGCAGAAAAACCTATATGTATAATAACATATAATGAATTGCAAGCAAAAAAGATTATAAAAAATTTATCATATTTTTCAGATGATATAAAATATTTTCCAAAAAAAGAAGTAATGGTATATGATTATATTGCAAGAAGTAAAGAAGATTCGTATGATAGAATTTCATGTTTAAACGATATATATGACAAAAAAGCAAAAATAATAGTAACAACAATAGAAGCAGTTAGTCAAAAATTAATAGAAAAAGAAATTTTGTATAAAAATATATTAACTTTAAAAGTTGGAGATACTATAAATTTAGATGAGATAAAAGAAAAATTAATTAAATTAGGCTATGAGAGAAGTGAAGTTGTAGAAAATAAATCTGAATTTAGTGTAAGAGGCGGAATAATTGATATTGCACTTAAAGAAAAAGAAGGAATAAGAATAGAGTTATGGGGAGATGAAATAGATTCTATTAGAACTTTTGATGTAAATACACAAAGGTCAAAAGAAAAAATAGAAAATATAAAAATATATCCAGCACATGAATTTATATTAGAGAAAAGTTTAGAAGAAGTTGCTCAAGATATAAAAGATGAAACAGATAGAGAAGAAATAATAAATGGAGATTATACAAAAAAAATAGATAAATATTGGAATATTTTTTACACAAATTCAAACAATACATTTATAGACTATTTAGATGAAGAATATATAGTATTTTTAGATGAAATAAGCAAAATAAAAGCTAGATCAGAAAATGTTATAAAAGACACTCAGAATTTAATAAAAGAATTAATAGAAAAGAATAGACCAGTACCTCAAAGTTTAGAACAACTACAAGATTATATACAGTTTTTAGATAATATAAAAAATTTACAAACAATATATCTTGAAAATAAAGACATAGGTTTTGTAGATAAAAAAAGTATGCATGCAAAAAGAAACGGATATAGCTTTAGCTATAGGGAGGTCAACTTTTTTCGTAGTTCAATGGATTTATTGTTTAAGGAAGTACAAGAAGGCATTGGAGAGGGGACAACAATAGCTATTCTTTGTGGTTCACAAAGTAATATAAGAAAAGCAAAAGAATTACTCTCAGAGAAAATAACAAATCCAAATCATTTAGAAAAATTAATAATAACTGAAGGCTCTTTAACAGAAGGGTTTGAGTGTTATGATTTTAATTTACTAGTAATATCCATAGAAGAATTATTTAATATACCTAAAAAAAGAAGAAAAACTCCGGAACAGTTTAAACAGGGTGAAACTATAATATTTTCAGACCTAAAGGTAGGAGATTATATAGTTCATAGAAGTAATGGAATAGGTCAATTTATAGGAATAAACACAATTACAACAGATGGCATTACAAAAGATTATATAAAAATAAGATATAAAGATGATGGAATATTATATGTTCCAAGTAGTAGCTTAGATAATGTAAAAAAATATATTAATACAGGTGATAATCCACCAAGATTAAATAAACTTGGAACTAAAGAATGGGCAAAAGCGAAAGCAAAAGTAAAATCAAATTTACAAGAAGTTGCAAAAGACCTAATAGAATTGTATGCAAAAAGAGAAAAGGCAAAAGGTTTTATGTTTTCAAAAGATACAGAATGGCAAAAAGAATTTGAAGAAAAGTTCCCATATCAAGAAACAGAAGATCAACTACGCAGTATAGAAGAAATGAAAAAGGATATGGAAAGTGAAAAACCTATGGATAGACTTCTTTGTGGCGATGTTGGTTATGGGAAAACAGAGGTAGCAATAAGAGGAGCCTTTAAAGCTTGTATGGATCAAAAACAAGTAGCATACTTGGCGCCAACAACAATACTAGCAAACCAGCAGTATGAAACATTTAAGGAAAGAATGAAAGATTATCCAATAAAAGTAGAATTATTAAATAGATTTGTTAGTGCAGCAAAACAAAAAGAAGTAATAGAAGGCTTAAAACTTGGAGAAGTAGATATTGTAATAGGAACACATAAATTGTTAAATGAAAAAATTGAATATAAAAATTTAGGTCTACTAATAATAGATGAAGAACATAGATTTGGTGTAAAACATAAAGAAAAAATAAAGAAGCTAAAAAATAGTATAGATGTATTAACAATGACAGCAACTCCAATTCCTAGAACCTTGCACATGTCAATAGTTGGAATAAGAGATATGTCATGTTTATATGAGCCACCACAAAACAGAAGACCAGTTCAGACTTATGTTTTAGAATATGATGATGAAGTTATAAGAGAAGCAATAACAAAAGAATTGGAAAGAGATGGTCAAGTATTTTATTTATATAACAGTGTAGAAAATATAGATAGAAAAGCAAAACAAATTGAAAAACTTGTACCAAATGCAAAAATAGCGTATGCACATGGAAGAATGACTGGTAGTGAAATAGAAGACATAATGGAAGAATTTGTAGAAAAAAAGATAAATGTATTAGTGTGTACAACCATACTAGAATCTGGCATAGATATACCAAATGCAAACACTATTATAGTAGAAAATGCAGATAGACTTGGTTTAGCACAGTTATATCAAATACGAGGAAGAGTTGGAAGGTCAGATAAACAGGCCTACGCCTATATAACGTATAAAAGAGACAAAATGATTTCAGAAGTTGCAGACAAAAGGTTAAAAGCAATAAAAGAATTTACTGAATTTGGTTCAGGTTTTAAAATAGCCATGAGAGATTTAGAAATAAGAGGAGCAGGAAGTCTTCTTGGTGAAGTTCAGCATGGCCACATAGATGAAGTAGGATATGATACCTACTGTAAAATCTTAGATGAAGTAATAAAAGAGCAAAAAGGAATGGAAGTAGAAGAAGAAATAGATCCAATTATTGATATATCGGTATCAAGTTTTATACCAGATGCATATATTGAAAATCAAGATCAAAAAATGGAAAGCTATAGAAACATAGCGTTATGCAAAACAGAAGAAGATTTAAGAAATATTGCAGAAGACCTTACAGATAGATTTGGAAAATTGCCAGCAGAAGTTATAAATTTAATTAGTATTGCAAAAATAAGAGAAATTTGCAAGAATAAGGGAATAATAAAAATAATGCAAAAGCAAAATAATATAGTAATATATATAGAATCTGAAAAGTGCACATTAGATATGGTTAAAATATTGCAAACCTATAAAGACAAAGTAAAATTTTCTACAGGAATGAATCCATATATAACATACAAAATACAAAATGCAGATAAAATAATCTCAGAGCTTGAAGAAATTTTAATGTTCTAAGAAAGGAATGTTTATATAATGATAATAACAAGTAAAGATAATGAGACAATAAAGCATATACGAAAATTAAAAGAAAAAAAATATCGTGATGAATTTGGAGAATATGTAGTAGAAGGTATAAAGTTAATAAATGAAGCAATATCAGAGAACTTGGACATACGAACAATAATAGTATGTGATAATTGTAATAAAATAGAAGATATAAATCAAAATTCAATGTACGAAGTTGCAAAATATAATTGTATATATGCAGATGAAAAGGTATTTAATACAATAACAGAAGTTCAAAATCCACAAGGAATACTTGCAGTAATTGGAAAAAATAACCAAGAAGCGGAAATAAATTACAAAGAAGATGTAATAGTTGTATTAGATGATATACAAGATCCTGGAAATTTAGGAACAATACTAAGAACAGTAGATAGTGTAGGCTTAAGCCAAATAATAGTATCTAAAAAAAGTGGAGATGTATATAACTCTAAGGTAATTCGTTCTAGTATGGGAGGAATTTTTAGAGTTAATGTAATAGAAAGTGATGACATAGTTGAAACTTTAAAAGGTATAAAAAAACATAAGTATAATATAGTATCAACATCGTTAGATACAGATAAAAGTTTATATGATTTAGAATTAAAGAAAGTAGCCATAGTAATAGGAAATGAAGCAAATGGAGTATCAAAAGAAGTGCAAGAAATGTCAGACCTGAAAATAAAAATTCCAATGCTCGGAAAAACAGAAAGCTTAAATGCTTCGATTGCCACAGGCGTAATTTTATATGAATATGTAAGACAAAAGTTAAGTTAAAAAAAGAAAAAATAATTGCCAAAAATGGATATATATGCTATAATAAAAATGAAATTGCAAATGAAAAAAGAAGGTGTGCAAAAGATGTTTTTACTTATAGCTATATACATATTAATAATGGTAATATTTATATTAATGTTGTTTGCGTATGTACAAATAAAAGCAGCAGGAATGAAAGTAAAAGATTTTTATGGATTTATAGAAGCAAACCAAATGTTAGATAAATTATATAGATTTTCAAAAAAGTATGAAAAATTAAGTAGTCAAGATCAATTAATTTTTTTAGTTGAGGCAGAAAAAGTATTTGAAGCCTTTGATAAAGTACCAGATTTATTATGGGAAGAAGAATATCAAAAATATATGGATGTACTAGATAAGTATAAAGATATTAAAATGGTTAGATGGGAACAAAATTAGTAAACAAAAATGTTTACTAATTTTTTATTCTGTGCTAAAATATAGAAAAAAATGGAGGATTTAAGTTAT
>CANRAB010000053.1 GCA_947628475.1 uncultured Clostridia bacterium
TTGGAGATTTTATATTTCCAAAATCTGCTTTGCTCTTTGTATATCATCTTCATTAGCAGGTCTTATATCTTTTAAAGGATAATCAAAACCTAAATTTTCCCATTTATAAACACCCAAGTTATGATATGGATTTAATTCAACTTTTTCAACAGTTTTTAATGATTTTATAAAATTTTTCAAATCAATTAAATCTTTTTCATCATCTGTAATTCCTGGAATAATAACTTGCCTAATCCAAATAGGAATGTTATTATCGCTTAAATATCTAGCAAAATCTAATTCTAATTTATTAGAAAAACCAACTAAACTCTTACATTTTTCATCGTTAATATGTTTTATATCTAACAAAACCAAGTCTGTTAAAGATAAAACTTTTTTTATTTCATCTGTTAGTGGAAACATACCGTGAGGTATCAAGTGCAGTATGAAAGTTTAATTTTTTTAGTTCAGTAAATAAACTAATTAAAAATTTGGGTTGTAATAAAGGCTCACCACCAGTAGCAGTAACTCCGCCATGAGAAAGTTTTATATATTCTTCGTATTTTTGTATTTTATTTACTAGTTCAGAAACAGACATATTAGTACCAGTGTTGGTATCCCAAGTATCTCTATTATGGCAGTATTTGCATTTTAATGCACAACCCTGCAAGAAAATTACATATCTAATACCGTGGACCATCAACTGTACCAAATGTTTCTATAGAGTGAATTTTACCTATTATATCTTCCATGTGTTTTTATATTCCTTTCTAAATTAAAAATATAGAAAAGTTCCAACAAATTTGACGAACTTTTTGTGAAACAAATTAGCACCTTGAGTTATTTCCAAAATTAAAATAAAGTTTGGAAAGACAAGATGCTAATTATTTTTCAAATGTTAAATAGATTCATGAATAGTTCTGTTAATTACATCTAATTGTTGTTCTCTAGTTAACTTTACAAAATTAACAGCATATCCAGAAACTCTAATAGTAAGTTGAGGATATTTTTCAGGATGATCCATAGCATCTAACAACAATGCTCTATCAAATACATTTACATTTATATGATGACTACGTTTTGCAAAATAGCCATCAAGTAAAGATGTTAAGTTATTAATTCTATCATCTAAGTCTTTACCCAATGTTTTTGGTGTAATAGAGAAAGTGAAAGAAATACCATCTTCTGAGTAAGTGTAAGGTAATTTGGCAATAGTATTTAATACTGCCAAAGCACCATGAGTATCTCTACCGTGTAATGGATTTGCACCAGGTCCAAATGGAGCACCAGCACGTCTTCCATCAGGTGTATTTCCTGTATTTTTACCATAAACAACATTTGATGTTATAGTAAGAATTGATAGAGTTGGTTTTGAATTTCTATATGTTTTTTGTTTTCTTAGTTTATATATAAATCTTTTAACAACATCGATTGCAATACTATCAACTCTGTCATCATCATTACCATATTTTGGATAATCTCCTTCAACTTTGTAATCTACTGCTAAACCTGTTTCATCTCTGATGACTTTAACTTTTGCATATTTAATGGCAGAAAGTGAATCTGCAACAACAGATAAACCAGCAATACCGCATGCCATAGTTCTTAAAATATCTTGATCGTGTAAAGCCATTTCTAATTTTTCATAAGAATATTTATCGTGCATGTAGTGGATAATGTTTAAAGCATTAATGTAAACCCTTGCAACCCAGTCCATCATATTGTCAAATTTTTCCATAACCTCATCATAATCTAGATATTCAGAGCGAATTGGCTCAAACTTAGAAGCCACTTGTTTACCAGATATTTCATCTCTACCACCATTGATTGCATATAACAATGTTTTTGCCAAGTTACATCTTGCTCCAAAGAACTGCATTTGTTTACCAGTTCTCATAGCAGAAACACAGCAAGCAATTGAATAGTCATCTCCCCAGAATTCTCTCATTAAATCGTCATTTTCATATTGAATAGAAGATGTTTGAACAGATAATCTTGCACAGAACTTTTTAAATCCTTCTGGTAGTCTTGTTGACCATAAAACAGTCATATTTGGCTCTGGAGCAGGACCTAAGTTTACTAATGTGTGTAACATCCTAAAAGAATTTTTAGTAACTAAAGTTCTTCCATCAACACCCATACCACCAATAGATTCGGTTACCCATACAGGGTCGCCACTAAATAATTCATTATATTCTGGAGTTCTTAAAAATCTTATTAATCTTAATTTCATAACAAAATGATCCATTAATTCTTGAGCTTGTTCTTCTGTTAAAGTACCATTTTTTAAGTCCCTTTCAATATAGATATCTAAGAAAGATGATGTTCTTCCTAAACTCATAGCTGCACCATTTTGCTCTTTTGTAGAGCCTAAATATCCAAAATATAGCCATTGGATAGCTTCTTTTGCATTACTTGCTGGGCGAGAAATATCAAAGCCATAAGATTTTGCCATTTCTTTTAGTTCATTTAAAGCTTCAATTTGGTCATGAACTTCTTCTCTATCTCTTACCGTCTCTGTAAATATAGAAGGAACTTCTAAAGATTGCATAACTTCTTGTTTATCAGCTATTAAAGCATCAATTCCGTATAGTGCAATTCTTCTATAATCACCAATAATTCTTCCTCTACCATAACCATCTGGAAGACCAGTAATTAAGTGTGAACTTCTAGCAGCTCTAATTTCTGGTGTGTATGCTGCAAAAACTCCATCATTATGAGTTCTTCTATAATTTTTAAAAATAGTTTCCACATCTTTTGAAAGTTTAACATCAATAGCTTCGCAAGATTTTTCAACAATTCTAATACCTCCATTTGGCATAATAGCTCTTTTTAAAGGTTCATCAGTTTGTAAACCAACTATTTGTTCAAGATCTTTATTAATATAACCTGCTGGATGACTTGTAATGCTAGAAACTGTATTAGCATCAACACTAAGTACACCACCTTTTGATTCTTTTTCTTTTTTGTACAAATCTAAAACTGTGTCCCATAGTTTCTTTGTACTTTCAGTAGGACCAGCTAAAAATTCATCATTACCTTCATAAGGTGTATAGTTCTTTTGGATAAAATTTCTAACGTTAATTTCGTGTCTCCATTCGCCACCTTTAAAGTCTTTCCATTCTTCAAAATTCATAAATTAAAATCACTCCTTTTTTATTCATTCCAATTAATTATCATACCACAAAAAGGCTAAAAATACAAGAAAAAATAAAAAATCAATGCAAAATATTGTAGAGATTTACATATTATTAATGAGGGGTAGACAAAACTAAAAAAAAATGGTATAGTATAAAATATGTTTTTCATAAGGAGGCACATAATGAATAAAATGGATAGGGCACGAGAAATACTAAAAAAATACAACCAAACACATATAAAAAACTTAAATGAAGAATTAGTAGAACAAATATTGAAAATAGATTTTGAACAATTACAAGAGTTATATGCAGAAGCAAATAGTAGTGAGCCAATAGAAAACGATATAAAAAATATAGAGCCTGTAAAAGCAATTAATCCAGATAAAATATCAAAAGAAGAATTAGAAAATTATATAAAAATGGGAGAAGATAAAGTAAGAGAAGGTAGATATGCAGTTGCAATAATGGCAGGAGGACAAGGTACCAGATTAAGTCATAATGGACCAAAAGGAACATTTATGCTAACCTTAAATTCAGAAGAAAAATCTTTATTCCAAGTAATAGTTGAAAAATTAAAGTCAGCACAAAAACAGTATAATGTAACATTGCCTTGTTATATTATGACAAGTCCAGAAAATAACGATGAAACAGTTAGTTTTTTTGAAAAAAACAACTATTTTGGATATCCAAAAGAATATATAAAATTTTTTAAGCAAGAAGAACAGCCTTTATTAGATAAACAAGGGAAAGTATTAATAGATGAAAATGGATTAATAAAATTTGCATCAGATGGAAATGGCGGAATATTTTTTTCAATGGCAAAAAATGGTATTATAAACGATATGAAGAAAAGAAATATAGAGTGGGTATTTATTGGTTCAGTAGATAATTTATTGGTAAAATATGTAGATACTTTGTTATTAGGATTAGCAATAGAGAAAAATGTAAAAATAGCAACAAGAACAATTATAAAAAACAGTCCTTATGAGAGAGTAGGAGTGTTATGTAAAAGAAATGGTAAGGTTAAAGTAATTGAGTATACAGAAATTCCTAAGAAAATGAGATTTGCAGTTGATGAGACAGGAGAGATGGTATATGGTGAGTCCCATATAATGTGCAATCTGTTTAATATAGAAGCAATAGAAAAAGCAAGCACAAAAGAATTAAAATATCATATAGCAGTAAAAAAATCAAAATATATGAATGAAGAGGGAAAGGTAGTTGAGCCTACTGAAGAAAATTGTTATAAATTTGAAAAGTTTATATTTGATAGTTTTTGTTTGTTTGATGAAATTGCAATACTAAGAGGAAAAAGAGAAGAAGATTTTGCGCCTATAAAGAATGAGAAGGGAATCGACAGTCCAGAAACAGCAAAAAAAATGTATGAAGAATATATAGCAAAAAAAGTATAAAATTTACAAAATTTCCTATAATAATTTTATTAAGAGATAACTATATTAGTTGTTTTAAAAAATAGAAGAGGTACTTTATGAAAGTTAGTATAGGAAGAAATATAATAAAAGTAAAAAAAATATCTTTAAATTTACTAAAAATCACCATTGGAACAATGATTATGGCAATCGGGATAGACTTGTTTTTATTGCCAAATCAACTTTCAACAGGTGGTTTTTCTGGTATAGGAACGGTTTTTTATTACTTATTTGGTTTATCTGTGGGAACCACTATGTTTTTATTAAATTTGCCATTATTCATATTATCATATTTTAAAGTAGGAAAAAAATTTTTTTTAAATGCAATAATAGGGACTGTATTGCTGTCTTATTTCTTGAATATTTTTGAAAAATTAAGTCCAATTACAAATGATAGAGTATTAGCTTTTATATATGGGTCAATAATTGTAGGAATAGGTACTGCAATAGTGTTAAAGGCAAGAGCATCAACTGGAGGTACGGAACTAGTGGCAAATATAGTTAAAGCATATAAACCACAGTTAAAAACAGGTACATTGATTGTAGTCTTCGATACAATAATAATTGCAGCAAATACAATATTTTTTAGAGATATAGAAGTTGCACTATATTCAGCTTTAGCAATATATGTAATGGGAAAGATATTAGATATATTTTTTGAAGGTATTGATTTTGCTAAAATGTTTTTAATTATATCACCAAAATGGGAAGAAATTTCTAATAGAATAAATTTAGAAGTAAGGAGAGGAACTACCGCTCTATATGGAAAAGGTATGTATAAAAAAGAGGAAAGACAGTTACTCCTTTGTGTAATGTCTAGAAATGAAGTAAGAGAAGTAAGAAGAATCGTTGAAGAAATAGATCCAGCAGCATTTATAATAATAACAAATGCTAGAGAGGTCTATGGTGAAGGATTTAAAGAAGCATAATAATTTTTGCACAAATATCAAAATACCAAAATCTGCTGCTGGACAGAACATTCTAATAAATAATTGCAGTTGGTATATAAGTAGAATCAGGAGGATAGGTAAATTCATCAGTAGGTTTATTTATCTTTTTAATTTTATTTATTTTCACAATAGGAATTTCACCATGATAATTACCTTTAGAAATAACTCCAGTTATTTCTACCCAAGTACCATCGGGATAACTTTTGGCATCATTGTGAGAACATAAAAAACCAACAATTAATTTTTCTGTACTTCCTTCAACAATCATATCTCTTGCAAGAACAAATTGATTATCACTAAAATCCAAATTTCTAAAAACGTATCCAGAAAAACAAATTTTTTGACCAATGTAAGTGTCTATATTTTCATAAACGCTTTTTAAAATATTAGTATAATTATCGGCTTGAATATATGCTACGTCAGGTTCTTTAATACTATCTTTTACTTTAAAACTATTATTTAATATTTTATATAAAGAAAGTAAAAAGAATATAACTACAATAACAGAAATGATAATAAGTGAAACTTTAACAATACTTTTACTATTAAATTTTACATTATAAATAAACATAAGATATTCATTCCTTTCTAAATAAATCATGTTTTTTATTAATTCTATGTTTGCATATTGAAAGATATGATAATTTGTGATATAAATATATAGTTACAAATAAAGAAAAGGTAGGTACATTAAATGGGAATATTAAATAAAATTTTTAAATCATATAGCGAAAGAGAAGTAAAAAGAATAATGCCATTAGTTGAAAAGATAAATGGATTAGAACCAGAAATTCAAAAATTAACTGATGTAGAATTAAGAAATAAAACAGAAGAATTTAAACAAAGACTACAAAAAGGTGAAACATTAGATGATATTTTACCAGAAGCTTTTGCAGTTGTAAGAGAAGCCTCTAAAAGAGTTTTGGGAATGAGACATTTTGATGTTCAATTAATAGGTGGAATTATATTACATCAAGGTAGAATAGCAGAAATGAAAACAGGTGAAGGAAAAACTTTAGTGGGAACTTTACCAGTTTACTTAAATGCACTTACCGGAAAAGGTGTTCACGTAGTAACAGTAAATGATTATTTGGCTAAAAGAGATAGTGAATGGATGGGAAAACTATATAAATTTTTAGGATTATCAGTAGGTTTAATTGTGGCAAGAATGCCATCTTCAAAGAAAAAAGAAGCATATTCAGCGGATATTACTTATGGAACTAATAATGAATATGGATTTGATTATTTAAGAGATAATATGGTTATAAATAAAGAAGACATGGTTCAGAGACCAT
This sequence comes from uncultured Clostridia bacterium, assembly GCA_947628475.1. Taxonomy (GTDB): domain Bacteria; phylum Bacillota; class Clostridia; order TANB77; family CAG-508; genus UMGS1781. Next base: position 6,795 of record CANRAB010000053.1, read on the forward strand.
TAAACTATGCCATAGTAGATGAGATTGATAGTATTTTAATAGATGAAGCTCGTACACCTCTTATAATTTCAGGAACAGCAGCAGAAAGTTCAAATTTATATAAATTAGCAAATGATTTTGTAAAACGTTTAAAAGCAAAAACATTAGTAGAAGAAGATGCAAAAGACTTAGAACAGGCAGAAGACAATGAAAATTATGATTATGTAATAGACTTAAAAGCAAAATCAGCAGCACTTACAGAAAGAGGTACTAAAAAAGCAGAAGAATTTTTCAAATTAGAAAACTTAAACGATATTAATAATTCAGAGATAGTTCACCATATTAATCAGGCTCTTCGTGCACATGGAATTATGAAAAAGGATATTGATTATATTGTTAAAGACGGAGAAGTTTTAATAGTAGATGAATTTACAGGAAGAATAATGTATGGAAGAAGATATAATAATGGTTTACATCAAGCAATAGAAGCAAAGGAAAATGTAAAAATTGCAAATGAATCTAAAACATTAGCAACAATAACATTCCAAAATTATTTTAGAATGTATAATAAATTGTCAGGAATGACAGGTACTGCCATGACAGAAGAATCAGAGTTTAGAGAAATATATAACTTAGATGTTATATCTATACCAACAAACAAGCCAATGATTAGAAAAGATTTGAATGATGTAATTTACAAAAATGAAAAGGCAAAATTTAGAGCAGTTGTAGAAGATATAAAGAAAAGTCATGCAAAAGGTCAACCAGTATTGGTTGGTACTGTTTCAATTGAAAATTCAGAAAAGTTAAGCAATATATTAAAAAAAGAAGGAATAAAACATGAAGTATTAAATGCAAAATATCATGAAAAAGAAGCAGAAATAATTGCACAGGCAGGTAAATATGGTGCAGTAACAATAGCAACAAACATGGCAGGACGTGGTACAGATATAATGCTTGGTGGAAACTCTGAATTTTTAGCTAAACAAGAGATGAGAAAACAAGGTTATAACGAAGAACTTATAGAACAAGCAAATGCTCATAATGAAACAGATGATGAACAAATACTAGAAGCTAGAAAGGCATTTAATAAATATCAAGAAAAATTTGAAGAAGAAATAAAAGAAGAAAAAGAAAAGGTAATAGCAGCAGGAGGACTAAAAATAATAGGAACAGAACGTCATGAGTCAAGAAGAATTGATAATCAGTTAAGAGGAAGAAGCGGAAGACAAGGAGATGTGGGAGAATCAAGATTCTACATAGCGTTAGATGATGATTTAATGAAAATATTTGGTGGAGATATCATTACAAATTTATATAATACACTAAAAGCAGATGAAAATATGCCAATAGAAATGGGCATACTTTCAAAAACAGTTGAAAATGCACAAAAAAGAGTTGAGGGTAAACATTTCTCTATTAGAAAGCATGTCCTTCAATATGATGATGTAATGAATACTCAAAGAGAAATAATATATAAACAAAGAAAAGAAGTTTTAGATGGTGAAAATTTAAAAGAACAAATAGAAAAGATGATACATTCTGTTGTAGAAGAAATTGTGCAAACGCATAAAGACGAGTCAGGCATAAATAAAGAGGGTGTGATTACAGAAGCAAAAGCAATATTAAATTTAGACTTAGAACCAGCTAGCATAGAAGAGAAAGATTTAATAGATAACTTATATAATAAAGTAATTGCTAATTATGAAGCAAAAGAAAAAGAAATAGGTGAACAACAATTAAGAGAGCTTGAAAGAATTGTAATGCTTAAAGTAGTTGATCAAAAATGGATGGATCACATAGATGCAATGGATGAGTTAAAAGATGGAATAGGACTTCGAGCTTATGGACAAAAAGATCCAGTTGTTCAATATAGAATAGAAGGTTTTGATATGTTTGACCAAATGGTAAATGATATAAAAATAGATGTAGTAAAAATATTATTACACATACAAAAGGTTGAGAAAATAGAAAGAAAACAAACAGTAAAAATTACTGGTGAGGGATTAAAAGAAGATTCTACGAAAGCTACAAATAAGCCAGCACAAACAAATACAACAGTAAAGAATGACGAGCCACAAGTAGGCAGGAATGAACTTTGTCCTTGTGGAAGTGGGAAGAAATACAAAAACTGTTGTGGTAAATAATCTCGCAAACCCTTATAAAATAAGGATTT
>CANRAB010000054.1 GCA_947628475.1 uncultured Clostridia bacterium
GTAAAAATAGATTTTTAGTCAAAAAAATAAGAGTCCACAATCTCTTGCGACTCTAATAAAATTTGTGGTTGCGGGGGTAAGACTCGAACTTACGACCTTCGGGTTATGAGCCCGACGAGCTACCAACTGCTCCACCCCGCGATGTATTCAAAACATAAGTATTATACATCTATTATAATAGAATGTCAAGTATATTTCCATAAAAAATTCAAAACTTATGTAGGTTTGTCAAACATATGTCACACTCTTTTAGAATTATCTATGTTTAAATACCCAATATACAGATTTTATAATTTCCATAATCTATATTTTATCTTTCTATCTCTTTTTTATTCTTATAAACATAATTTTTTTGAATTTCTTTAAAAATAAAATTAATATTCCTAGTATAAGAATTATCAATAATCCTAACCAAACAAAATCTGCATACTTTCCTATGTGCGAAGCCATTACTTTCCATGAAACTCCTGCTACTCTACCAAGCATAATTAATATGATATTCCAAATTAAACTACCTATTGTGGTTAATATTAAAAATAATCCAATTTTTATTTTTGCCATACCCGCTGGAATTGAAACTAAACTTCTTATAATTGGAATAAACCTTCCAAAAAATACTGCAAGTTTTCCTTTATTATCAAACCATAAAAATGTTTTGTGAATATCTTGTTTTTTTAATCTTAAGGTTTTTCCAAGTTTACTATCTACAATTTTATTAATTCTTTCTTCATCTAAAACTCTACCAATGCAGTACAGAACTATTGCACCTAATACAGAGCCTATTGTTGAAGAAACAATTGCTCCAATTATAGTTATATTTGAAATTGTGGTAGCAAAACCAGCAAACGTTAAAATTACTTCTGATGGGATTGGAGGAAATATATTTTCAATTGCTATTAGAAAGACTATGCCTAAATAACCAAATTTATTTATTGCTTCTATAATGATGCTCTCCATATATCCTCCTATTTTTTACCATAAAATTATCTATTTTATTAAATTATATGCATTCATATATACAATATGTTATAAATTTTACGATAAATAAGTTTAAATTTTTACATTAAAATTCTAAAACACCTTATAATTTTTTATACACATAAAAAAACCTACTAATGTTTTTATTTGTTAAACTAATTTGTTTAACAAGTAATTATACATTACTAGGTTTTTATTTTTATATTTATAAGTTTAAATTTAATCATTAAATATTGCTGCAAATTCTTCGCCGTCTATTTTTTCTTTTTCTAATAATAAGTTTGCTACTGTGTGCAATTTATCACTATGCATTGTTAAAATTTCTTTTGCTTTGTTATATGCGTTGTCAATTATTTTTTTAACTTCTACATCTATTTTAGCAGATGTTTCTTCACTAAAGTTTCTTGTTTGTGTCCAGTCTCTTCCTAAAAATACTTCTTCTTGACCTGAACCAAAAGTTATGGTTCCTAGTGCTTCGCTCATACCATATTTTGTAACCATGTCTCTTGCTATTTTTGATGCTCTTTCTATATCATTACTTGCACCTGTTGATATATCATCTAATACAATACTTTCTGCAACTCTTCCACCTAATAGAGATATTATGCTTTCTTCCATTTCTATTTTTGACATGAAGTTCTTATCTTCATCTGGTCTATACATTGTATATCCACCAGCCATTCCTCTTGGCACTATTGATATTTGATGTATTATATCTTGTGTTGGTAAGTAATGACTTACTACTGCATGACCTGCTTCGTGGAACGCTACCAATTTATTTTCTTTATCGCTTCTTACTCTACTTTTCTTCTCTGGTCCCATTGTTACTTTTATCATGGCGTCTTCTACTTCTTGCATATTTATTTCTGTTTTATTTCTCCTTGCTGCTAAAAGAGAAGCTTCATTCATTATATTCTCCAAATCTGCTCCTGAAAAACCTGCTGTATTTTTTGCTATTACTTTTAATTCTACATCATCACCTAATTTTTTGTGTCTACTATGAACTTCTAGTATTTCTTCCCTTGCTTTTACATCTGGAGCTGATACTACTATTTGTCTATCAAATCTGCCTGGTCTTAATAAAGCTTTATCTAGTACATCTGGTCTATTTGTTGCTGCTAATACAATAACTCCTTCGTTTGCTGCAAATCCATCCATCTCTACCAACAATTGATTTAATGTTTGTTCTCTCTCATCATGACCACCACCTAAACCGGCTCCTCTTTGACGTCCTACTGCATCTATTTCATCTATAAAAACTATACAAGGTGCATTTCTTTTTGCTTGTTCAAATAAGTCTCTTACTCTTGATGCTCCAACACCAACAAACATTTCTACGAAATCTGAACCACTTATTATAAAAAATGGTACTCCTGCCTCACCTGCTACTGCTTTTGCTAAAAGTGTTTTTCCTGTTCCTGGATGACCTACTAATAACACTCCTTTTGGAATTCTAGCTCCCATATCTGTAAATTTTTTTGGTGATTTTAAAAATTCTACTATTTCTTGTAATTCTTCCTTTTCTTCATCAACGCCTGCAACATCTTTAAAAGTAATTTTTCCCTTTTCAGTTGCATTCATTACTCTTGCTCTACTTTTACCAAATGACATTGTTTTATTATTTCCACCTTGTGAAGAACTTGTTAGCAAAAACCAGAATATAAAAAATACTATTATTATTGCAAATGGTGATAATAAGCTTAATATTGTTATCCAAACTGATTGCGATTTTTCTTCAAATGTAAAACTTTGATTTTCCAAGTCATCACTTATCTCTGTCATAAATACATCTACACTAGGTATATTAACTTCCTTTTCAATATCATTATCTTTAAGTTTTACATAAGCTTTTTTTCCTTCTGCTTCTAATTCAACACTTTCTACTCTCCCTTTATTTATATAACTAACCAATTCATCATATGACATTTTTGTTTCTGAATTTTCCATTATTGCAGATATAAGTATAATACTAACTATTCCTATTATAAGCCACATAACTATTGTTCTTAAATTACTCTTCATATTAACATCCTTTCTATGGTGTAAATTTGTTTAAAAATTAATAACGATATATTTATTTAGAAATTATTTTCATGCTGATTATTAAAAATATCTTTTTTAAACTTTCACCTTTCTTTTCTCTTGTTCCATTGTATAATATAACATACATGCGTTTTAATTTCAATACCTATCTTATGTTTTTATAAAATAAATTTTTCCCATTTTTACATATATTTTTATTTGTTTTGTTGGCATTATATATTTATTTCCAATATTTCTATCACACATTTTTATTATATCATCAATATTTATTTTTTCTATTCCATTTATCGTATGCAGAACCTCATTTATAGTATATAAAATTAATCTTCTCTTTATGACTAATTCCAAATTATTAAATTTTTTTAAATTTAAAACTATATTTTCTTCATTTATTTCTAATAATTCTTCATACTTCTGTTTTGTTATATTCTTTAAGTATTCATCTTCTTCTGTTGCAACTTCTGATAATCTATTTATTGTTTTTATAATGTTTTGATTAAATTCCTTTTTTATATATGGTATTATTTCATTTCTTACTTTATTTCTATTATAAATATTTTCATTATTAGATTCATCATATTTAGGATTTAATTTATTTTTTTCACAATATTCTTCGATTTTTTTTCTATCTATTTCTATAAGTGGTCTTATATATTTATTATTTCTTTCTGCCTCAATTCCTTTTAAACCTGATATTCCACTTCCTCTTAATATATTTAGTATTACAGTTTCTGCTTTATCATTACTATTATGTGCTGTTGCAATCTTATTTGAATTTGTTTTTTCTAAAATTTCATTAAAAAATTTATATCTAACTTCTCTTCCAGTTTCTTCTGTTCCTTTCTTTTCATTTTTTGCCAATTTTATTATATCCACTTTATTTACAAAACATGCTACTCCCAATTTTTTGCAAAATTCTTGCACATACTCTGTTTCACTGTCTGCCGCTTTTCGTATCATGTGGTTTACATGTGCAACAAAAATTTCTATTTCTAGTTCTTTTTTTAAATTATTTAGTACATTTAATAAACATATTGAATCTGGACCACCTGATACTCCTATAACAATTTTATCGCCTTTTTGAATTAAATTGTATTTTTTTATGGTTTTTAGAATTTCTTGTTCTAACATATTAAAGCTTATTCCTTTCTACCAATACTTTCTATTCTCTATATTTATCTAAGTTCGCAAATTTTGTAAAATTACCCATCCACAATAATTCTACTGTTCCTGTTGAGCCTGCCCTATGCTTTGCTAAAATTATTTCTGCAATATTCTTTTTATCAGTATCCGGGTTATAATAGTCGTCTCTGTATAAAAACATTACAATATCAGCATCCTGCTCTATTGCTCCTGATTCACGCAAATCTGAAAGCATTGGTCTATGATCTTGTCTTCCTTCTGCTGCTCTTGATAGTTGAGATAGCGCTATTACAGGTACATCTAGTTCTTTTGCAAGGATTTTTAATGATCTACTAATTTCTGAAATTTCCTGCTCACGACTTGCGTTTCTTTTTCCACTTCCTTGGATTAATTGTAAATAGTCTATGACTACTAGTCCTATATTCTTTTCTAATTTTAGTTTTCTACATTTTGCTCTTATTTCTGCTATTGATATTCCTGGTGTATCGTCAATATATATTGGAGCTTCTGACAATGGACCTAAGGCTGTTGCAAGTTTTACCCAGTCTTCTTCATCTATTTTTCCAGTTCTTATTTTATTACTATCTACCATTGCTTCACTACATAACATTCTGTTTACTAGTTGAGATTTAGACATTTCTAAGTTAAATATTACAACTGGAACTTTTGCGTTTATTGCTGCATAAGTAGCAATATTAAGTGCAAATGCTGATTTACCCATGGCAGGTCTTGCAGCAACAAGTATTAAATCTGAGTTATGTAGTCCTGCCGTTTTATAATCTAAGTCCGCAAAGCCTGAAGGAACACCGGTTATTGGTTCTTTTTGATTATATAGTTTTTCTAAGTCTGCAAAGGTTTCTATTAAAACGTCCTTTATTGGTGTATATCCTTTTTGGTTTTTCCCCTGCATTATATCAAAAATCTTTTTTTCAGATTGATCTACTATATTATCTATTTCTTCAGTCTGTTCATATCCTAGACTTTCAATTTCATTTGCTGCTTTTATTAATTGTCTTAAAACCGATTTTTCTTCTACTATTTTTATATATTTATCTGCATTTGCAATCAAAGGGACTTTATCTGGTAGTAAAGCCAGATATTCTATTCCCCCAACTGCTTCAAATTTCTGGATTGAAGTTAATTCTGATTTAACAGTGATGATATCTATAGGCTCTCCTTTATTGTAGAGATTAACTATGGCTTCATAAATATATTTATTATCTTCTCTATAAAAATCTTCTGGTTTCAAGACTTCTATTGCATCAATTACGGCATCTTGGTCTGTAAGCATACTACCAAGTATTGCTTGCTCTGCTTCAATATCGTGTGGTGGTATTTTTCCTACTTCCATTTTTACATTCCTTTCTAGTGTTATCTATTCTGGTTTTATTTCTAATGTTAGTTTTGCATTAACTCCGTCTCCAAATTTAATTTCTGCTGTAAATGTTCCTAAGTTTTTAATGGTTTCTTTTAAAATTATTTTCTTTTTATCTATGTCTATATTATTTTGTTTTTTTAATTCTTCTGATATTTCTTTTGAAGTTATACCTCCAAATATCTTACCATTTTCTCCTGCTTTTGCTAATATTTGTAATCTTAGTTTTTCTATTTGCATAGCTATTTTTTTATTTGCTTCTATTTCTGCTTTCTTTTTATTTTCTTCTGAAGTTTTTTTTGCTTGCAATTTAGATAAATTATCATTAGTTGCCTCTATAGCTAGTTTTTTTGGAAATAAATAGTTTCTTGCGTATCCATCGTTGGCTTTTATTATTTCATCTTTTCTACCAACATTTTTTATATCTTGTAATAATATAACCTTCATTAATTAATCAATCCTTTCATTGCAATTTTTCTTTATAGCTTATCATAAATTACATAATTTTACAATATTTAATTGGGTAAACTTTTTTTGCTTTTGCAGTAATTTTTTACTTCTAGTATATATTTACTATTTTGTTTCTGTAAATTTTTACCTAACAATGCTATATTCAAAACAAGGAGGAATAATATATGTCACTTAATTATAGTATTATAGGTATCAGATTAAAACAAGCAAGAATTAACAAAAAAATAACACAAGAAAAATTGGCTGAAAAACTTGATGTTTCAGTCGCTTACGTAAGCAGAATTGAATGTGGTTCTACTAACGTTAATTTAAAAAGATTATCAGAAATTTGTACTTTATTAGATGTATCGGAAGGTGAAATTTTAAGTGGAGTTACTATGGAATCTAATGCGTATTTGAATAGTGCTTTTAATGATTTATTCAAAACTTGTCCAGCAGAAAAAATAGATTTGATTTATAAGGTGGCTAAAGTTATAGCAGATAATTAGTTACATATGAAAATATTGTAGACCTAGCTATATGTTAGTTCTACAATATTTTACTGTGTACTGTGTCTTTTTTAAATATATACCCACAATTTTTTACCAAGTTTTGTAGGCTTTAATATTTGCGCATTAATTCTAGTAAATATGGGATTGCCTGTTCAAAGTTAACTCCATATTTGGTTCCGTTTATATCCTCATAAGTTAACCTAACACATTCTGTTGTAAATTTAGTTGCAATTTTTATTGCAGCATCTAAATCTTTATTTTGTACTAAACTTCCTGCTAATGCACTTGTAAATACGTCTCCCGTGCCATGATAACTTACATTGTATTTAGTTTCAAAATTACTATAAAAGTTTTGTCCATTGTATCCCATTGCACCAATTTTATTATCTTTTTCAACTCCAGTTATAATTACATTTTCAGGTCCTAGTTTTTTTAATTGTTTAGCAATTTTTTTAATTTCTTCTAAATTATAATGCTCATTATATTCGGTTCCTAATAATAAACTTGCTTCTGTTAAATTTGGTCTTAAGATATCTACTTTTTTACATATTTTTTTCATTTTTTCTATTATATCTTTATTTATTCCGCTATACATTTTCCCATGATCTGCCATTGCTGGATCGAAAATCACAATATTTTTTTCTGTTTTAAATTGTTCTATAAAATATTGCACTAAATCTAGTATCTCACTTGTTCCTGTATATCCTATATATATTAAGTCAAATTGAAAATTTTCTTGTTTCCAGTGCTTTATAATTTTATATATTTCATCTGATAAATTTTTAAATGTAAAATTGCTAAATGCTGTATGTGTTGAAAGTATTGATGTAGGAAGTATTGCTGTTTCTACTCCCATACTTGATATAATAGGAAGCGCTACAGTTTCAGAGCATTTTCCTATACATGAAATATCTTGTATTGAGACAATTCTTTTCATATTAAGTTATATTCCTCTCTATAATAAATTTTAAATTAATATTAACGTAACCGCTACCACATTATTTATAATATGCGCCATAGTACAAGCTACTACATTATTATCTGTTTTTATATAAATTATTGCAAACATCATTCCTAAGAAAGCATATAGTAATGTTACAACTCCTATACCATGCATAATGCCAAATAATAAAGATGACACTATTACAAAAACTACTCTATTTTTTATAAAGCTACTAAATGAATATCTAAATACGATTTCTTCTACAAGTGGTGCCAAAAATACAGTAATTATAAAACCTATAAATGCAGAACTTCCTAAAATGTCTATAAGTGCATTTTGATTATTCATTGATACATTAAAAGCGCTAAAAAGTATTGATATAATACAGTTACAAGAGATAATGTTAAAATTGACATTAATATAACAAATATTCTGCTTTTCATAGTTAATCTTTTTATATCTTCTTTTATTTTTTTAAAATAAATAATTGCCATTGCAAAGAATAATGTAGTATTTGGAACTATAAAACTTATACCATAATTTTCTAATAATTCTGGTTTTTTACTTATTCCTGCTACTGCCCCTATAATAAATCCATAAGCTATTTGAAATATAAAATATATACCTATTGGTCTTAAGTCTTTTTTTTCTTCTATTTTTGTATTTTCCATTACATTTACTTTTTCCATATTAAATCCCTCTTTCTTTATTTAATATAAGTTTCACATTTCTTAACATTCACGAGGTATCAAAAAAACCTTTCCTTCTATATATAATATTACTTTCTAAATTATAGCTCTCTCTCTCTCTCTCTCTACAGTATCAATGGTTTTCTTGTTTTTCATTTTTTTTATTATTCCTTTCAGATTACATTAAAATTTACATAGGTTTATTTTACCATTACTTTATTTTTTTGTAAAGTTATTAAAATAATTTTTTAATCTAATGTTGTATTTGTTCTTCCAGTTCCTACTACATCTTCTTGCAGTGAACGCCATGTGTTACACCCTACTATTCCATCTGCTGATAGTCCTCTTGAACGTTGATAGTTTCTTACTGCTTCTTCTGTTCTACTTCCGAAATATTCCATCTAATCCGCCTGTTCTAAATCCTAAAGTATTTAAGTCATCTTGCGCTATTAATACATACGTACTAATACTACCTCTCCTAATTATAGGATATCCTCCTGTACTACACGCTGGTCTTCCAAAACGTTTATTAAAATGTTAATGATACCTGCTATTTTATGCATTTAGTTTCTTTTATAATAATTTTATAGTAATACTTCAAATATTACAATTGTCCCCTTTTCTTATTCTCAAAAACGGCTCTAAATCAACAAAAATTCAACGCGCGAGAATCGATTTTAAGCCGTTTTTATTTTTATTTAATATAGTTTGTTGTCTCAAAAATGGCTATATTTTAAGTA
>CANRAB010000055.1 GCA_947628475.1 uncultured Clostridia bacterium
TAGATGATAGTTTAAGGGAGAAAATATCAAAAAGTGCCATAAAAGCAGTAAAAGCATCAAATTATACAAATGCAGGAACAGTAGAATTTCTAGTAGATAAAAACAAAAACTTTTATTTCATGGAAATGAACACAAGAATACAAGTTGAACATCCAGTAACAGAAATGCTTACAGGCATAGACATAGTAAAAGAACAAATAAGGATTGCCTCAGGAGAAAAACTTTCATATAAACAAAGCAAAATAAACTTTATAGGTCATGTTATAGAAGTAAGAGTAAACGCAGAAAATCCAAGTAAAAACTTTATGCCTTCACCAGGAACTATAACAGGATTAAACTTGCCAGGTGGAAATGGAGTAAGAATAGATTCAGGAATATATTCAGGTTATACAATATCTCCATACTATGACTCAATGCTTGCAAAAATAATAGTACATGGAAGAGACAGAGAAGAGGCCATAGCAAAATTAAAACAAGCGTTAGAAGAATTAGTTATAGAAGGCGTAGATACAAACATAGACTTTTTATTAAAACTTATAACAAATGATGACTTCAAACGAGGCAGTTACGATACGAGTTTTGTGGAAGAAAAACTTATGTAAAAAGGAGGGAAAACCTTGATAGTTGACAAAATAAGAAAAAGTACTAGTACCGAAACATTGGTGGAGCATAAAGTAGACATACCAGTAGGAAAATGGATAAAATGCGATAAATGTAAAGAAATAATATATAAAGAAACAGTAAATGAAAACTATAATATATGTCCTAACTGTGGAAACTATTTTAGACTTTCAAGCAGAAGAAGACTTATGCACATAATGGATGAAGGTACATATAAAGAATTTGAATTAAATTTAGAAAATGTAAACCCATTAAATCTTGCAGATTATCCAAAAAAATTAGACGCTTTGCAAAGAAAAACAGGCCTAACAGAGGCAGTAAGATGTGGAACTGGATTAATAGATGGCGAAAATGTAGTAATATGTATAATGGATAATAATTTTCTTATGGGAAGCATGGGAAGTGTAGTTGGTGAAAAGATAACATATTCTATAGAAAAAGCAATCGAGCTAAAATTACCATTAATAATATTTTGCGTATCAGGTGGTGCAAGGATGCAAGAAGGGATAATTTCTCTTATGCAAATGGCAAAAACTTCAGCAGCTCTTACAAAACTAAATGAAGCAGGAAATCTTTATATATCTATATTAACAGATCCTACTTATGGAGGTGTAACAGCAAGTTTTGCAAGTTTAGCAGACATAGTTTTAGCAGAACCAGGAGCGATGATAGGTTTTGCAGGGCCACGAGTTATAGAACAAACAATAAGACAAGAGTTACCAAAAGGTTTTCAAACAGCAGAATTTTTATTAGAACATGGTTTTATAGATAAAATTGTAGAAAGAAAAGAATTAAAGAAAACCTTAAGTAAAATTATAAAACTACATAAAGGAGGCGACTTTAAGTGGCAAAACAAATAACTGCATGGGATAGAGTAACGATTGCAAGAAAACCAGATAGGTTAACGTCATTAGATTATATAGAGAATATATTTGATGAATTTTTAGAATTACATGGAGATAGAAATTTTAAAGACGATAAAGCAATCGTATGTGGGTTAGGAACAATAGATAACGTAACTTATACTATAATAGCAGAACAAAAAGGAAGAACAACAAAAGAAAATATAGAAAGAAATTTTGGAATGCCAAATCCAGAAAGTTATAGAAAAGCCATTAGATTTATGAAACAGGCAGAAAAGTTTAGAAGGCCAGTAATAACTTTTATAGATACAAAAGGAGCATATCCTGGTTTAGAGGCAGAAGAGAGGGGACAACGGTGAAGCTATTGCAAGATGTATATATGAAATGGCAAATTTAACAGTTCCTACAATAGTTGTAGTAATAGGAGAAGGTTCTAGTGGAGGGGCATTAGCAATAGGTGTTGGAAATTATGTTATGATGCTTGAAAATGCTATATATTCAATCCTTTCACCAGAAGGCTATGCAAGTATAGTATGGAAAGATTCTAGCAAAGTAAAAGAAGCGGCTGAACAAATGAAATTAACAGCTAAAGATTTATATGAGTTAAAAGTAATCGATAAAATAATAAAAGAAGATGATAATATATTTAATAATATAAAAAAAGAAATAATAAAACAAATAGATGAATTAAAAGAAAAAACAGGTGAAGAAATAAGAGAAGAACGATACCAAAAATTTAGAAATATTGGAAAACAATAAAAGGAAGAAAAGAGGAATGAAAATGTTATTAAAAGATAAGAAAATATTAATCATGGGAATAAGAAATAAATGGAGCATAGCGTATGGGATTGCAAAATCAGCATATCAAAATGGAGCAAAATTAATATTTACATACATGGATACAGAAAACAGACAAAAGATAGAAGAATTAATATCAGAATTTAAAGGAGCAAAGCTATATACTTGCAATGATGCTTCAGTTGATGAAGTTGTAAGAGAAACTTTTACAAAAATAAAGGAAGAAAATGGAAAAATAGATGGAATAGTACATTCAATCGCTCATGCAAATACAGAAGATTTACATAGAGATTTTATATATACAAGTAAAGAAGGCTTTTCTCATGCAAATGATGTAAGTGCATATTCATTAGTTTTAGCAGCAAGAATGGCAAAAGAATTAGATATGTTAAATGAAAATGCAAGCATAGTAACACTTACATATTATGGCTCAACAAAAGTTTTAAGCGGATATAATGTAATGGGGATTGCAAAATCAGCGTTAGAAGCAAGTGTTAGATATCTAGCAGAAAATTTAGGAAAAGAGCAAATTAGAGTAAATGCAGTATCTGCAGGACCAATAAAAACACTATCTGCCAAAGGAATAAAAGATTTTAGTTCCATTTTAGGCATAGTAGAAGAAAAAGCACCATTGCATAAAAATGTTACAATAGAACAAGTTGGTGATGTTGCAGCATTTCTACTAAGCAGTATGTCTTCAAGCATAACAGGTCAAGTTATTTTTGCAGATAATGGGTATAACATTATGGGCACATAATGAAACCCATAGAAGAGTAAAGAAAGGAAGGAAAAGAGTTTGAAAGGAATTAAAGTAGGAGATAAAATCTCCAAATATCCAATAATTCAAGGAGGAATGGGCGTAGGCGTATCAATGCACAAATTAGCAGGTACAGTTGCAAAAGAAGGTGGCATAGGAGTAATTTCAACAGCAGACATAGGTTATAAAGAAGAAAACTTTAATAAAAATCCATTAGAAGCTGATAAAACTGCTATAAAAAAAGAAATAGAAATGGCAAGAAAAATAGCACGGAAAAGATGGCATAATAGGAGCAAACATCATGGTTGCTCTAAGTAATTATGCCGAAATAGTAAAAGAATGTGTAAAACAAAAAATAGACTTAATAATATCAGGAGCAGGCATCCCAAAAGAACTACCAGAATATGTAAAAGGAACAAAAACAAAGATTGCACCAATCATTTCATCTCTAAGATGTTGCAAATTAATAGTAAAACATTGGAAAAACAAGTATGACTATACACCAGACATGATAATCATAGAAGGACCAGATGCGGGAGGACATTTAGGATATAAAGCAGAAGAATTGCAAAATGAAGAAAATAAATTAGAAAATATAACAAAAGAAGTAGTTGAATATATAAAAGGTGTAGAAGAAGAAACAAAATGTGAAATACCAGTAATTTCAGCAGGAGGAATTTGGGATTCAAAAGACATAAAAAAATTTTTAGGTTTAGGAGCATCAGGAGTTCAAATGGCAACACGATTTGTTGCAACAGAAGAATGTGATGCAGCAGATGAATTTAAACAAGCATACATAAATGCAAAAAAAGAGGATATAAAAATAATAAAAAGTCCAGTAGGAATGCCAGGACGAGCAATATACAATAATTTTATAAGAGCAACAGAAACAACAAAATGTAAAATAGAAAAATGCTACAAATGTATAAAAACATGTGACGCGATAAATACGCCATATTGTATAACAAAAGCGCTAATAGAAGCAGTAAATGGAAACATAGATAAGGCATTAGTATTTTGTGGCAGTAATGTTTATAAAATAAAAGAAATAATATCTGTGCATAAATTAATGCAAGAATTAGTATGTGAACTTTAGAAATAAAAAAGGTTCGGTATTATAGAATAAAATTTTTAAATGACGTATATGTTAGAGTTACTTCTTTGTAAAGATTTTATTCTGTGATACCGACTTTTTTTACTGATAGACAATTAATCTAAAAAAATAAAAGGAAACTAAATATTCCTACGAAATTTTTTCTTTTCTTTCATATTCAACATCTTTAAATATAGGATCAAAAAAGAATTCATATAATTGTATATTGAAGGCTTCACAAATGTGAAGAAGTGTATCTATTTTTATTAGGTCTATATTTCCAGACATAAAATCGTACAGTGTATTAGAAACTCCAGCAAGTTTTGCAACAGCATTTAATGATTTTATATTATTTTCTTTTATTAGTTCTTGTATCCTTTTTCGTATTGCTTCTGATAAGTCCATTGGCATCCCTCCTATAAATAAATGAAATAACTTTTCAAAAAAATTATAGCAAAGGTTAATAAAAAAGGTTTCGCCCACTACCGAAAAATCGGTTAAAATCGAAAAAAATCTGTGTTTTCTGTATTTACAAAAACTTTAAAAAACTGATTTTATTAATAATTTACATTACTATTAATAAGTTTTAAATGTAAGAGAAAAACTTTCGGCAAAAACCGAAAAAATTTTGCAAAAAGTATTGATTTTCTTTATGCTAATTTGTATAATAATATTAAGAAACGAAAAACAAAAGAATAAGAGGTGGTAGAGAATGAAATAGTAAACTCATTTTATAAAATACACTATTGATTTAATAAACTTGTAGACATATAAAGTACAAAGAAATTGTACAAACAAGAATATTATAAGAGATTAAATATCTCTAACAAATTTATTTAATAAACAAAGGAGTTGAAATTGATGAAAAAAATCAAGAAAGAACAAGGCATAACATTAATAGCGCTAATAATAACAATAATAGTAATGTTGATATTAGTAGCAGTAACAGTACAAATAACAATAAATGGAGGCATATTTGAAAAGGCAGGAGAAGCAGTAGGAAAGACAAAAAATAGTATGAAAGAAGAAGAACAAATAATAGACAAATGGGTAGAAAAAATGGACAGAATAGAAAATGGACCAAATGCACCAGAATTAATAGAAGGAATGATACCGGTAGAATGGAATGAAACGGAGAAAAAGTGGGTAAAGGCAGATGTAAACACAGACGACTGGTACGCATATGGAACAACTGAAGAAACCAAGAAATGGGCAAATGCAGTAACGGTAAAGGAGAATGCAACAGCAGAAGTAGCTGGAAGCAAATCAAGAGCAGGTTATCAAGAATCACAAGCAGGTACAGAAATAAAAGAAGAAGATATACTAGGAATGTATGTATGGATACCAAGGTATGCATATAAAATAACGAAAGGTTACAATGAAGGAAGTCCAGGAGAGCCAGTATATGGAGAAGTAGATATAAAATTTATAGGAGGAAGAAAAGATACAATAAGTGATGGAAATATAGTGGCATATAATGCAGATACAACAGGGGATTTTACAAAATTTCCAGATGGTTATGTAATACATCCAGCATTTAATGTAGATACAGGAAGTGGAATAAAAAGACTAACAGGAATATGGGTAGCAAAATTTGAAGCAAGTAGCAGTAATACAACAAAAGGAAATGAAAATTTAGGAGACAAATATGGAGCTTCAAAACTTTATAGTGATACTGATTTACCAACAGTAGGGGGAGAAGATGAAGTAACAGTACGTCCAAATGTAACAAGTTGGAGAATGATAAGTGCAAAAAATATGTATATAGCATGTACAAATATGGTAAAAAATGGAAATCTACAAGGCTTATCAACAAGTGCAGATAGTCATTTAATGAAAGACACAGAATGGGGAGCAGTAGCGTATTTAACACAAAGCAAATATGGAAATCAGCAAACAGATGAAAATACAGGATTATGGATTAATAGTTATTATGAGGGAGATGCCATAGAAGAAAATGGTAAATTAAGTATATTTGATACGACACGAACAGGAATGGTAGGAGAGAAAAAAGACGATGAAATTAAGAATACTTATGTAAAAAAGAAAGGCACAGAAAAAACAGAAGAAAAAGGAAAAATAACGATAACATATACGTATAAAGCTAGTGATGTTGAGTTACAAGAATTAACAAAAGAATTTTATGAATATTGGACTAGTTATGGAGTTAAAGGAAGTACAACTGGAACAATATATGGAGTGTATGATTTAAATGGTGGTTCTTGGGAAATTGGTGCGAGTTATTGTATAGTTAGCGTAGATAATAATGTAGAAATAAAAAAAGTTGTTGATTGGTTTAATTCTTCAGTAAAGCGTGAACACAAATTTGAGTATTCTTTTCCTTGTACTAGTGTAGGGTCAGAAGCAGCCTATTATAAAGAATTTCTGAAAGTTAACTCAGGAGTCTTTGGTGTGGGATACTATGAATGTGACAGGTGGTTCACTGGAACCAAGGTTGCTCCTTCGGGTGTTTCGCCGTTTACAAGGAAGCGGTGGGATAAATACTGGAGTTACTTACGAAAATAGTTATTACTCTTCGTTATTATTTAGACCAAATAGTAGTACGGGAACGCCTAAGAGTTGTGACCGGTTTCCGTCCGGTTTTATGGACGAACTAGGCTGAAAGATTGCACAGTTAAATACATAAGCTCCGATTATGTTTAGATGTCTTGTATATGTGAATCGTAATGTTATATATAATGAGTAATATGTAAATTGTATAATAAAACTGGTTCTTCCGCAATTTATTTGATAAAATAAGATTAATATTGCAGAAGAACCTTTTTTCTTAATAATTCAAAACTACATCTTCCATACATTATCCTTTTTATAAGTTTTATCTTATTTACACTTCCTTCTGCTAATCCATTATTGTAGTTGTATTTTATTGCATTTTTTACAGCTTCAAAATCTCTTTCTATTCCATTTATAAAACTATCAATTTCCGGAATTTTATATTTTTTTGCTTTCTTTTTCCATTTTTCTATTTTCTTATATTTTTTACTAAATATTATTTCTTTAAATTTTTTTACTATTTCATATATCTTTTTGGCTTCTGAAAATTTATTTATAACTTTCTCAAAAATTTCTTTTGTTATTTTTGTTACTTCATCAATCTCTTTATATAGTAAGGTTATCATAGTTTCTCTATCTACTACTTTCTTTATCTGTTTTTCCTTTATGTTATTCTTTCTAATTTTTGCAAGATACGTCCTAAGCAAGGAATCTGAACCTTTATAACCTTCTTTTTGTATTTCTTCTTTTATCATTCTCCATGTTAATCCCTCATTATTTAATTTTATAATCTTATTTTTATATAAACTTAATTTACTAACATATTCTCTGTTTTTATTTCCATTAATTGGTTTTTCCTTAGTTTGTAAATATTTTTTTACAGTCCTATCATTAATATTAAACTTTCTTCCTATTACTGAATATTTATGGCATTTTTTATATTCCTCTTGTACTTCTTGAATCAGTTTCCATTTATTATTAGACGTTTATACTGGAGGGATTGCTGGTGCTTCAACTCATGATATAATTAAATGTGTGAATTTTGCTAATATTACTGTAAAATCTAGTGAAAATGTGGAGCAAAAACAAGATTGTACCGTGGGCTTGGTCGGTTATCTAATTGGAAATTTAGAAGATTGTTATAATGTTGGTTCTATAGAGGTTTCTGCTTCGGCGTCTCGGTGTCATGGAATATGTTGGAGGTGTTGCTGGCTATTCCAGTGGGCATGTACAAAATTGCTATAATACAGGTGATGTTTGTGCCTCTGCGGCTGCGAACTTGAGACTTGGGGGAATTGTTGGACGTAAGTATTCCTCTTCGATAGAATATTGTTATAGTAGTTGTAATAAAATATATGGAGCAAATATCAAAGAAGGAAGGGCTCGGTGTTGGAGGCGTGGTAGGATATTTGGATAATAACGCTACAGCGAATGGATGTTATTATAGAAGTATAAATAATGATATTAAAGGTGTAGGACAAGCGAACGGAACGATAACAAATCAAGAAACTATGCAAATGACTGGAGAAAATATGAAAAAACAAGACTTTGTTGATTTATTAAATCAAGATCAAGAAGATAAACCATGGATACTAGATACGAACAACATAAACAATGGTTATCCAATATTAAGTTGGCAAGAAGAATAATTATAGAAAATATACTAATATGGTAAATAAAAAAGTTAAATTAATAAATATTATAATTTTCTATATATAAAAATATTTTTAATAAACAGATAATATAAATAAAGATATATTGTCTGTTTTAATTTTATATGAAAATCTATTTATTATATCTTGTAAAGAAATTGGCATAAAAATAAATTTGATTCATAAAAGTAAAAAATCTTGAAAAATATTTATTGATATGTTAATATAATAATGTAAAGAAAAAACAAAAGAGAGACCAACTATAAAAAGTCAAGCATTTTTTGAAAAAAAAATCAAAAAAATTTTGAAGATAAAAATAAGCATCATAAATAAGCGATTTTTAATATATAAAAATCACTGGTAAATATTGGGAAATATTAAAAAGTACTATCGTTTAGGCACTTCGTAAGGT
>CANRAB010000056.1 GCA_947628475.1 uncultured Clostridia bacterium
GGCATTCCTTTCATTTTTTTAGCAACCATTGCATCAGCTATTTTTTGAGCTTCTGCTTTTACATCAACATCCGCATTTCCCTCGTTTTGATTTTTTTCAGTAGTTTGAGTATCTACTTTCCCAGCTCCTTCGTTTCCTTCTGCTGTATCGTTTTTTAATTCTTCTTTGTTATCAATATCTGCCATATCTTTACCTCCCCGTTTATTGTCCGTCGACATATTCCCAGTTGTTCTTTAAAGCCTGCTACCGTAAAAAAGGCATAAAAATAAGAGGTTAGACATGCTAATCCCTTAAATAAAAAGGCACCTGTTACGGTGTCTTAATTAACTTTTAAATTATTTTCTATTTCTACCACAATATCTAGTATTGATTCCCATTCTAATGCTTTAGGTGTAAAATCTTGATTTCTATCAAGATTATTCATCATCTTGTTATATATTTTATCTTCCAGCTCTTCTAAACTTTTTACATCAAAATCTTTTTCTATATCTATATTATTGTTACTCAGTAAATCTTTTTGTTTTCTTGAAAACTTTTCTATTATTTTCATTTTAATCATTCCTTTTAGTCTTTTTCGGATATACTGTTATTAATTTTCCTGTTTTTACATTTATAACAACAGTACAGTTTGAACCTTTTATTTGCATACTATTATCTGTTCTTATTTTACCATATTTAATAGGGTTTTTCAATGTATCTTGTACGTCTTCAAAATTCACATTTCTAGCATATGTTCTCGATATTACGTGTTCTCCAATTTCTTTTATTCCAATACCATTAACTTTCATCCCTATAACATTCTGATTATATTTATTTGCTATTTTTGTTACACTTGAAATTTGATTAGATATACTTCTATCTTGATTGCTCACATATAATCTTGAATTGTCCTTTACAAAGGATGTTTGTTGTATAAAATCTTCTAATTCATTTTGATGTGTCTTATATATTAAAGATTTCTTTGCAAAACTTGTCCTTGTGTCTTCTATTAATTTGTTATCTTTGTTATTACTTGTTAATATTCCTTGTAGTCCTGCCATATCTTTTTTGTCTTGCCTTATTTGACGTTCCATTTTTCTTTGAATTTGAGTTGCATCATATTTACTTATTTTTTGTCCATTGTATGTAATAGTCTCGTTCTTCCAATTATTAAGCTGCTGTTGTGTATATGTTTTTGAACTTCCTTTCCAGTACGGATACCAGTCATGTCTACAATTTACACCTTTAAATCCTGTTGGTTCTCCATATCCAATATCGTCTAAACTTAAGTATCCTTTTTGTCCACTTCTGCTCACTATTTTTCCTTGCCACTCTGCATGCTCTGGTCTTGCTCCTCCATGTGCTGTTAGCTCCATCAAATCCCAACCCATTTCATCTGCTCTCATTTCTTGAAGTTTGCCACATGTTTGATTTACCCCTGTGATTATATTCATCCTAACAGCACTTTCTATGCTCATTTTTCTGCCACTTGGGTATGTTACCATAGCTTCTTTTTTTGAAACTTTATCTATTGTATCTATAATAGCACTTGCATAACTTTTAACTCCTGTTGAAACTTCTAAATAAGCATTATCTAATGAATTTAAAAAATCATTTTGTGCATTATTTGCTGTTGTCATACACAAATTGCTTAGATTATTATTAGTCTTAGATGCTGTAGCTAATAATAATTGTAGCATACTTTTACTTTGCTTTATTGGTATTGGATTTAAACCTGCTTCTTTATATATTTTATCATCAAATGTTAAAGATTTAACCCCAGCACTTTCAAATATATCCTGTATTTGAGTTACTGAGGTGTTATTATATTTAGCTACTAAATTGATTATATCTTCATACAAAAATCCCATTTCTTGGGCTATTAAAACGTCATTATGTACTATTGTGTTTGCATATCCTACACTTGCTATTCTTGTTGCTATTTCTTCAATTATATCTAATTCTAATTGACTATATATTTGACTTGCTTGCTTTGATATTGTTTTCCATTGTTCTGGAGTTAGCATTTTACACCTCTGCAGCAACAAATACGGCTCTTTTGGTTATAATTTCTTCGTCTAATTGTTCTTCAGTTTCTTTTTCTATATAAACACTAATATCATTAATATGATATTTATCTACAAATTCTTGTATTTGATATTTTAATGAATATAAATCTTTTTCCATTACTATTCCTCCTCAGTACTATTTCCAAATCCAAACATTTCGGCATTACTTTGCTTTTCATCTGCTATCTCTTGTAATGCCTTTTCTGCTTGTTCTTCATTCATGCCTCTAACATTGATTAAATAATCCTTTTTGCTTCTTAACCCCTGACCAACTTCTTGCTGTGCACTTATTCTTTCCGAATCTTTATCTTCTATAATACTATCATCATGAACTATCGTAATACTATTCGTTTTTATTCCTTCTAATTCGCATACAGCTTTAACCATATCATAAATAACATTGTCTACTATTATTTGATGATGTTCTTTTGTTCTAAAAGCTTCGCTATGTTCAGACATTACTTCTTTAATTGTTTTAGTAGAAATTGAACTGCCATCAAATTTGTAGAAATTAGCGCCAAGTCCAATATTGCTTGATAACCAATTTAATTCTGCATTTATTGCATTAATATGTTCCTCCGTTCTCAGCTTGAAATCAATTTCCTTTGCTGGTTGATTTTCCATTCCAGAAATAGCCTGATATACTTTGTCGTTTTTATCAAAGTATTGAACATATCTTACTTTTCCATCTGGTGTTGCGTCTACTTTTGCTTTTAGTGCAGATGAATCTACAACTATTCTCTTTTTGCCTAGTTCAAATTCATTCATAAAACTATCGTATTTTAAATCTATTGACTTAAATCTATCAATGCTATTAGCAAATATACTTATTCCTAGTGGACTTGACATATCTAAATTATTTGCTATATTAGGTTTAAATATTTGAAAATGTGGTGTATCAGTTTTTATAATATACGGATTTATAACATCTGGAAACATGCTTTCAAAATCTGTTTCTTTTCCTAGCTCATTTTCAATTTTAGATTTATATAATTCGTTATATTTTTTATATTCTTGTCCATCAAATTCATGGTATGTTATATGTGTATAATATAGTTTTTTGCCATTTATTGAATTATCTGTGAATCGGCTTATTGTTATCATTCCATTGATATAACTATTCGTATATTTGTAAGGTATAAATATATTTCCATTAATATAGTCTATAATTGTTTTATCCTGTTTTTTATATTCAACTAATACCCCATTTCCTATTGCTAGTCCTTTTTCTAAAAAAATAGGGAAATTTAATGTAAAACTATTTTCTTTACTATTTAAAACTTCCCATAATTTTTTTGTTGCTTTTTGGGTACTTAAATTTATTTGTGTTTTTTCAGTCCATAATAATTTTGAAATATCTTCACTTGTTTTTTTAGGCATATTCATTGTTAGCCTTTCACAATCACAAGTTGTTCCATCAGCTAATTGTGCTTTGTAATAATGAAAATCATTTACAGAACCTCTATACCACTCTTCCCAAATAGCCATAAAATCGTACATATTTCCCATTATTAAGTTTATATTCTTTTTACTTAATACACTTGCTATATTATTATAAAGTTCCATTGCTTCCTCCTAGAATTTTAAACCTAATTTTTGAAGATTATCTTTTACCCAATATTGAAACTCATCGCAAGTATGGTCTCCATAAGTATAAGCATAATCTTTTGAATAAGTATTGTAATATTTTTCTCCATTTAAAAAAGCCTTTTCAGTTTTATCTGGTTCAGGCTTTCCTTTTTCTACTGTTCCTTCTTTCCAACAGTAATTTTCTATTTCTTTTTTAAATATTTGGTTGTTGTTATTATTTAATACTCTAAATTTTCTTTTAGATAAAAAATCATCAGCATAATCTATTAATCCATCAATTTTATTCTTTCCTTTATCTACTGGGTTTAACCTAGTTCCAAAATCTAAAAAATACTGGTTTCTTAATGCTCCTTCTGCACTATCTATTGTCTCTTTATCTGTTATTGCTCCGTATTTTTTTGTCATTACAACTTTGAAATTAAATATATCTTTTGACTGCTCACTAGGTGCTTTTTTTACAGACTTTCCATTTGGACTATAATAATATGTATCCAACAAATACCAGTATCCATCACTGCCATATCCATAGCATCCGTCAGCTACAGCTGATGTTTGATGTCCACTGTCTATTGAAAAATCTAAATATAATATTTTTATATTATTTTTTTCTAAATAATCTTCTGAAACCCATTCTATATGTTCTGGATTTAGTATTAAACATTCTAATCCTATTACTTCTCCCAAATAAATCCATCTATAACGTTTTTCATCATTTCGTTTCATTTCTTCTGCTTGTTCTATGAATATCTTGCCTAACCATTCCTTTGGAACAGTTCTATAATCGCTTTGTGTAACTATACAGTCTTTTCTTTTACTCATTTGCTCTGTCCATTGATTTACCCAATGAAATTTATTTTTAGGTGGATTAAATGAATATAATACTATGAACCAATCGTCATTACCTCTTGTAAATGTTGCTATAATTTGATCTACCTCATCTGGACTTTCAAATTCGGTTAATTCTTCAAACCATAATATTTTTATAGGTGTATTTTCATCTATCATTCCTTTTATTTTTTCATAATCGTCTCCACCTGCAAAATATATATTATTTTTATTATTCAAATGAATTTCTAGTGGAGTTTTTAAAGCTGTATAATCTATTTTTTCTTTTAAGTGTAATCTTTTTAGTGCTCTTTTTATTTCTTTATATACACTATTTCTTAATGTATTCTGGTATCTTCTTATTATTACAGCGCTACATTTTTCATATTGTTCACAAAATAAAGATACTTTTATTCCATTTTTACTTGTTTTTGTGCTTCCTCTACCGCCTTTATCTATTTGATGTGTAGTTTTTGAATTAAACGTCGACCAAAAATGAGGTGCTATTATATCCTTAATCTTAACTTGATTCATCTTCATCATCTCGTGGCAAATCATTTATTATTTGAACTCTATTATCTTCATTTACTGTATGTTCATCTTTTACTATTTCTCGTATTTCCCTAACTGCCTGAATTTGTTGGCTGCTATTACAATTTGTAGCTGTTTTCCATAAAGAAGCCATCATAAACATTTGATTGTCAATTTTTTCTTTATCTATTCCAAACATCTGAGATATTATTTCAGCCATACTATTCCCATTTTTGTCTTGAATATTACAAGGTAAAGCTAAAAGCATTTCCATCTGTTCTTTCATAGCTTTTCTTTTACGTTTTGCTGCTCCACTTGCTTTCCCTGCATTAGATGCACTTTTCTTTCTTTCTTCTCGCGTTTTTCTCGCGTTTACAAATTCAATCGGCATTAAATTTTGTTCATTTGCCATCTACCTCCACCTACTTTAAGAACACCTTCTCGCCATTGCAAATATATTCTTTTTCTTTGTTCGAATAATTAAATATAATATCTATATCTTTTGCCTGGACAATTTCTTTTTGTTCTATTTTGTTTGGTATTATTGCTAATACTTCTTTAGTATCTGCTTTTACTATTACTATTTCTTTTAAGTTGTCAAACACATTTTCCTCCTAAATTATTGAACTCATAGTCTTATGATGTTTCAAATAGTCTTTTGCACTCCAATATGTTAAACCTAATATTCCTTTTGACTTTTTTATTTTATCTATATATTTTTCTGCGCTTTGCTTGGTCCACTTTTTCATTGTTTACCTCCTAAGATTTTGCTGCTCTCTTTTTCATCTTTACTTTACAAATAAAATCTTCACACTTGACTACTATTGTTGTATTAATCTTATTCTCAAATACTTCTTGATGTCGTAATTTTTTTATATTCTTAGTACAGTTTTTATTTTTGCAATTTGTACAAATTTCTTTTTTATATTCTTCTATTAAATCCATTATTCTCCTCAATATTAAAGAGCCTACCTTTCGACAAGCTCTTTAATATATATTTATCTCATTTTAATCATTATAACACATTAAAAACGGACAAAACGGACATTTACATATTTTTTTCAAAAAATCTTTCACATTTTCTTCGTGCTGTATCTTCATGCTTATAACCCATCGCTAATTGTATTTGTATCCAACTCATGTCGTCTATATATCTATGTTCTAGTATTTGCCTCATATCACTATTTAGCGTGTCTAAATGTTCCTCTATCTCTATTTGTTTTTTTAATAACCTATCATATCTATTTTGTAATATAATTTCTAGTCGTTCTATTTTATTTAATCTTAGCAAATCCACTCCTCTTATTACTGCATGCCTCTTATATCCGTTTTGAACTACATCGCTTACTATTTCACTTTGCTTATGTAACTTGTCTAACCTATTCTCTAGTTTTTTTATTTCTTTTCTCATGTCCGCATATTCTTCAAGAGTATTCAAGAAAGTTTCTTTCTCCATTTAAACCTCCTATTTCATATAATTTCTTATATCAAATTCTATGTCTCTTTGCGTTATTTGTTTATTATTTTTGTAAAATCTACATTCTTTGTCTTTGCACTGCATTTCATGTAATGCAGAACATAACTTATGTCCATTTTTCTCTATGTAAGCAAAACAATCCGTTTTCTCCATAACTATTCCCTCCTCTTTTATCACATCTTCCATTTTTTATTTATCCTCCAATAATTCTTAATCTAGTGTAACTGTCTTTTCAATACCTAATATTTTTTCGCACATATTTTTTGCTCCCATATGATGCCATAATTGTCCTCTTAAATTTTCATTTTTATCTACTTCTTTTTTGTAAACTTTATATTTTTCTGTTTCTTCTTCAAGATATTCTTCTATTTTCTTTTTAGGTATTGAATTATCTAATGATTCTTTGTATGATTTTATCGATTTTACATATATTTCATTTTTCCATCGTAAATTACTGATTTTCCTTTCATCTTCATCATACATTTCTTCATAATTTTTTATATCTTTTTCTTTATTTTTTAATCCTTCTAATACTGTTTCTATGGCTTGTACATCAAAACCTATAACAGATTTTGTATCATCTTTTTTAAATGCTTTTATAAATTTATTACATTGTTTTATCGCTTCTTCTAAACTTATTTTATCTTTGTTCATAGTTCCTCCTTTAATAGCTCTGGATTATCATGTATATTGCCTATTACCTCATATTCATCTATAAATCCTGTCATACTTTCTTGATAATCTCTATTACTTCCACAAGGTCTCCAACAAAATCCATATCCAATTCCTATATCTTCTCCCCAGAATATTTCCATTGTAAAATCAGCCCATTTAACAATATCTCCCTCATATATCTTCTTTCCGTTTTTATCTTTTAAACCTGTGTATTGTCCGATTGTTTCTTCATTAACAAATTGTGAATTATATTTATTATCTTGAATTTGATAATATTTTACTGTTTTTATATACTGTCCGTTTGGTTTTTCAATATTTTCATGTCCTGTTTGTCTTAAATAACCATATATCCACTCATTATTGCCTATTCTTTTCCCCTAAACTCTATCTCTCTCATATTTCCTCCTAACAAAAATCTCTGTCATCAAATCTGTATCCGCCTATATTTTTATTATATTTAAAGTTATCTGGATTAGATAAACAACGCTTGTCCGTTTGTTTAGTTTCTACTAAATCAATAAATTTTTTATAACTTATTTTCTTACCATATTCATCTAAAATTACATATTTTTTTGATTCAACAGTATTTTTATATAACCATTTATTTACTTGTTCATAGTTGTGCCATTCAACAGGTATATCTCTCCAAGTATTATTCTGTTCGTGAAACAAAAATAACCAACCAAATGAACTTTTCCCTATATGTATCGGTTCTTCCAAACTTGCTTTATTTCTTACTGCATAATAATTAGTTCCCATTTAATCTTCCTCCAATCCTAGTTCTTTTAACGTATATTCTTGACAATCTTTCATGATTTCATATTTTACTCCTACTTCTGCCTGATATTTTAATCCTGTCTTTAATCTTAATATTAACCAACTAGACTGTTTTCTAACAATGGTTACTTCTTCATTATTAAGGCTTTCAATTATTTTTATATATTGCCTTAAAAACTCTTTCTCTTCCTCTGTCAACAACTCTTTCTTTTCTTCTACTCCTGCATATTTGGGTCGTTCTATTTTTAGGATTTTTGTATTACCTATAAAAGTTTCTTCATTATCTGTTATTATAATTGTTTTTGTTATCTTTTCTCCAGCTCCATCTATAAATTCGTATGTAACTCTATCTCCTGCTTGTATATTCATTATCTTCACCTCTTTCTTTAATTTGTTTTTCTTTATATTCACATATCCTATCAACTACCATACATATTGTTAAACATATCACTGTAACTATTGCAAATATTATTACCATTACTTTTCCTCTACTTTCTTTTCAAAATAAAGTGTTTTTGTAGCTATTTCTACTTCTACTACACCATCAGTTGTAAACCAAGTTATAAAATCTCCTGTTGAGAATGGCTTCATTATTTCTTTTGCTTTTTCTATTTCTTCTTTACTTAACATTTGATACACCTCTATCAATCAAATATCTTTCCACTATTAAATTTTTTACATTTTATTGAATATTCTATATTCTCATTATTAGTTAATTTTGCTAGT
>CANRAB010000057.1 GCA_947628475.1 uncultured Clostridia bacterium
AAACTACTCATTATTTTGAGCATTATTTCCACATTTGCAGATTCCTTCTACTGTTTGATATACTTGCTGTCCCTGTACACTTTGATTATTTGCTAAATCTCCTAAAGTTATCATACCAACTATTGAGTTATTTTCAATTACAGGAACTCTTTTTACTTGGCAATTACACATTATTTGGCTTGCCTCTGTTACTTCTGCATCAGGTGTTATTGTATATACCTGTGTTGTCATTATTTCACTAACAGGTGTTGTATTTGTATCTTTGCTACAAGCTACTCCTCTTAAAACTATATCCCTGTCTGTAATTAAACCAACAATATTTTTGTTTGTATCGCAAACTGGTACACAACCAACATGTTGCTGTTGCATTACTTTTGCAGCATCACTTAATGTTGTTTGAGGGTTAACACAAGATACTTGACTACACATACATTCTTTAACTTTCATATATACATTCCCCTTTCTCTATTATTATTTTTTAAAAGGAGAAAAATATACATTGAAATTAATATAATCTCCATTGAGGTCTTGGATTATATGGTGGCTGCATTGGTCTTTCAGGTCTTGGTGGACGCATATTTGGTGGCATTGGATTTGGTCCGAGGTCTATTAGGTTTTCCTAATTCTCGTAAAATTAATATTTTTATTAAATCTCTTAACGTAAAGTTTCTTTGTCTTGTTTCTCCTCTTACCTCAGGTTCTTTTGCATTTGGGTTTCTAACATCACCATTTTTTAAAGGTGTTCTTACAGGTGCATTATTTGGATTTATTCTATCATCTGGTTCTACATTTGAATAAATTTCTTCTGTCATTTCCTCAACTAAGTCATTAGTTATTTGTCTTTGACTATTTTGTGTGCAAGCTTTGCATACCATAGGATATACTATTCTATATATTTCTGGATACATACTGTCTAAAACATCGGTATTTACGTTATTTTGATTATTCAAATATTGCATATCATAATAATAATCATTGTATGTATTATACAAATTATTAGGTGTTTGATTATAACCTAAAACACTTCTCATATATTCTTCATAATCCATATTTTTCATTCCTTTCTTTTTAAATTTTTTAAGTTTTATAAAATGTTCTTATTTATTATATGCAAATATTTAAAAAAAAGCACTTAATTAGCAATAAATAAAGAGGTATTTGCCTCTTTATTTAGTACTAGTATTATTCCAAATTGCTTCGACATTATCCAACTTTATAGTTGGAATTTTTGAAATGTTATTATTACTTGCAAACATTAAAACTAAGAAGCCATCCAGTAAGAAGTTATTTTTGTCTATGATAATTGGATATGGTAGGTGGCCATATTGTCTGTAGAAAGATGATATTTTGTTATATCTCTTTCCTTTGTAAGACTCATCCTGCCGAAATGGTACTAAAATTGTACCAATTCTCCGGATTCTTACCCAATCTCTATGCATAAAGTATCCTTTTTTCTTCTTGTATTCTTCAACCTTTGTTTTCCATTCTTTCACAATAATCTTTTTATTTGCTGTGGTTGCTTTTCTCCAATGCCGAAATTCTTTTTCAGTCATATTGCTTTTTGACCCGTTGCAAATTTGACAACTAGGGGCCAAGTTGTTAGTAATGAGTGGACCACCTAAGTCCTGAGGATATAGATGATCCATTGTGACTTCATCATTTTTTAATGTTTTCTTGCAATACCAACATTTTCTTCCTTTCAGCGAGAGTGTTAATTGGCATATTACATCATGCCAACTAAATGTTGATGGAATTTTTAGTATTCCGTCCTCAATACATTCTCTTCCGCCATATCTAAAATGTTTAGGTAATTCCATCAGCATTTTGAATTACCAGCCTTTCTATGAATTTTATGTGCAATATTATATAACAAATTTACATAAAAAACAAGAGGCATCTGCCTCTTGTTTCTACATTTTCTTTACATTTTCTCTACGTTGTCCAGCTTGATAACTGGAACTTTTTCTATGCCATTATCTTTAGCATAGATAAGAAGCGGGAACCCATCCAATAATTGGTCGACCTTATCAACAATAACCGGATTAGGGAAATGATGATAAGTCCGATAAAATTTTGCAATCCTATTATACTGTTTTCCTCTATAGCCATCTCCTACTGTCAATGAAAAAGATATAGTATCGATTTTCTTTTGCTTTACCCATGTTTTAGGCAAAACAAATCCTTTTTTCTTTCTTTCTTCATTTTGCCGATAATAGATGCTCCGTAATTTTTTCTTAGTATCTTCATCAACATGAATCATTTTTTGGTATTGTTGTTCCGTAAAATTGTTTTTGCTACTATTACATTTGCCACATGTTGGTACCAAGTTGTCTGATATAGTTGGACCTCCTAAATCTTGCGGATAAAGATGGTCCATAGTTATTTCACTATGAGCTAATCTTCTTCCACAGTACCAACACTTTTTGCCTTTATTAGCAATTGCTAGTTGGTACATGAGCATGCGAAAATCTGCATGAGAAGGGATTTTTAATATTCCTTCTCGTATACACTCCTTGTCTCCGTATCGGAAATTTGCAGGTAAGTTGATAATCATCGTGATTTACCAGCCTTTTTTAAAAATTGATGTATATATTATATAATAAATTTACATAATTTTCAATGCTTTTACAAAATTTGCATTACTTTTTCCTTGTTTGATTTTTGTATACAACCTTCATTGTTAATTTATCTGGAGATATTTTACTTAAGATTCTTAAGATTTTTATTTTTATTCCTGGTATTATCATTAATTTTCCTTTTAAAGTATTATCTATTGCATATTTTGCAACATATTCACTAGATAACGCTTTTAAACTAAATTTTACATTTGCTACATTATTAAAATTAGTTGCAACAGGCCCTGGGCATAATACACTAATTGTTACTTTTGAATTTTGTTTTTTTAACTCCTCATATATACTTTCTGTTAATCTTAATACATAAGCTTTTGAAGAATAATATGCTGCCATTAATGGTCCAGGAGAACTTCCTGCAATTGAAGATACATTTAAAATCTTACCATTATTTCTTGCTACCATATCTTTTAGAAATAACTTTGTTAATATGTGTACTGCTGTAATATTTGTATTTATAAGGTTTAACTCTTTTTCTAAATCTGTTTCAGTAAAATTACCAAATATTCCAAAACCAGCATTATTTATCAATAAATCTATATTTTCTTTTTGCAAATTATTATGAAGTTCTATACAATTTTCTTTGTTACTAACATCTGCAATAATTATTTTTACTTTTTCTCCTAATTCATTTTGTAAATCTTCAAGTTTTTTCTTATCTCGAGCAACTGCAAATACCTCATATCCTAAGCCGAACTAAATATCTCGTCATGTCTCGTCCAATTCCAGAAGATGCTCCTGTTACAAGTGCTTTCATTAAACATCTCTCCATTCTTTTTTATATTATTTATACTTAGCATTAATTTTTTTCATACCAGCTTTTAAAATTCGGTAAGTATTCTTCTTCGTGTGTTCCAAGTTCTTGTATGTAACCATTATCTAAATTTAGCGAATATAAATATTGTTCAATAGTTTCATATTCTTCTTTAGTTAACTTTCTACTAATTTCTGGAATTTCTTTTGCTTTATATGTCGGAAAATATTGTGCCATAACACTTACATATACAGAGTTATCCAAATTTTTACTTATCCATTTTAACACGCCTTTTGAATTTTCTAATTGATTTGGTAAAATTAAATGTCTTATCATTAGTCCCCTTTTCATCATTCCATTATCATCCAAGATAGGTGCTCCTACTTGCCTATACATTTCTTTTATTGCTAAAGTTGCGTTTTCAAAATAGTTCTTTATATTAGAATATTTATATGCAATTTCATTATTGCTATACTTTAAATCTGGCAAATAAATATCTATATATCCTTCTAATTTTTTTAATGCTTCTACATTTTCATATCCATTTGAATTATATACGATGGGAATTTTTAAACCATTGCTTTTTGCAATCTTTATAGCTTCTACAATATGGTAAATATACATTGTAGGGGTAACTAAATTTATATTCTCTGCCCTATTATTCTGTTGTTTTAGAAAAATATCAGCAAGTTCTTCAATTGATATTTCTTTTCCATTTCCTAATTGACTTATCTCATAATTTTGACAAAACACACAATTCAAGTTACAATTTGAAAAAAATACTGTTCCAGAACCATTTTTACCACTTATACATGGTTCCTCAAATTTATGTAATGATACTAGTGCAATTTTAATTTTGTTTGACAATTTACATCTGCCTAATTTCCCGTCAAATCTGTTAACTCTGCAATTATGTGGACAAATTTTGCATTCTTTTAATTCTTCCATTTTCTAAAATCCTTTCCTTCCTCAATGCTCCTACAAGTTCAAATATATTTAAAACACTTGACATTTATCTCTAAGTTGTTTTGCTCTTTAGATGTATATTATATATCATTTCTTCACTATTTAAAAGCATTAAATTTAATCTTTTATTAAAATAAGTTA
The DNA here is from genome assembly GCA_947628475.1 of uncultured Clostridia bacterium. Classification (GTDB taxonomy): domain Bacteria; phylum Bacillota; class Clostridia; order TANB77; family CAG-508; genus UMGS1781. Next base: position 4,495 of record CANRAB010000057.1, read on the forward strand.
ATATTTATTGAACTTCTGACTAAAATTGATTGAGAATTTTATTTATATGAAAATATTGCTTATTTATGTCAAGTATGATATAATTATAAAATATTTAGTATATCTAAATAATTACTTATAAGGGAGTGAAAAAATGAGCATTCGTGATATAGAATTTTTATTCGTACCTAGAGGATATACAGTAATTACCTCTGATTATCCTCTTGTATGCTGTCTTGAACGGCAAGAAGATTTAATCATTGACTTCTTAGAATCTTATCCAGAATTTGCATGCAAGACTATCCAAAAAGCTCATCACCTTGCTCAGTATTATGAAGTAATATGCTGTATAATATTGTACAAGAAAGAGGGGCACATATTACACGAATTAGAATTTGATGACGATGTTTTAAAGAAATTCAAAAAAATAAATATTATAAAATATTTAGATTTGAAGAAAAACATATTAGACATTGGAATTATTTTACCGACTCCCAAAACCTTTTAGCAAAAGCTAAAAGGTTTTTAAAATTTTTATTTTGAATAATTTTTAATTTACTAACTAATATAAATAAAAAGTAAAATTTGCATTTTTATGTTAATTATGGTAAAATATATGTAGATATTCGGGCAACCGGATACATATATTATAATAAGGAGTATCACATAATGACAACCAATTATGTACCGAAGGGATACACAGCCGTAGGTCTTGGTATTATTTGCCCTTCAACACAAACTGGAATTTGGGAGAGTTTCTTGGAAACTTTTCCAATAGAAGCAAACCTTGTAAAGGGGTATGCCATGGAAAAATCCATGAAGGACAACCGTCCTTGCGAAGTAAGGTTTTTCCGGCAAAAGGAATCTGGTATAGGAGAAGAAATAACCTGCGAAGGTTACCTCTTTACGGCTAGTACACCAATTAATGTAAACCTGATGACACAACCTTCATCCATCGGCAGTGAGCTGGTGGTTTCAACCATATTCGTGACGGTTGAAAGGTAAAATTCCACTCCTTTCTCCCTTCGGCAACAGCTGGGGGGAGTTTCTTTATGTAAAAAAATATGCAAGATCTTTTAATGACCTGCATATTTTTCACTATTTATATTATAATATCAGCATTGCATCTCCAAAACTAAAGAACCTATATTTTTCTTCAACCGCTTTTTTATAAGCTTGCATTATAAAGTCTTTACCAGCTAAACTAGATACAAGCATTATCAGTGTTGATTCTGGTAAATGAAAGTTTGTTATTAACCTATCTATACATTTGAATTTATAACCCGGATATATAAATATGCTGGTATCTCCTTCAGTTTCTTCTACTGTACCGTCTTCCTTTGCTATGGTTTCTAGTACTCTACAAGATGTAGTTCCAACTGCTATTATTTTATGTCCTTCTTTTTTAGCTTCATTTATTTTATCTGCATCTTCTTTTTTTATGTAAAAATGTTCTGTATGCATTTTGTGTTCTTCAATGTTTTCAACTTTTACAGGTCTAAATGTTCCTATGCCAACATGTAAAGTAACATTAGCTATTTTAACTCCTTTTTCTTTAATTTTATCTAATAATTCAGGCGTAAAATGCAAACCTGCTGTAGGTGCAGCAGCAGAACCATCATATTTAGCATATACTGTTTGATATCTATCTTTTTCTTTTAACTTTTCTGTTATGTATGGTGGTAATGGCATAAGTCCAATTTTATCTAATATTTCATTGAAAATTCCTTGATATTCAAAATGTACTTTTCTATCTCCATTTTCCAATACATCAAGTATTTCTCCTTTTAATAAGCCATCTCCAAAGTCTACTTTTGTCCCAGTTTTTAATTTTTTACCAGGTCTTACCATTACTTCCCAGTTATTATTTTCTAACTGTTTTAATAATAAAAATTCTACTGGTTTTGAAGTTTCTTTGCCTATTATATTACCATATAATCTGGCTGGTATTACTTTGGTATTGTTAATTACTAAGCAATCACCTGGTTCTAAATAATCTATTACATTTTTAAATGTTTTATGTTCAATTTGTTTTGTATACTTGTTTAAGACCATGAGCCTAGATTCATCTCTTTTTTCAAGTGGATGCTGAGCTATAAGTTCTTTTGGTAAATCATAATAAAAATCTGATACTTTCATTCATTAATTTTCCTTTCTAAAATATAAAGTTACTTTTTGGCAAGTGTATCAAAAATTGTTTTCACTTCTTCAATTATATTTTGAGGTTCTACATACAGTTCTTCTTCTACAGAATATTTAAAATCTGCGTTGTTAACTGGTTGTGTAGTATAAACAAAGTCATTAAGTCCTACATATTTCCCTGTTGACTTGTCATATATGTTGCCTCTCATATAATCTATGTACCATTCTTTTAAACCTTCTCTGCTTTTCTCTGTATAACCATACTGTTCATAAGAATGTAATTCTGGTACTTCAAATCCATTATCTCCGCATATTTCTTTCTAAAGTATGTAAAAATTCATGTATATAGACTTCTTCTGGAACTTGATTAGTTATTCCATATTTATATGTATAAAGGTTTCCATTTCTATTAATTCTAATTAACGAGTATCCTATGCCATACAAATCCATACCACCTAATCCAATCCAATTATCATATATTGGAATATTTATTTGCCCTAATTCATCTTCCATTCTACATACAACAAAAACATGGTCGTATTGGTTTTCTTTTACTATATCATATATGGCTTCTTTTACATCTTTATAAGAAATGTAATATCCGTGTTCTTCTGAATAAGTAATAGTAGTTATTGGCGTATTTACTTCTAAAATATCATACTTTACTTTCATTGCACCATTTGAAAATGTATAACAATCTTCTTGAAACCTTTTCATATTTAGTCTTACATTTGTTATGTCATCTGTATTTGTTTTCAAGTTATATCGCTGCATGTCTATATTTACATCTAAATTTTTAATTATAAAGCAACCTACGTTCCATTCTATAGTTTTATCATCTATTCCTCGCTCTAGTTTAGGTTCAGCAAACCACGCTGTTCCAGTGCAGTTAGTATCATTTCCTCCAAGTCTAAAACTTATTTTTACTTTTTCTCTATTTCTAGAATTAAACATAAATTCTATTAGTTGCCAATCATTAGTACCTGTTATCGGAGCAGAATATTCTGTAGTATCTAATAAACCTATGACCACTCCTCCATTTTCTCCATCTGTTTCACACTCTACGTTCTTTGTTTTTACCATACAAGATATTTTATATGGAGTGTTAGGCTCTACTTCTATTTCTTTGTAAAATGTTGAATCGTTATATTCGGTATTCTCTATTTTATAACTAGTATTATCTAAATATTTCACTTTTGAATCTCTAATAAATGTTGTGCCTTCTTGTTTTACTGTAGCTTTTTCAAATCCGTTAAAATAATTTATTTTATATATTTTAAAACATATTATTAAAATAATTATAAGAATTATAAATGTTATAAGGCTTCCAATTCTTATTCTTCCTTTTTCGTTTTTCATTAATAATCACAATCCTTCTTTAGAATAAACTAGTTTTTCATAGAAACATTACAAAGTTTTAAATTTCACATATTTTATTTATTCTAGTTATAATGGTTTCTTTACCTAAAATTTGCATAATTTCATAAAGATCTGGTGTATTACATCTTCCTGTTAATGCTACTCTTATAACTGTACTTATATCTCCAACATGTCCTTTATATTTATCTGGTTCTTGTTTGTACTGCTTTACTTCTCTTGCATAACCCATTTCTTCGCTTAAATCCTTAATTTTATCAAACCAAGTTTGTTTATCGTAGTTGATATCAAAATATTTTTCTACGTATTTTTTAAGTATTGTTTTTATTTCATTCATATCTGATATTTTTTGAAATTCATAATTTGTGTTTTTATCAAATACATCATTATACATATATTCAATGGAATGTTTTATTTCAGACCATTTTGATATATCTTTTCTTGGCTTCTCATTTCCTCTTTCTATGTTTAAAATTCTCATAGCATAATCTTTGTCTTCTGTAAGCATCTTTTCAAGTTCTTTATCATATCTTTGAGCCCATTTTAATGCTTCAGCGTATATTTTTTCTGCTGTAAATTTTGAAATT
>CANRAB010000058.1 GCA_947628475.1 uncultured Clostridia bacterium
TAACGCGTACCACACTATAAAACGAGAAAAGGAGATAATACGAATTATGAAAAGAACGGAAATCGTTTACTCGACGAGAGAGAATAAAGAAATAAAAGAGGCAGTAAAAGAATTAGAGATAGTAAGTAGAAGTGAGAGATTAAGAAGGATAGCAGAATTAAGAGAAAAGGCAATAAGAGATGAACAATCAGCCATGGCATTAGCAACAGAAAGAGGAGTGGAACAGGGAATGAGATTGGGAGAGAAAAATGGTGAGCATAACAGCAAAATAGAAATAGCAAAAAATCTATTAAAAGAAAATATAGATGAGAATATTATAAGTAGAGTAACAGGACTAAGTATGGAAGAAATAGAAAACTTAAGAAAAAATATTGGAAGGGAATGATAAACTTTATGAATAAGGAAGAAGCAAAAAAAAGAATAGATGAGTTAAATAAATTAACTCGGATATTATGCTACAAAATATTATGATGAAGATAGTCCAGAAATAAGTGATTTTGAATATGATATGTTAATGAATGAGTTAAAAGCGTTGGAAAAAGAGTTTCCAGAGTTTATATCTAAAAATTCATTAACTCAAAAAGTTGGAGGAACTGTAAAAGAAGGATTTGCAAAAGTAGAACATGAAGTTCCTCTACAAAGTTTGCAAGATGTATTTTCATTTGAAGAAGTGCAAGAGTTTGGTATAAAAATGAGTAAAGAAGATGCAAATGTAACATATGTAGTAGAAACGAAAATAGATGGTTTATCTGTAAGCTTAGAATATAAAAAGGGTGAGTTTGTACGAGGAGCAACTAGAGGAAATGGACAAGTAGGTGAAGATGTTACAGAAAATTTAAAGACTATAAAAAACATACCTAAAAAATTAAAAGAACCAATAGATATAATTGTTCGTGGAGAAGTTTTTATAGGAAAAGAAGATTTTGAAAAATTAAATGATAAATTAGATGATGAGGAGAAGTTTGCTAATGCAAGAAATTTAGCCGCAGGTTCATTACGTCAATTAGATAGTAAAATTGCTGCTGAAAGACCATTAGATATATTTATCTTCAATGTGCAAAAATGTGAAGAAAAAAACTTTACATCGCACTATGAATCGTTGCAATACCTAAAAAAAATAGGATTTAATATAAATCCTGTAATAATTCCATGTGATACATTAAGAAAAGTAAAAAATGCGATAGAAAAAATAGGAAATGAAAGAGAAAATTTAAACTTTGGAATAGATGGAGCAGTTGTAAAAGTTGATAATTTAGAGTTAAGAAAAAAAATAGGAACAACTTTTAAAACACCTAAATGGGCAGTTGCATACAAATACCCACCAGAACAAAAAGAAACAACCTTAAAGGATATTGTATGCCAAGTTGGTAGAACAGGTGCATTAACCCCAATGGCGATACTAGAACCAGTTGTAGTTGCAGGTTCAAAAATTTCAAAAACAACATTGCATAATGAAGATTTTGTAAGAGAAAAAGATTTAAAAATAGGAGATAGAGTAATAATTCAAAAAGCAGGAGATGTAATACCAGAAGTTGTAAAATCTCTTCCAGAAAAAAGAACAGGAGAAGAAAGAGAATTTATAATGCCTACAACTTGCCCAATATGTGGAGGACAAGTAATACGTGTTCCGGGACAAGCAGTTACAAAATGTATAGGAATAGAATGTCCAGCAAGGAACTTAAGAAATATAGTTCATTTTGCTTCAAAAGAAGGAATGAATATAGAAGGTTTAGGAGAAAAAGTAATAGAACAATTAATGGATAAGGGACTTATATCAAATATTACAGATATATACTATTTAAAACAACAAGATATTGCAAGTCTTAAAAAAGATGGTAAGAAATTTGCAGAAAAATTAATAAATGCAATAAATGCAAGTAAAAATAATAATTTGGATAGATTGATAAATGCTCTTGGAATAGAACAGGTAGGAACAAAATCTGCAAAGATTTTAGCAAAAAGGTTTAAAACTATGGATGCTCTTTCAAAAGCGAGTTACGGAACATTAACATTTGTAGAAGACATAGGAAAAATAACAGCAAATAGTGTACGAGAATTCTTTTTACAAGATCAAACAAAAGATTTACTTAAGAAATTACGAGCAGCAGGTGTAAATATGGTTTTACAGGAAGAGGAAGATGCAGACAATAGATTTTTAGGAAAAACATTTGTATTAACAGGAACTTTAGAGAGATATACTAGAGATGAGGCAGGAGAAATTATTGAAAAATTTGGAGGTAAAGTTTCTACATCTGTATCTAAGAAAACATCTTATGTTTTAGCAGGAGAAGAAGCAGGAAGTAAGTTAACAAAAGCTCAAAGCCTTGGAATACCAGTTATTTCTGAACATGAATTTGAAGAGATGATCAACATAAAAAATGAAGAAAGAACGAATAGCTAATTATAAAGGTTTATAGGTAACCTTATTAAAAACCTAAATATGTTATACAAGGAATTAATTAAATGGAAGAATATACATTTGAAAGATTATGGAAGGAATTAAATGAAGGTTACCAAATATACTATACTTATATGAATAAAAGATATTTATTAACAAAGCTAGATAAGAATTGTTATTCACGAGAATTAGTAAATAAAGATGAAAAAGGTCCACATCCACGAAAACAAATAGTTACTTTAAAAGCAGTTAAAGAATTATTTGAATTTATGGAGGACATTGAGTATAAGGTAAATTAATTTTATTTTTTATGTATAAAATCAAAGTTAAAAGAATTTTATAGTATTAAAGTAAAAATATAAAAATGAAAGGATGGGTTTTATGGTTAAAGTAGGCATTTTAGGTTATGGAAATTTAGGGAGAGGAGTAGAACTTGGAATAAAACAAAATTCAGATATGGAACTTGTAGCAGTATTTACAAGAAGAAATCCAGAGAGCGTAAAAACTTATACAAATGTGCAAGTAGTTAGTGTAGCAGATGTAGAGCAGTGGAAAGATAAAATAGATGTTATGATCCTTTGCGGTGGTTCTGCAACAGATTTACCAGAGCAAGGACCAAGGTATGCAGAGATGTTTAATATAATAGACAGTTTTGACACACATGCAAAGGTTCCAGAATATTTTGCAAAAGTAAACGAGAAAGCAAAAAAGGGAAATAAAATTTCTATAATATCAGTTGGATGGGATCCGGGCTTATTCTCATTAAATAGACTATATGCAGAGACAATATTACCAGAGGGAAATACATATACATTTTGGGGTAAAGGTGTAAGTCAAGGTCATTCAGATGTAATAAGAAGAATAAATGGAGTAAAAAATGCAGTACAATATACAATTCCAATTGAAAAGGCTGTGGAAGCTGTAAGAGCAGGAAAAAATCCAGAATTAACAACTAGGGAAAAGCATTTAAGAGAATGTTTTGTTGTTCTAGAAGAGGGAGCAGATAGTAAAAAAGTTGAGCAAGAAATAAAAACAATGCCTAATTATTTTTCAGACTATGATACAGTCGTTCATTTTATAACAGAAGAAGAGTTAAAGAAAAATCATAGCGGAATGCCACATGGTGGATTTGTAATTAGAAGTGGAAATACAGGAAAAGAAAATGGAACAAAACAAATAATTGAATATTCATTAAAGTTAGAATCAAATCCAGAATTTACAGCAAGTGTACTTTTAGCGTATGCAAGGGCAGCATACAGATTGTATAAAAAAGGTGAAAGCGGAGCAAGAACAGTTTTAGATATACCGCCAGCAATGCTTAGTATGAAAAGCAATGATGAATTATTAAAAACAATAGTTTAATAATTTAGGTACTAAAAAATGAAAAGGTTACATAAAGAAAGGAATGAAGTTAGTTTGAAAGCAGTAGTACAAAGAGTAAGTAATGCAAGTGTAACAGTAGATGGAAAGGTAACAGGTAAAATAGGTAAAGGTTTATTAATTTTATTAGGAGTAGGACCAGAAGATACAGAAAAAATTGCAGATGAAATGGTACAAAAAATATGTAAACTTAGAATATTTATGGATAAAAATGATAAAATGAATTTATCTGTTAAAGATATAGATGGAGAAATACTGGTTGTATCACAGTTTACATTATATGCAGACTGTCAAAAAGGAAATAGACCAAGTTTTGTGAATGCCGCTTCTCCAGAAAAAGCAAATGAGTTATATGAATATTTTAAGGAAAAATGTAAGAACGAAGTAAAAAATGTAGAGTGTGGCATTTTTGGTGCACACATGAAAGTTGAATTATTAAATGACGGACCGGTAACAATAATACTAGAAAAGTAAAAAATTAGACCTTAACATATTTTGCTAAGGTCTAATTTTTTAAACATCCATTTGGCTACTTAAGAAACCAGCAGCAGATTGAACTACTTTAAGTTCAGTATCTCCCATCTTAGTATTTTGTTCTTTAGAAAGTAAAATAACACTTCCTATAACATCTCCGTCAGCAATAATAGGATAAATAACTTGAGAGTTATATCTTCTTTCCTTATTATCATTTTGAGTAATAGGTAAAGCGATTTCGTTATTTTCTTTACTTGTATATATTTCTTTGTTTTCAATAACTTTTTCCAACTCAGGACTTAAAGCTTGTTCTAAAAATTCTTTTTTAGAACCGCCAGAAACAGCAATAACTGTATCTTTATCAGTAATACATGCAATATGTCCGGTTGTTTTAGAAAGAGTTTCTGCGTAACCAGTGGCAAATTCAGAAAGTTCGCCAATAGGTGAATATTTCTTTAAAATAATTTCTCCTTCTTTATCTGTAAAAATCTCAAGAGGATCCCCTTCTTTTATATGAAGAGTTCTTCTAATTTCTTTAGGAATAACAATTCTACCTAAATCATCAATTCTTCTAACTACTCCAGTTGCTTTCAAAATCTTACCTCCTTTAACTAATTATGTTCAAAACTATTATTTGAAATATAATAAAAAATATGCACAAATTTACAGAAATAAAAAAAATTATTGAAAATTGCTTGACAAGAATGTCGAAAAATGGTATCCTAGTTAAGATGAAAATTTAAGAGGAAGGATAGAAAAATGAAGATGAGTAATTTACTTAAAAATAATAGAAAAAAAGTACACAAAAACTTCATTTCTATTATTGTTTCATTTTTCGTTGACATAAGAAATTTTATTTTTAATTTATTTAATATTTCATATAAAAGGAATTAATTAGTATTTATTATTAATTAATTCTTTTTTTATGTAAGAAAGGAATTGAGAAAAATGTTAAAAAAATGCGACAGAAAAATTGTATTAGAAGATGGAACAGAATATTATGGATATGGCTTTGGCGCAAAGAAAGAATCAATTTGCGAGCTAGTGTTTAATACATCAATGGTAGGGTACCAAGAAATTATTTCAGACCCTTCATACACATATCAAATGGTAGTTATGACATATCCACTAATAGGAAATTATGGAATAACAGATGAAGATTATGAAACAAAACAGCCTACAATAGGTGGAATGATTGTAAGAGAGTATAACGACCAGCCAAGTAATTTTAGATACACAAAAACACTATCTGAAATATTAGAAGAAAATAACATTCCTGCAATACAAGGAATAGATACTAGAAAATTAACAAGAAGTATAAGAGACTTTGGAAGCAGAAAAGTATTAATAACAGATGCAGATACAAATTTAGAAGATGCAATAAAAAGAGTAAAAGAATATAACATACCAACAGATGCAGTATCAAAAGTAAGTTCTAAAAAGAAATGGTATTCAAGAACGGCGAATCCAAAATATAATGTTGTTGCAGTAGATTGTGGAATAAAATTAAATATAGTAAGAAGCCTAAATAAAAAAGAATGTAATGTTACAGTAGTACCATATAATGTAACAGCAGAAGAAATAGAAAGTTTAAAGCCAGATGGAGTATTTTTCTCAAATGGACCAGGAAACCCTGAAGATGTAACAGAAACAATAGAATTAATAAAGAAGATAAAAGGAAAATACCCTATATTTGGAATATGTTTAGGACATCAATTAATAAGTTTAGCATACGGAGCAAAAACATATAAACTTAAATTTGGACATAGAGGTGGAAACCATCCTGTTAAAAATTTAAGTACAGGGAAAATAGAAATAACAAGCCAAAATCACGGATATGCAGTTGATGAAGCATCACTTAAAAAAACAAAATTAGAAGTAACACACATAAACTTATTAGATAAAACAATAGAAGGGGTAGAAAACAAAAAAGATAGAATATTTAGTGTGCAATATCATCCAGAAAGTGCACCAGGTCCACAAGATAGTACATATTTATTTGATAAATTCATAAACCTTATGAAAGGAGAAGAATAAAATGCCAAAGAGAGAAGATATAAAAAAAGTATTAGTAATAGGTTCAGGACCAATAGTAATAGGTCAAGCAGCAGAATTTGATTATGCAGGAACACAAAGTTGTTTGGCACTAAAGGAAGAAGGATATAAAGTAATACTTGTAAATTCTAATCCAGCAACAATAATGACAGATGTTAAGATTGCAGATAAGGTATATATGGAACCACTTACTTTAGAGTATGTTGCAAAAATTCTAAGATATGAAAGACCAGATGCAATAATACCAAGTATGGGTGGACAAACAGGATTAAATTTAGCAATGCAATTAAAAGAAAAAGGAGTTTTGCAAGAATGTCAAGTAGAAATGCTTGGAACATCGGCAGAAAGTATTGCAAAAGCAGAAGATAGAGAAAAGTTTAAAAAATTATGTGAAGAAATTGGAGAGCCAGTACTAGAATCTATAATTGCACATTCAATAGAAGAAGGAATAGAAGCGGCTGAAAAGATAGGATATCCAGTAGTATTAAGACCTGCATTTACTCTAGGAGGAACAGGTGGAGGATTTGCAAATAATGAAGACGAACTTAAAGAAATAATGAAAAACGCTTTAAAGCTTTCACCAGTAAGACAAGTTTTAGTAGAAAAAAGTATTAAGGGATATAAGGAAATAGAGTACGAAGTAATAAGAGATAAAAATGATACAGCAATCACAATATGTAACATGGAAAATATAGACCCAGTGGGAATACATACAGGAGATTCAATTGTAGTTGCTCCTAGCCAAACACTTACAAATAAGGAATATCAATTATTAAGAGATAGCAGTTTAAAAATAATACGAGCATTAAAAATAGAGGGTGGTTGCAATGTTCAATTTGCATTAGACCCACACTCATTTAAGTATTATATAATAGAAGTAAATCCAAGGGTATCTCGTTCATCTGCCTTAGCTTCTAAAGCAAGTGGTTACCCAATAGCAAGAGTATCTACAAAAATAGCAATAGGAATGACTTTAGATGAAATACAAATAGCAAATACACCAGCAAGTTTTGAACCAGCCCTAGACTATATTGTTACAAAAATGCCAAGATTTCCATTTGATAAATTTAGTGATGCTTCAAATGTGTTAAGTACACAGATGAAAGCCACAGGAGAAGTAATGAGCATAGGAAGAACAATAGAGGAAAGCTTGCTAAAAGCAGTAAGGTCATTAGAAATTGGTGTATGCCATTTATATATGGATAAATTTAGCAGTAAAACACAAGAAGAATTAATGGAATATATAAAACTAGGAACAGACGAACGAATATTTGCCATAGCAGAATTACTAAGAAGGGGAACAGATCCAGGACTTATAAATAATGCAACTAAAATAGATATGTTATTCTTAGACAAGATAAAGAAAATAGTTAACTTTGAACAAGAACTAAAAGAAAATATTATGAACATAGATGTTTTGAAGGAAGCAAAAAGAATAGGCTTTAGTGATAAATACATTGCTAAATTGTGGGATAAAGATGAAACAGATATATATAATTTAAGACAAGAAAATAAAATATATCCAGTATATAAGATGATAGATACATGTAGTAGTGAGTTTGAAAGTTATGTTCCATATTTCTATTCTACTTATGAAGATGAAAATGAATCAATTGTAAGTAAGAATAAGAAAATAATAGTTTTAGGTTCAGGACCAATTAGGATAGGACAAGGTGTAGAGTTCGACTATTCAACAGTTCATGCGATTAAAACTATAAAGGCAAATGGATATGAAGCAATAATTATAAATAATAACCCAGAAACTGTATCAACAGATTATACAACAAGTGATAAACTATATTTTGAGCCACTAACAATAGAAGATGTTATGAATGTTATAAACTTAGAAAAACCAGAAGGAGTTATAGCTTCACTTGGTGGACAAACAGCAATAAATTTAGCAGAAGGATTAATGAAACGTGGAGTTAAAATTATAGGAACAGATTTTGAAGCAATAGAAAAAGCAGAAAACAGAGATAGTTTTGAAAAAGTTATGCAAAAACTAAATATACCACAACCAAGGGGAATGGCAGTAACAAAAATAAAAGATGGCATAAAAGCTGCAGAAGAAATAGGTTAC
>CANRAB010000059.1 GCA_947628475.1 uncultured Clostridia bacterium
TAGAAAAAATAGTAACTGCAACAGTAAATAAAGCATTAGAAATATATAAAAAACCAGGAAGAATAACATTAAAAGAGGACCTAAATAAAATATTATCTGTATTTATAGATATAGCAGAAGGAAGAGAACCTAAGGAAAAAATAGGTCAACTATCTATTGGGAAATATGCAAATAAAATGAAAGCACCACATAGAATGGATTTAATGGTAAGTAGTATGACAAAAGACGGTAAATGGAATTGTAACCAAAAATGTATACACTGTTATGCAGCAGGTCAAAACTATGCAGATAAAAAAGAGTTATCAACAGAAGAATGGAAGAAAGTTATTGATAAATGTAGGGAAGTATGTATTCCGCAACTAACATTTACAGGAGGAGAACCAACAAAAAGAAAAGATTTAGTAGAACTTATAGATTATGCAAAATGGTTTATAACAAGACTAAACACAAATGGTGTTTTATTAACTGAAGAATTGTGTAAAAAGTTATGCGATGCAAGCTTAGATAGTGTTCAAATTACATTCTATTCAAGTAATGAAGAAGAACACAATAAACTAGTTGGAGCAAAGAACTTTGAAAAAACAGTTGAAGGTATAAAAAATGCAATAAAAGTAGGTCTACCTTTAAGTATTAATACACCACTTTGCTTAATTAATAAAAACTATGTAGAAACATTAAAATTTTTACACTCTTTAGGTGTAAAATATGTAACATGTTCTGGATTGATAATTACAGGAAATGCAAAAACAGAAAAATCAAAGAGTACTCAACTTTCAGAAGAAGAATTGTATAATATTTTAAAAGAAGCGTGCGAATATACAAAGGCAAATTTAATGGAAATAAGTTTCACATCTCCAGGGTGGCTTAAAGAAGATAAGATTAGAGAATTGGGATTAGATGTTCCAAGTTGTGGAGCATGTTTAAGTAATATGGCAATAGCTCCAGATGGAGAAGTTGTACCATGCCAAAGTTGGCTTGGAGAAGATGCAGGACTTGGAAATATGTTAACAACAAAATGGGAGAAAATTTGGAATAATCCTAAATGTAAAAAACAAAGAGAATTTTCTGCTAAATGTACTGGTATATGTCCTTTAAAAGGAGGTTGCTAGGAGATGAAAAGAAAATATATATTATTAGTTTTAATATTCATAATTTTTATGATATTAGGTATAAGTACAAAGACTTATGCTGCCGATTTAGATAGAATTGAAAATTATGTAGTAACTGTAGATCCAAGAATGTATGATGGTTCATTAGATATAACTTATGAGATAACTTGGAGAGTTATTGATTCTACAACTGAAGGACCATTAACATGGGTGCAAATAGGAACACCAAATGAGTATTTTGATACAGAAACAGCACTTAGCAGTAATATAAAAAGCATAAGTAAGTATAATGGCTCTTTTGTAAGAATTGATTTTTATAAAGCTTATTATGCAGGTGAAGAGGTTACTTTTAAATATTCAATACACCAACCATATATATACACTGTATCATGGGGAAATTGTAAGTATAAATTTACTCCAGCTTGGTTTACTAATGCAAGAGTAGATAATTTAACTATTAGGTGGAATAAGGACGAAGTAAAGAAAAGTGATACTAAAAAAACAGAAGATAATTATTTAGTATGGAACAAAACAGATATGTCTAAAGGTGAGAAACTAACAATAAATGTAAAATATGACAAAAGTGCATTTTCAAGTTTAACATCAGCTAAGAAAACGGACTTTGGTAGCTCATTCACAGTAATATTTATTATTTTATTTATAGTCTGCATTTTTTCATCTATTTTTGGTGGCTTTGGCGGCGGAGGCTACTACAGACATAGAGGATTTTATGGCGGAGGATATTATGGAGGGTTCCGTGGAGGTTGTGTTCATAGTAGCTGTGCATGTGCTCATAGTAGTTGTGCTAGCAGTTGCGCATGTGCATGTGCAGGAAGCGGAAGAGCAGGTTGCTCAAGAAAAGATTTTTATGGAACAAACTTAAATAGTAAGAAAATAAAAGAAGCAATGAAATAGAACCCTACCCACCATCTTAAGTCAAAGATTGTGGGTGCCCAAGAACCTTGTTGTTTTACAATAAAGAATAACGGAAAGTTTATACAAAACTTTCCGTTGTTCTTGTAATATACAATAAAATCTGATTAAAATCTTATTCTACAATCATTGCTTCTCTGCCAGCGCCAGTTCCTATGAATTTAATTGGAACACCAACAAATTCTTCAATTCTAGCTAAATATTTTTTTGCATTTTCTGGTAATTCTGCTCTTGTTTTGCATTTACTAATATCTCCAAAATTACCATCAAAATCTTCATAAACAGCAGTACAATTATTTAAGAAGTTAACATTAGTAGAAAAATCTGTTGTAATTTCTCCATTATGATTATAAGCTACACAAAGCTTAAATTTATCTAGTTTTCCAATAGTATCAACATGATTGATTGCTAAACCTGTAATACCATTTAATCTAACAACATATTTTAGCGCTACTAAATCAAGCCACCCACATCTTCTAGGACGTTTTGTTGTTACACCATATTCATGTCCTAATTCTCTTATTCTATCTCCGATTTCGTTATTTTGTTCTGTAACATAAGGACCACTACCAACACGAGAAGAATAAGCTTTTAAAACCCCATAAACTTCACCAATATCTTTTGCACTTATTCCACTACCAGTACAGAAACCTCCAATAGAAGGGTTAGAAGACGTAACAAAAGGATAACTACCAAAATCAATATCTAAAAGAGAAGCTTGGGCACCTTCGCATAAAATCTTTTTATCACTTTCTAATGCCTTATGTAGTAATGTAATAGTATCTGTAATGTGTGGTTTTAAAATTTCTGCATATTTTTTGTAGTCTGCTAATGTTTGTTTTAAATCAACAGTAGGATGACCATACATTTCAAAAATTTTATTTTTATTATTTAAGTTTACTGTCAAAAGTCCTTCAAAGTTATCGCTAATTAAATCTTCTGCTCGAATGCCACATCTCTCAAATTTATCACAATAAGCAGGACCAATACCTCTTGCAGTTGTACCTATTTTGTTATTTCCACGATTTTCCTCTAAGAGTTTATCCATTTCACAGTGATAAGGAAAAACAATGTGAGCTTTTTCACTAATGTACAAATTTTCAGTTGAAATTCCATTTTCCTCTAATTCGTTCATTTCTTCAATTAGCACTTTAGGGTCAACAACCACCCCATTACCTATAATAGCTAAAGTTCCTTTGTTAAAAATACCTGAAGGTATTAAGTGAAAAGCAAATTTTTTACCATCAACTTCAATTGAATGACCAGCATTGCTTCCGCCAGTACATCTAACTGCAATATCTGCATCTTTTGATAGATAATCAATGATTTTACCTTTACCTTCGTCTCCATAAAACGTACCTAAAACTACTTGTGCTTTTGACATAAAAATCACATCCTAAAATAAAATATGTTCTTAAACGAATTTTCGCAATTAAGAACATACTAATTATCTAATATTTTTCAATAAAAGTCAAGAAAAAATTGTAAAAAAATTAAGATTAAATTTTAAAAGAATGGGGTAGCAGTTCGGTAATTGAAAACTCCTCTGCCTCATCATTATCTTTAAGTAGATAAATTTTAAAATCCTTATCTACGAATTCACTCATAAATTGTCTACAATAGCCACAAGGAGTGCAATTATTATCTATAAAGTCTGGGCCTTTACCACCACAGATAACAATATAGTCAAAATCTTTTTCACCTTCAGATAGAGCTTTTGTAAAAGCAACTCTTTCAGCACATATAGACATTATTCCACCGTTTTCAATATTACAACCAGAATAAATTTTACCAGACTTAGTAACTAAAGCAGCACCAACTGTGTAATTTGAATATGGCACATATGCGTTTTTTCGCACTTCTTTCGCAATTTTAATGGCATCATTCAAATTCATAAAATTATCAATCCTTTCTAATGTAGAACAAATATATTTTCTTTTAAATATGTTACTATTATGTTATATTTCTATTTTTTTATAATAGAAATTATACTATAAACTAAAAATAATATACTATAAAATAATTCAAAAATCAATTGCAAAAAAAGAAAATATAAATTATAATATAATAAAATTGAATAAAGGAGATTATTAATGAGTGATAATATAAAAAAAATATTATTAGATGCATTGAAAAATGTAGAATATAAAAAAATCATATTATTTGGTTCACGTGCAACAGGGAAAAATAGGGAGGACAGCGATTATGATGTTTTGGTTATTGTTGATGATAAATTTGAAATGCAAGAAATAAGAAAAATAGAATGTGATATAAGGAAAAAAATGGCTAGTCATTTAATAGATGTAGATATATTAGTAAGAACAGAAAAGATGATAAGTAGGTATGAAAATGTTACGGGAACAGTCATTCATGAAGCGTTGAAAGAAGGTGTATTATATATACCAGATAAGAAAGAAATGAATGAAGCAATAAGGTTAACAAATGAAATTATAAATCTATGTAACAAAAACATGAAAATAGAGGAGCAAAATGAGAATTAGAAATAAGCCTTGGGCAAAGGAAGAATTAGAAGAAAGCAAATTTTATGTAAAAAATCCAGAAGAATGTAAAGGAAAATGGAAAGAACATTTTAAAAATCCAAATAGTCCAATACATTTAGAATTAGGATGTGGAAAAGGATATTTTGTAAAAAAAGCAGCTTTGCAAAATACTAAAATAAACTATATTGCAGTAGATTTAATTGATGCAATGCTAGGAGTAGCAAATAGAAATATAATAGAAGAATTTAATGGAAAAGAAATTACAAATATATTGCTTACACGATATGATGTAGAGGAGATAAATAACATATTAGATAAAGAAGATGAAGTAGAAAGAATTTACATAAACTTTTGTAATCCATGGCCAAAGCCAAGACATAAAAAGAGGAGATTAACGCATATAAGACAATTAGAAAAGTACAAGCAATTTTTAAAACAAAATGGTGAGGTATATTTTAAAACAGATGATGATGGGCTTTTCAAAGAAAGCCTAGAATATTTCAAAAAAGCAGGTTTTGAGACAGTAAAAATAACATACAACTTGAATGAAGAACCGGATTTTTGGAATAACATAGAAACAGAACATGAGATAAAATTTAAAGAGCAAGGAATAAAAATAAAAGCAGGAATATTTAAACTAAAATAAATGAAAAAATCTTTTAAAACCCTTGACAAGCATTAGCAAAATATGGTATTATAATAAAGCACATATTTTTCGTGAAGATAAAAAATATGTAAACTCTTTTTAAGAAATGGTGATTTTGTAAAAGTGAAAAATGTTATTAAAAGTTAATAAAAATTAGAATTAAATAAAAAGTGTAGAAATGTCTTAAAATGGCTAAAAATAGCAATATTACTACACTTTTTTGTTGCGTTATTAAGAATTACCATTTTTTAGCAAATGAAATGTTTAAGAAAGAGGAATTAATTTTAAGTAAAGGTATCAACTTAAAAATTATGTAGAGCAGTAAATTTTTAAATTGATAATACACTTAAAATTAAGAGGGACTTTCTTTAATATATATAGGTTATAAATTAGAAATTAGAGATAAAATTTCAAAATTTAAGCCTAACTGCTCTATTTATTAAAAAGAAAGGGTTGATTGATTTGTTAACAGACATTAACTACGAAAAAACAACAAGAAAAACATTTGCAAAAATAGGAGACTTTATTGATATACCAAATCTTATTCAAGTTCAAAAAGACTCTTACGATTGGTTTGTAAAAGAAGGATTAGGCGAAGTCTTAAGAGACATTTCACCTATAGAAGATTACACAGGAAATTTAGTTCTAGAATTTTTTGACTACTATATGGAAGAAGAAACTAAATACTCACTAGAAGAAGCAAAAGAAAGAGACACTACATATTCAACAAGATTACATGTAAAAGTAAGGTTAATAAATCGTGAAACAGGAGAAATAAAAGAGCAGGAAATTTATTTAGGCGATTTTCCATTAATGACAGATAGTGGAACATTTGTAATAAACGGTGCAGAAAGAGTTGTAGTAAGTCAGTTAGTTAGATCACCAGGCTGTTACTATGAATCAGACTATGATAAAACAGGAAAGAAATTGTACAAGGCTACAGTTATGCCAATTAGAGGAGCATGGCTAGAATATGAAACAGATGGAAATGACGTTTTCTATGTAAGAATAGATAGAACAAGAAAACTTCCAGTTACTACTTTATTAAGAGCAATCGGACTAGTTACAGACGAGCAGATAACAAGTCTATTTGGTGATGAAGATAAAATAATTGCTACACTTGCAAAAGACACAACTAAAACAAACGAGGAAGCTCTTATAGAAATATATAAAAAATTAAGACCAGGAGAACTTCCAACAGTTGATGCTGCCAGAACATTATTTAACAACTTATTCTTTGACCCAAGAAGATATGATTTAGCAAAAGTAGGAAGATATAAATATAATAAAAAATTAGACTTAGCATCAAGAATAGCAAATAAAGTAGCTTTTGATGATATTTTAAATGCAGAAACAGGCGAAGTTTTTGTAGAGAAAGATAATGTAATTTCAAAAGAAGTTGCAGAAGAAATACAAAACTCAGGTATAAACATTGTAGATGTAAAAGTTAATGATAAAAAAGTAAGAATAATAGGAAATGGTACAGTTAACTTAAAAGCTTATGTTGATAGTGATGAAATAAACATAAAAGAAAAAGTTAATTATGCAGTTCTTAAAAACATATTAGATACAACAGAAGAAAAAGACTTAGTAAAAGTTATAAATGAAAGAAAAGAAGAACTAGTACCTAAAAATATTGTAACAGAAGATATGATAGCTTCAATAAGTTACCTTTTAAACTTACAACATGGTCTAGGAAATGTAGATGACATAGACCATTTAGGAAATAGACGTATTAGATGTGTTGGTGAATTACTACAAAATCAATTTAGAATTGGTTTAACAAGACTAGAAAGAGTTGTAAGAGAAAGAATGACAATACAAGACTTAGATGTTGTTACACCACAAACATTAATAAACACAAAACCAATAACATCATCAATTAGAGAATTCTTTGGAAGCTCACAATTATCACAATTTATGGATCAGACAAACCCATTATCAGAATTAACACATAAAAGAAGAATATCAGCCTTAGGACCTGGTGGTTTATCAAGAGAAAGAGCAGGATTTGAAGTACGTGACGTTCACTACACACACTACGGAAGATTATGCCCAATAGAATCTCCAGAAGGACCAAACATAGGACTTATATCAGCACTTTCAACATTTGCCATAATAAATGAATATGGATTTGTAGAAACACCATATAGAAAAATAGATCCAGTAACACATAAAGTTACAGACGAAGTAATTTATATGACAGCAGATGAAGAAGATGAATATGTAATAGCTCAAGCAACAGAGCCAATGGATAAAGAAGGAAGATTCATAAACAAAAAAATAAAAGTTAGATATTTAGATGAAATTATAGAAGTTGAAGCAGACAAAGTAGACTTTATAGATGTATCACCAAAACAATTAGTTTCAGTTGGTGCAGCCATGATACCATTCTTAGAGCACGATGATGCAAACCGTGCATTAATGGGTGCCAACATGCAACGTCAAGCAGTTCCTCTAATGATTACAGATTCACCAATAGTTGGAACAGGTATTGAATATAGAGCAGCAAAAGATTCTGGAACAACAGTTGTTGCAAAAAATGGAGGTACAGTTCAAAAAGTAACAGGAGACGAAATTACAATAAAAACAAAATCAGGAATTGATACATATAAACTACGTAAATTTAAAAGAACAAATGGTGGTACATGTATCAACCAAAAGCCAATAGTAAGAAAAGGCGAAATAGTAAATGCAAACGATGTTATAGCAGATGGACCATCTACACAAAATGGTGAAATGGCATTAGGAAAAAATGTTCTTATAGCTTTCACAACTTGGGAAGGTTATAACTACGAGGATGCTATATTATTAAGTGAAAGACTTGTAAAAGAAGATGTATACACATCAATACACATTGAAGAATATGACTGTGAATGTAGAGACACAAAACTAGGTGCAGAAGAAATTACAAGAGATATTCCAAACATAGGTGAAGACAGTTTAAGAGACCTAGACGATAGAGGAATAATTAGAATAGGTGCAGAAGTAAGACCAGGAGATATATTAGTAGGTAAAGTTACTCCAAAAGGAG